>NZ_JBTKVD010000006.1:0-230316 GCF_054454555.1 Acinetobacter sp. ANC 4636 | reverse complement strand
AATAGCGAATAGCGAATAGCGAATAGCGAATAGCGAATAGCGAATAGCGAATAGCGAATAGTATATAAAATAGAAATGCAAGAAATTTTAGGCATAAAAAAACCGCATTTAAGCGGATTCTTTAATAATTGGTCGGAGCAGTAGGATTCGAACCTACGACCCCCTGGTCCCAAACCAGGTGCACTACCAGGCTGTGCTATGCTCCGAATTGGGGTGAATGATGGGGCTCGAACCCACGACAACCGGAATCACAATCCGGGGCTCTACCAACTGAGCTACATCCACCACAGTGTTTTGGTTCTATTTACCAGACTACCAAAAATGGCGCGCCTGACAGGATTCGAACCTGTGACCATCCGCTTAGAAGGCGGATGCTCTATCCAACTGAGCTACAGGCGCTTAATCGATGACAAAACATCATGCGATGACTGCCTTGAGGAATTGGTCGGAGCAGTAGGATTCGAACCTACGACCCCCTGGTCCCAAACCAGGTGCACTACCAGGCTGTGCTATGCTCCGATTCATCTCAGCTTTCGCTGTATCGCACATCGTGCGGTACGGTGTGCATTCTAGGCGTGAGTCCTGTTTTGGTCAATACCTGAAATCAAAAAAACTTGCTTTTCTTCACTCAAAAGCCTATTTATTCAGCATTTTTATCATTGTTGTGTTTTTTTTAAACATTTTTCTCTTATTTTCAAGCATCTATCTCATAAAAAAATAAAGCCCCATCTAAATGATGAGGCTTTAAAAAATTAAAATCTTAAATTATGAACGATAATCGGCATTGATTTTCACGTAATCATAAGAAAGATCACAGGTATACACGGTATCTTTTGCTGTACCACGCCCCAAATCGACACGAATGGTCATTTCAGATTGTTGCATTACGCGTGCGCCTGCTTCTTCAGTATAGTCTGCGGCTGCACCACCATCTTTGCAAAGTTGAACTTCATCCAGCCAGACCTGAACTTTTTCCACATCCAAATCCTGAATTTTGGCATAGCCAATTGCACACAAAATACGCCCCCAGTTTGGATCTGATGCAAAAATTGCGGTTTTAACCAATGGTGAATGTGCAATGCTATAGGCAACTTCACAGCATTCATCGGTGTTTTGACCACCTTCAACCGTTACAGTAATAAATTTGGTTGCGCCTTCACCATCGCGCACGATGAGTTGAGCCAAGCGCTTCATGACACGAGTCAAAACTTCTGCAACGATTGCATAACGGACATCATCTGCTGACTGGATTTCCTGACCACCCGCCTGACCTGTTGCCACAAAGATGCAAGAGTCATTGGTTGAAGTATCGCCATCAATGGTAATTCGGTTAAAAGACTGATTAGCGGCATCTTTTAAAAGCTTTTGTACAAGATCACGCGCAACAGGTGCATCAGTTGCCACAAAAGATAACATGGTTGCCATATTTGGGCGAATCATACCCGCACCTTTACTGATACCTGTCATGGTGTAAGTTACACCATCTAACTCAAACTGTTCAGAAGCACCTTTTGGTGTGGTATCTGTAGTCATGATACCTTTAGCAGCATCAGCCCAAGCGTCAGCTTGCAAACTATCAAATGCAGGTTTTAAACCTGCAATAATTCGATCGACAGGTAATTGCTCGCCAATCACACCTGTTGAGAAGGGTAAAATTTCTTGAGTCGCTACACCAGCAACATTGGCTAATGCCTCACAAATTTTTTGAGCATTCTGTAGACCCAATGTGCCTGTACCCGCATTGGCATTGCCTGTATTGATGACTAAATAACGGGCATTTTTTTCTAGCAAATGGGCTTTTGAAATGCGCACTGGTGCTGCACAAAAAGCATTTTGAGTAAACACGCCTGCAACGTGTGAGCCTTCAGCAAACTCGAAGATCACCAGATCTCGTCGGTTTGGGTAACGTACATGCGCTTCTGTAGAGCCAATTTTTACACCTTTTACCACATGCATAAGTGGCATTGTAACGTCACCAACAGCCATTTTAATAATCCATTTTTAGAAGTGAAATAAAGCTCTAGCTTATTAGATATGTCAGTAAAAATCGAGCCTCTGTGAAACAAACCCCATGAAAAAACCAACCATATTGGCTGGTTTTTTCTATCGTATTTAACAAATTGGCTATCTAGATTGTTCCATGCTGAGCAAGGACTGCTCTGCTTTTTGCTGGCTTTCTACAGATAATGCTGGATTTGTTGCCACTATGCGCTTTACTGTTGCGGTGTTTGCAGGTGCAATCGCTGTTGTCTGAATTTGAATCAGGCGCCCTTGTGTATCACCCAATGCGTAACGGATTCCAGTACGAGGGCTAATCACCATAGTCGTATTACCTTGTACAATAGTTTGTGCAGTTGTAATAACCGATTGTGTATCCGCAGCAAAGCTTAAGCCTGGAGCAAGACATAGAGACAGCCATATTACCTGTTTAATTTTTTTCATGGTCACACCAATACTTTAAGGTTTTACACAGTGAATTTTGCCTAAAAGTGTACTGGAATTTAGTGACTGAGCCTATGACCTTGCAATAAAAAAGCAGAACATCTTGTTCTGCTTTTGTAAAACTACTGTCAGGCTTAGATTTTACCGTGACATTGCTTATATTTTAGACCTGAACCACATGGGCATGGCGCATTTCGGCTCGCTGGTGGAATAATGCTATTTTTGTCCAAACTAATATTGGTTTCTGCATCTTCCTCGCTACCGTCCATCAATGTTGCACCTGTCAGACCATCAACATTGTCATGTTCAAATGACAAACGCATCGAATCTGCCTGCTGTTGCTGACGCGCTTCCATTTCTGCAAGCTCTTCAGGTGTTGGAACATGCACCAATGACAAGTCTGTCACAACGTCAGATTTGATAGCACCTAGCATATTCACAAACAGGTTGAAGGCTTCTTTTTTGTATTCCTGCTCAGGGTTTTTCTGCGCATAACCACGTAAATGAATCCCCTGACGCAAATAATCCATTGCAGCCAAGTGATCTTTCCAGTGGCGATCGAGTGCGTTTAAGACAAAATGACGTTCCAGCATCGCTGCTGAATCTGCACCCATCTGCTCACGACGCGCACGATAACGTGCAACCACTTCATCAGCAATACGCTCAACCAAACCTTCTTCGTCGAGGCGGCGTTCTTCATCTAGCCATTGTTGAATTGGCAACTCGATGCCCAGATCCGTGCTGAGTGCTTTTTCCAAACCTTCAATATCCCATTGATCGTGGATAGATTCAGGTGGAATAAAGTTGGCAATTAAGCCCTTCATCACATCATGGTGCATTTCTTCAACATATTCTTGCAGGGTATTTTCTGCTAAAACTGCATCACGTTGTGAGTAAATGATTTTACGTTGTTCATTGTTAACATCATCGTATTTCAGCAAGTTTTTACGGATGTCAAAGTTACGTGCTTCAACTTTACGCTGGGCATTTTCAATTGAACGACTGACCATTTTATGTTCAATGGCTTCATCTTCTTTTAAGCCCATCGCACGCATCATGCCAACCACACGATCACCCGCAAAAATACGCATCAAATCATCTTCTAAAGATAAATAGAAACGTGAAACACCTGGGTCACCCTGACGTCCTGCACGACCACGCAACTGGTTATCGATACGACGAGACTCATGGCGCTCTGAACCGATAATATGCAAACCGCCTGCATTTAGGACAATCTCGTGATCACGTTGCCATTCGGCTTTTAGGCGCGCTTCATCTTCCGCAGTCGAGTTTTCAATTTTTGCAAGTTTAGCTTTCCAGTTACCACCAAGCAAAATGTCAGTACCACGACCTGCCATGTTAGTGGCAATAGTCACTGAATCTGGGCTACCTGCTTGGGCAATAATATCTGCTTCACGCTCATGCTGTTTTGCATTCAGCACTTCATGTTTGATGCCTGCCGCAGTCAATTTTTGTGACAGGATTTCGCTGGCTTCAATGGTTGCCGTACCCACCAGAATCGGTGCTCGGGTTTCCTGAATGCGTTTGATCTCAGCCACAATCGCGCTGTATTTGCCATTACGATTGAGGTAAATCAGGTCATTATGGTCTTGACGAACCATTGGACGATGCGTTGGAATCAGAACTACATCTAGACCATAAATTTCTTTCATTTCTGCCGCTTCTGTATCGGCAGTCCCCGTCATACCAGAAAGTTTCTTGTATAAACGGAAATAGTTCTGGAATGTTGTGGTAGCAAGTGTCTGGTTTTCTGGCTGGATTTCCAAGCCTTCTTTAGCTTCTACGGCTTGATGCAAACCTTCAGACCAGCGGCGACCAGGCATGGTACGACCTGTATGCTCATCGACAATGACCACTTCACCATTGTGAATAATGTAGTGTACGTCGCGCTGAAACAAGAAGTGGGCACGAATAGCCGCAGATACATGGTGAACTAAATTCAAATTAGCCGCAGAATACAGACTCTCGCCTTCTTGCAATAAACCCATCTGAATCAGTTCACGCTCTACAGCTTCATAACCGACTTCGGTCATTTCAACTGAACGCTGTTTTTCATCGATCCAAAAATGCCCGCCATCAGCCACTTTTTCTTCTTTTTGTGGATGCAGTTTTGGAGCAATTTCATTAATGGCAGCATAAAGCTGAGAAGAATCTTCACTTTGCCCTGAAATGATCAGCGGTGTACGCGCTTCATCAATCAAGATGGAGTCGACTTCATCGATAATCGTATACACTAAACCACGCTGTTTTTTCTCAGCTAGAGAAAACACCATGTTGTCACGCAAATAGTCAAAACCAAATTCGTTGTTGGTTCCGTAGGTAATGTCTGCTTTGTAGGCAAGTGCTTTTTCATCTGGCGCTTGCATTGAGTAAATTGTGCCAACCGTCAAACCCAAGAATTCAAACAATGGGCGGTTTAACTCTGCGTCACGCTGTGCCAAGTAATCGTTCACGGTAATGACATGCACACCCTGACCTGTTAAGGCATTTAAATAACATGCCAAGGTCGCCATCAGGGTTTTACCTTCACCTGTACGCATTTCGGCAATCTTACCTTCATGCAAGGTAATACCACCGATGAGCTGCACATCATAGTGGCGCATACCCATAATCCGTTTACCCGCTTCGCGGCAGACCGCAAATGCTTCAGGCAACAGGTCGTCTAAACTTACCCCAGTTTGATAACGATCTTTAAATTCTTGAGTTTTTGCAGACAACTCTGCATCGCTAAGAGCGGCTATCGTCGGTTCGAGCGCATTGATTTTCTCGACAATTTTACGCATGCGTTTCAGTTCGCGCTCATTTTTTGTACCGAAGATACCTCCGATCAGACCTGCCAACATGGATAAGCTCTCTAAATTTTGCTAGTCAAAAATGAAAAATGAATTTCTAATTAGACGTTATTATGGAGTTAGATTTTTGAAGTACAAGTTTTTTACGTAAAAAGCCGCATTTTTTTTCAACTTATCCACTTTAAATCACATCAATTACCACTAGAAAATTTGATCTAAAAACTTCTCACTTATCTTTTTTATTCATATCAACATAAGAAAGCTGTATTTTCTATGCAAAAGAACTGGTTCATAGTGAAACCCATCAACCCATAAAAAGTTTTGAGGTTTCACATGAGTTTACGTCTTGGCGATACTGCCCCGAATTTTCAGCAACAATCCAGTGAAGGGCCAATCGATTTATATGAATATTTAGGTCAGCATTGGGGCATTTTATTTTCACACCCTGCGGACTATACACCTGTATGTACCACCGAGCTCGGTTATACAGCGAAACTGCAAGATGAGTTTGCAAAACGTGATGTCAAAGCGATTGCCTTGTCTGTCGATGATGTTGAGTCACATCAGGGCTGGATTAAGGACATTAACGAAACTCAAGCGACAACTGTTAACTTTCCAATTTTGGCAGATAAAGACCGTAAAGTGTCGGAGCTATATGGTTTCTTACATCCAAATGCCAGTGAAACCACGACAGTTCGTTCTTTAGTGATTATTGACCCGAATAAAAAAGTCCGTTTAATCATTACTTATCCCGCATCAACAGGGCGTAATTTCAACGAAATTTTACGTGTCATTGATTCGCTACAATTAACCGACCACTATAAAGTCGCCACTCCTGCCAACTGGCAACATGGTGATGATGTCGTGATTGTACCGAGCTTAAAAGATGAAGGTGAGTTAAAACAGCGTTTTCCAAAAGGCTATACTGCCGTAAAACCGTATTTACGTTTAACACCACAACCTAACCTAAAATAAATGTTTAAAAACTGTCTAAAAATTTCTCCAAGCCTATTTTTTAATAGGCTTTTTTTTACACAAAACCTGCTGTAACAGACCCAAATTGTCATTAATTTAAAGCAATTCTACGACGAATGTTCATGATCATGCAGGTTCGATCTTATCGCTGGTTTATTATCGCCATAACAACTGGTCTATTTTTACAAGGCTGTATGCAAAGCAGTGCTTTACCCGATGCTCAGCGCCCTCCAAACTGGGGAATTGCTGTAGATAAACACTACAATTTTTATCGTGTTAACTCATGGCTATACCGTAGTGAACAGCCTTCATCCGAACTACTTCCCTATTTACAACAGCAACAGATTGATATTGTCATTAATCTGCGGGTTCATAATGAAGATAGTCAGTTACTGCAACATACTCCTGTTCAGTTATTTCATATCCCAATCAATACCTGGGATATTCAACGACAAGATATTGTCAAGGTCATGCAGATTTTACAGACAGCAAAGGCACAGCATAAACGGGTATTAATTCATTGTTATCATGGCTCAGACCGTACAGGTACGATGGTTGCCATGTCTCGAATTTTACTGGAGAACTGGTCAAGTCATGATGCAATCAATGAGATGAAACATGGAGGTTATGGCTTTCACCCTATCTGGATGAATATTGATGGGTTATTTAAAACTGAAAATATTGACTGGATGCATCAGCAACTGGCACATCCAACCCAATAAAATTAACGCTGATCGAGTGGTACCCAGTCAATAATCCATGCTGATTTCATGCCTAAGCTACTGTCAGCTTGGATTTTTCGACGTGCTGTATCTGCAGTTTCACGATCTTTCGCAGGGCCTACCATTACCCGAATACCTTTCGAGGTTGGACTAGTCACCACTTTATAACCTTTAGCACGTAGCTTGGAAACCGTAGCATCTGCATTCGCCTGATTTGCTGCAAGTGATACCTGTACCATCCACTTTTTCTTACCTTCGAGCAAATCCCGTGCTTTGTCAGCATCAGCTTTTTTGTCTTTTTTCTTAATCTCCGTATCTTGATCATCATCTGCTTTTTTCTTCGCATCTAAAGCAGCTTTATGTTTGGCTTCTAGTGCCTTTTTATGTTTTGCTTCTGCAGCATCGGCTTTACGCTTTTCTTCTGCATCCGCTTGGCGCCTTTCTTCCGCATCCGCTTTTTTCTGTGCTTCTAATTCAGCTTTCTTCTTGGCTACTGCCCGACGATGAGCTTCTTCATCTGCTTTCTTTTGTTCATCTGCTTCTGCCTTTTTCCTAGCCTCTCGTTCAGCCTGCTTTTTCGCCTCCAAATCAGCCTGTCTTTTCACTTCTGCATCTGCCTTTTTCTTGGCATCTACAGCCGCTTGATGCTTGGCTGCTTCATCATCAGCGAGCTTCTTTTTTGCAGTAGAATCTACCTGATGTTGTTGATCTGTGGCTTTACTTTTACTGTCAGGCTTAATCTGATGTTGTTGATCTGTCGCTTTATTTTTACTGTCAGGCTTAACCTCAGGTGGAATATTGTCAGAATCGCCCTGCCCTGTACGGCGTTTATTAATTTCGGCATATTCTTCAGCTGCTTTACGTGCAGCGTCTGCCTCAGCCTGCTGCTGTTGTTGTAGATATTGCTGAGTACGCGCTTCTTGTTCAGCTACCGCACGCTCACGTGAGCGCTTCTGTTCTTCAAGTAAGCGTTTTTCGGTTTCAACATCCACAGTTAATGGCTGCAAAGCCTGCATATTGCCAGCTTTTTGCGTTGTTTTTTGTTGCTGTGCTGTTGTCATCTGAGCTGAGGGAGTAGCTTGCTTATGCTTTAATTCTTGTGTGCCTTTGACCAGCAGTGCGGCAAGTAACACACCACCTCCCAATAAAACAACGCCTCCCATCCAACGTTGTTTGTTATTCATTGACATTATTCAATGTACTCCCAAACCGCTTCTAAGGTATGAAACGAACCACAAACTAAAATCAGTTGTTGATCTTCTACATGATCCAGAGCAGATTGAAAAGCCTCTTTCACATTTGCAAAATGTTGTGTCGCTGTGTTGTGTAAAGCTTGTTGGATTTTCTCAAGTCTTGCCGCACGAGGTACAGTCAACTCCGCAATATGCCATTTAGACACCACAGGGCTGAGTAGTTCAACGACAGAATCTATATCTTTATCGGCAAGCATCGAAAAAACTGTAACAACTTCAGAATACTGTTTATTGTATTGCATAAATTTCTGCAATTGCTTTAACAAAAATTCAACACCATGCGGGTTATGCCCTGCATCAAAAATCACCGTTTTATTTTGAATTTGACGAACTTCAAAACGCCCAGCAATCTTTGCGGTTTGAATTCCTGCACGAATTGCCTGATCAGAAATTTCCAAACCACTTACAAAAACAGCAGCAACCGCGGTTGAAATATTATCGAGTGCCAAATGTCCTTTAGGTAATCGTAAAGTCGATGCAGGTGTCGCAAATAACCACGTTTCTGAATCATTTTCCTGATAAAAATAATCGCGATTGAGCACATGCAACTGTGCCTGACATTCCTGCACTTTATTCTGAATCGCTTGTGGAAGCTGTTGCTGCCCCGCAAAAATCACCGGAATGTTTGGACGAATAATACCTGCTTTTTCAAAGGCAATTTTTTCAATGGTATCACCGAGCCAATCGACATGATCCAAACCAATATTGGTAATCACGGCAACATCAGGTTCAATGACATTGACCACATCTAAACGCCCGCCAAGCCCAATTTCCAGAACCCAGACATCGCATTGTTTTTGCTGAAAAATCAGAAATGCTGCAAGCGTTGTGGCTTCAAAAAATGATAGGCTTAAACCACATTCACGGCGGGCTTGATCAACTTGTACAAAAGCATCAACCAACTCTTGATCGGTGGCTTCCAAGCCTGAAATTTTGACGCGTTCATTAAAACGGTAGATATGTGGAGACTGGTAAAGTGCCACCTTATAACCTGCCTGCTGTAAAATAGCAGCGATGGTGGTCGTAGTTGAACCTTTACCATTGGTTCCTGCAACAGTAATGACTTTGGCAGAAGTTTGAGTCACTTTTAATTTTTGCGCAACAGGAATGACGCGCTCTAAGCCCAAATCAATTCCTGTTACATGCACATGACCCCAATAGTTGAGCCATGTGTAAAGACTATCCGTAGCTTGTGGTGCTATTGTGTTCAATTTAGATATTCATCAGCTTACTTACGATTCGATATACAGTATCACGTAATGCATGACGATGAACAATTTGATCGACTACACCATGATCAAGCAAGTATTCAGCACGTTGGAACGGTTCTTCGAGTTTTTCACGTACAGTTTGTTCAATAACTCGTTTACCTGCAAAACCAATCATGGCTTTCGGTTCAGCAATATGAACATCACCCAACATTGCCAATGATGCAGTCACACCACCATATACAGGGTGAGTAAGCACCACGATATAAGGCAAGCCTGCTGCTTTCACTTTTTCAATTGCAGCAGAAGTACGCGCCATTTGCATCAAAGACAACATGCCTTCTTGCATACGTGCACCGCCTGAAGCAGCAAAACAGATGAACGGTTGTTTTTTCGCAATCGCGCTTTCAGCTGCCTGTACAAAACGATCACCGACCACTGTACCCATTGAACCGCCCATAAAGTCGAATTCAAAAGCACAAGCTGTCATTGCTACGCCTTTTAAAGTACCTTGTAAAACCACCAATGCTTCAGACTCGCCAGTTTTCTTTTGCGCTTCTTGCATACGTGCAGGATATGGCTTGCTATCTACAAAATTCAATGGATCTTTAGCAATAAATTCCTGACCAAGCTCGGTATCTACCTGATCGAAGAACCATGTTAAACGCTCACGCGCACGCATACGCAAATGTTCATCACACTGTGGGCAAACATAGGCATTAAAGCTCATTGCTGTTAGTGTGATCAATGAACGGCACTCTGGACATTCAACTGTCGGTTCAGTAAAACTTGCCTTTAATGTTTCTTGGGCATCTGGTACATGGATTCCAGGAACTGGGCGATCAGTCCAAGGTGTCGATGGGTTCAGAACTTTACTTGGTTTAACTTCTTGATTCATATTCACTCATCGAGCGCAGCTCGAAGCTCCTTGACTTTATTAACCGTTTGTTCTGCGGCTTGTTCCGGTGGCAACGTTGCAAAAGGCTTAACGAGAGCACTACCGACAATCACGGCATCAGCAACTGCTGCCATAGCTTTTGCAGTTTGTGCATCGTTAATCCCAAAACCAACCCCAACAGGAATGCTGGTTTGTGCTTTAATTTTTTCGATACGTTTTGCTGCTTCAGACGTATCTAAAGTTGCTGCGCCTGTTACACCTTTCAGTGACACATAATAAATAAAACCACTGGCTTGTTTTATGACATGTTGAATACGTTCATCAGTTGACGTTGGTGCTAACAGGAAAATCTGATTCATGTTGTATTGGCTTAACACCTGATTAAACTGGTCAGATTCTTCTGGCGGCAAGTCCACCAACAAAATACCATCGACACCACTTTCATGGGCTTTTTCAACAAAATTCTCATAACCAATAACTTCGATAGGGTTTAAATAGCCCATCAAAACGACTGGTGTTTCTTGATCTTTTTGGCGAAATTCTTTGACCATAGCCAAAGCATCTAGGGTATTTGTTCCACCAGCAAGCGCTCGCTCTGCAGCAAGTGCAATTACAGGGCCATCTGCCATTGGATCAGAAAAAGGCAAGCCCAATTCGATCACATCGACACCTGCATCAACCATGCGATGCAATAATGGTACTGTAACCTCTGGATGAGGGTCGCCCGCCATAACATAAGAAACCAAAGCTTTTTGTTGTTTAGATTGAAGCTGTTCAAAACGTGTGGCTAGACGAGACATAGATTTTACTTTCCTTGCATGAAAATAGTGTGTGCTGTGTTTACATGACACCGCATTGTAACGCTATTTTTTATACATTGCACAGCGCCAAAAGCTGCCTGATTTGATTCAACATTTATGAAACAATCCGCAAGCTACATTAATCAATATTTGATAGTTTTTCTCAATGATCAAACCTTCCTAATTTTTAGGCATATTCTGAATTGCTTTTTTGACTTCACACGGAATTTATAATTAATAAAAATATATAAAACAATAAATTAAATAAATGTCTAAGCTTTACTCACATGGCAAAATGTTTGCACACGCTTAAAATTTATTCGACCTATTCATCATCAGTATTCTGCTTTTTTATAAAAATACCTCAAAAACAAAAGGCGGACTGTAATCAGTCCGCCTTTCTTTTGATTGAAATCTTGTTTTATAGTTCAACCAATGGAATACCATCTATACGTGCAACTGTCAGCAAATCTTTATCACCACGGCCTGACACGGTTGCGATAATAATCTGATCTTTTGACATGGTTGGTGCAAGTTTGGTGACATAAGCCATAGCATGTGCACTTTCAAGCGCAGGAATAATGCCTTCAATCTGGGTCAGGTCACGAAAACCTTGCAATGCTTCTTCATCGTTGATTGGGACATACTGTACACGCTTCATATCTTTTAGGAAGCTGTGCTCTGGCCCAACACCAGGGTAATCAAGCCCCGCAGAAATACTATGGGTTTCAATAATCTGGCCTTGAGCATCACTCATCAGGTAAGTACGGTTACCATGCAGTACGCCAACGTGTCCAGCATTTAAAGGTGCGGAGTGTTTGCCTGTTTCAATACCATGACCCGCAGCTTCAACGCCATACATTTTGACATCGTAGTCGTTCAGGAATGGATAGAACAAGCCCATAGCATTTGAACCACCACCTACACAGGCAACAAGTGCATCAGGTAAACGACCTGCTTGCGCTAAAATCTGCTGGCGTGCTTCGCGCCCAATGATGGATTGAAAATCACGTACCAATTGCGGATACGGATGTGGTCCTGCAACTGTACCAATCACATAATACGTGGTATCAACATTACTCACCCAGTCACGCATCGCTTCATTTAATGCATCTTTGAGTGTTTTTGAACCACTTTCAACAGGAACAACTTTTGCACCGAGTAGACGCATACGATATACGTTCATGGCTTGGCGTTTTACATCTTCAGCACCCATGTAAACTACGCACTCTAGCCCCAAACGTGCTGCAATGGTCGCAGTTGCCACGCCGTGCTGACCTGCACCTGTTTCGGCAATAATGCGTTTTTTACCTGAGAGTTTAGCCAGCAATGCCTGACCAATCGTATTATTTACTTTGTGCGAGCCTGTATGGTTAAGGTCTTCACGTTTTAGGTAAATTTGCGCACCACCTAAATGTTTAGACCATCGTTCAGCATGATAAAGTGGACTTGGGCGGCCAACGTAATAAGCCAAATCACGGTCAAATTCTGCCAAAAACGCTGGATCATTTTTCATTCTGTTATACAGATTTTCTAAATCTTGTAATGCAGCCATTAATGTTTCTGACACGAATCGTCCGCCATGAATGCCAAAGTGTCCTTTAGCATCTGGATATTGTGTATAGTCAATCACTTCGTTTTGCTGATCCACAATGGACTCCTTGCATAAATTTTTTGATTAATCGTTGATCTTTAATCCCTTTTTGGGCTTCTACACCACCGCTCACATCAACCGCAAAAGGTTGTGTCAATGCGATTGCCTCGGCAATATTGTCAGGATTCAAGCCCCCAGCCAAAATCAGTGGAATATCGAGTTTCGGGAATTGCGACCAATCAAATTGTAAACCTGTCCCACCCTTTAAGTCAGGATGCCAAGCATCAAGTAAGATAGCACTTGCGCCCGCTTGTTGGTAGCGTTGAATTTCGTTTATTAGGTCTAAATCAGGTTTCACCTGAATCGCTTTATACCAACGGCGTTTGGTCAGTTGTGCAATTTGCTGGCAGGTTTCAGGGCTTTCATCACCATGTAACTGTAAAACATCTAATGCAACATTTTGCAGCACAGCCAAGATTTCTTCGGCACTGGCATTTACAAATAATCCGACTGTTTGTACATAAGGCGGAACATGGGCCAGCAATTGCTGGGCTTGCTCTACAGTGACAGAACGTGGGCTGGGTGGATAAAACACTAGGCCAATCGCATCTGCACCTGCCTGTACCACACTGTGAATATCCTCTACTCGGGTAATTCCACAAATTTTTGCTCTGGTTCGCATAGATCATCTGGTTTAATAAAAAGCATACTGCCGATTAAAACGGAAAACAGACCATAAAATCTAGAGACAATTTCAGCTTTCAACACAATCTGTGTCTGTTGATTGTTTCACTCATGTAAAGCTCGTATACTTTGGCGCAATTTATAGCAACAAGTTTTAGGGAAGTTGGTGAAAACCCAACACTGCCCCCGCAGCGGTAACAATGAAACGCATATTGTTTGAGTCATTCACTCACGTCACTGTTTTTTTAAATGGGAAGACGAATATGCCGGTTATATCTATAACTATATTGGAAGTCCGAAGACCTGCTTGTTGTTTACTTCGATAAATCATTCACGGGGAGTGAATGTATGGAGCAAACCATGTTTCTTTTTAAGCCCACTGCGTTAGCTGGTGCGATTGCACTTGCAACAGGTTTTTTAGCAGCAGCTCATGCAGCAGATAACCAAACCGCAAACAACGACCAAGATGTCGCACCTTTAGATACAATTGTTGTAACCGCATCTCGCACCGCAGAGCCAATCAAGAACGTTCCAGCCCGAATTGATGTGATTGACCAAAAAACCATTCAACAATCGCCAGTTGCAGATCTAGGTCAGCTTTTAAAACAAGATGCTGCCTTAAATGTAGTGCAATCTGGGGGTATCGGTCAGATTACATCAGTGTTTACTCGCGGGACTAATTCAGATCATACCCTTTTAATGAAAGATGGTGCCGTCATTAACACTGCCCTAGATGGCAATGCCAGCATTCCATATTTAGACTTAACTGACGCTGAGCGCATTGAAGTCCTTAAAGGCCCTGCATCAGTTCAGTATGGTTCCGATGCGATTGGTGGCGTAATTCAAATTATTAGTGCTCCACCAAAAAAATCTGGTGCATTTATCACGACCGAGTACGGTGAAAATAACACCTATAAATCGATTGTCGGTGCCAACCTTAAACTTGACCAAGGTTTCTACGCGCAAGTTCGTGGACAACGCATGGAAAGTGATGGCACGCCTGTTTTAAATACCACTTCTGAAAAATCAAGCTACGACCAAAAAGGCTATAGCGCAAAAGTCGGTTATGAAGATACGAACTTAGGTGGCAGTGTCAGCATTGATGAAAACAAGGGTAATAGTTATTACTATGGCGGTAACCAAGACTTTTTAAATCGCCTTATTAATGCTAAAGGCCGTGTAGAACTTTCACCAAGCTTGACTTTGAATGTTCGCTATTCACATTTTGAAGATCAGTTAACTACAAAAACAGATACAGGTTACTACAACACTTTTAGAGATGAAGGTGATGTGAACCTGAACTGGAAATTTACTGAGCATGAGAATTTACTTATTGGTGCAACCACTAAAGATGCAACCGTTCAGGGTTCATCGGTTGTGAATGGTAAAAAGACGCTTGACTCAAATGGCTACTACATTCAGCACCAATATCAAGATCATGGCATTAGCACTCAGGCAGGTGTACGTTTAGAGGATGATAAACAGTACGGCACACATACTGTTGGACAATTTGCCATTCGTGGTCAAATCACCCCAACGACCAGTGTTTATGCCAATGTTGGTTCTGCATTTAAAGCCCCTACAGGGAACGAACTGTATTATGTCTATGAAAGTGCACTTTATGGCAACTACTATGGCAACCCGAACTTAAAGCCTGAAGAAAGCGTCACTTATGAAATCGGTTTAGACCAACAGTTGCCATTTGGTATTCAAGGCTATTTATCTGCCTATCAAACCAAGGTTAAAAATCTGATTGAATGGGTTTATGGCTGGCCAGACTCGACCTATGCCAATGTCAACCGTGCCAAGATGACAGGTGGTGAAGCTGGCTTTAAATGGAGCAAAGGTCAATACTATATTCAATCTGAATATGCTTATGTGAAAGCGATTAATGACGATACCGGTTATGATCTGATTCGCCGCCCACGCCAAACATTTACCACAACTGTAGGATTGAAAAATACCCGTTATGGTTTAAGTGCGTCACTGGTCACTAAATCGCATTCTAAAATTTCTGAATCGGCAAACTCAGCAAGCACCCCAGGCTACAGCACTGTGGACTTACATGCTTACTGGAATGTGAACGACAATATTAAGTTATTTACCAATATTCAGAATGTTGGTGATGTTCACTACAAAGAAGCCAACTACTATGGCGATACGTGGTACATCAACGGTGGTCGTTTAGCCACTGTCGGGGTAACATTAAGCTTCTAAACTTTTAAAAAAGTATTTTATCAGCGCATTTTTATGGATAATGTTTTTAAAGGCATTATCCTTTTTTATCATTTAAAGGAACTACTTATGGGTCACCGCTTAAGTAAAATTTCAACCCGCACTGGCGATGATGGCACTACAGGGCTTGGCGATGGGACACGTGTTGAAAAAGATGATTTACGTATCCAAACGCTCGGAGATATTGATGAACTCAATAGCGTCATCGGTGTATTACGTGCACAAGTTGTCAACAGCAATATTCAGGCAGATGAAAAACAGCGCTGGGATAAAAGCTTAAGCCTCATCCAACACTGGTTATTTGATCTGGGTGGCGAAGTCTGCATTCCCAACTTTTCTATGGTTCAAGAATCTGCCTTGCTATTTTTGGAAACAGATATTGAAGCCATGAATAAATATCTGCCAATGCTCAAAGAGTTTATTTTACCAGCAGGCTCATTATCATGCAGTTATGCACATCAGGCACGCGCTGTGTGTCGCCGTGCTGAACGTAGTCTTATCAGCCTGCAAAAGCGTGATCAAAATATTCAGAAAACCTCACTCCTGCTACTTAACCGCCTGTCTGACTGGTTATTTGTTGCATCTCGTAGTTTACAACTTGAAGAACATGGCAAAGAAATGTACTGGCAAAGACAAAAATAGCATTTTCAGCGTAGAATAAATTCATTATCAATTTGATTTGGCACATGAATGCAAATTATTGGTCATCGTGGTGCACGTGGTGAAGCACCTGAAAATACCCTTGGTGGTTTTGCTTATTTAAAACAGCTGGGCATTAAGGCAGTCGAGTTCGATGTCCGCCAACTTCCAGATGACACGCTTATTGTCATACATGATGACAATTTTTTTCGGACGTCAGGAAAAGTGGGTTCTGTTTACCAAAGCCAGCGACATGATCTGGCTCACCATGATCACCGCTCCAAATGGAAAAACTGGGAAAATCACGAACCAACCCCGTGTCTATCACAGGTTCTCGATTTATTGCAGGACTTTCAGCATATTGAAGTTGAAATTAAAGCTGTTGCCGATCAAGCTCAGGCCGAACGTCTTATTGGGACATTACAACAACAATTAAAAGGTTTTGAACGATCAGCAACCATTACCAGCTTCGATGAAAAAATCTTACAGACATTACAGCGCAGCCAAAGCCAGTTTCAACGCGGTCTACTGATTGAAGACAACATTAAAACCCAAGCTATTGAAAAAGCAATAAAATATGGTTGTGCGCGCATTGGCTGGAAAGATAAACTCGCAACGCCTGATATGATTGAATTATCAAAACTAGCAAAACTGGCAGTGAGTGTCTGGACAGTCAATGATGTATCAAGAGCAAAAAACTTACTAGATCAAGGCATTGATGGGTTAATCACCGATTTTCCAAAAACAATGCAACATCAGCTGGGAATTTTAGAGTAATATTTAGACAGAAGATATTGATCGAAAGTTTATCTTTAGCTTTTAAAATACAAGTGTATAATATTGCTAAAGCATCTATTCTATAAAGATGTCTCTGAACAGCCATCAGTATTAAATTTTTGAAGGTTGACCCTATTTACTCTTAGGAGCGTCGCTGCATATGACTCCCCTGCCCCAAGCAAAAGCACCGATTAACTGGACAGCAACCATTACGTTGTTGGGGACTCCCATTGCTGCCCTGATTGCCATACCGCTATATGCTTATTACCACGATTTTTCTGTCAGTGCGTGGGTAAGCCTATTTTTTCTACTCGCGCTGAGTAGTTTAAGTATTACAGCGGGCTATCACCGCTTATGGGCACACCGTGCCTATGAAGCGGCTCTCCCACTAAAAATTATCCTGATGCTCGGTGGTACGTTTGCTGTGCAAAACAGTATTTTGTACTGGGCTTCTGGACACCGTACTCATCATCGCCATGTTGATGATATTGAACAAGATCCGTATTCGATTGAAAAAGGTTTCTGGTATGCCCACTTAGGCTGGATGATTCGTGATTATCCTGCGGCTACAGCAAACTATAAAAATGCGCCTGATTTGCTTAATGATAAAGTCGTGATGTTCCAAGACAAATACTATGTGCCTTTGGTGATTGCCGTACATGTGGTGATCTTGGGTACAATTGGCTGGGCAGTTGACGACTTATGGGGTGTAATTTTATTAGGTGGTTTACTCCGCCTGATCCTGAGTCACCACGTAACTTTCTTTATTAACTCACTGTGCCACATGTTTGGTAAACGTCCATATACTGACGAAAATACCGCACGTGACAACTTCTGGTTAGCGATTGCGACTTGGGGTGAAGGCTATCATAACTACCACCATATCTTTCAGTATGACTACCGTAATGGTGTGAAATGGTGGCAATATGACCCAACCAAATGGCTAATCTGGTCGTGTTCAAAAGTCGGTTTGGCAAAAAATCTGCGCCGTATTCCAAGCTTTAATATTAAAAAAGCAGAATTGGCAATGAAATTTAAATATGCTGAACAAGACCTCGCGGTCTATGGACATGACATTAATGAAGACATGCGTAGTATGAAGCAACATATTGCCCAAGAATACGAAGCATTTACCCACACGCTAAATGATATGGCAAAACTCAAAGAGCTTGAGTTACAACATAAAAAAGCAGCAGTTACTGAAAAATTTCAGAAGTTTGATCACAAATTAAAGCTGGATTTCCAACTGATTGAACAGCGTTTACAGCACCACCGTGATCGTCTGGAAGTATTAGTAAAAAGTCTGCGTAAGATTTCAACTTAATCTTATATCGCGATTAAAAAAAGAGATGCCAGTGCATCTCTTTTTTATTTTGTCATTCCAAAGCGAAGTTTTGTTATAGTCTTTCTGAACATTTGCAAAACCTGCCGACTATATGATTTTTAATTCCCTGTACCCTTCTTTAAATGCCAAGCTTTATCATCAGCAAGCACCTAAACCATTGCAAGGCGCACGTGCGGGACACTTCAATGCAGCTTTAGCCACTGAATTACAATGGTCACCTGAAGAACAACAGGATTGGGTTGCGATTTGTAGCGGGCAAAAAACCTTTGCTGAGTTTCCACCACTGGCAATGGCTTATGCAGGGCATCAGTTTGGACAATGGGCAGGACAACTCGGTGATGGCCGTGGTTTACTGATTGGACAAATTCTAGATCGGCAAGGTAAAACCATTGACCTACACTTAAAAGGGGCTGGCAAAACCCCTTATTCGCGTATGGGGGATGGTCGCGCAGTGTTGCGTTCCGTGATTCGTGAATACTTGGCAGGACACGCGCTGAATGCTTTAGGTATTGCATCAAGCAATGCGATTGGATTTACCACCTCTCAACATGCTGTGCAGCGCGAACAACTTGAACAAGGCGCAATGTTGCTACGTACAGCCGACTGTCATATTCGCTTTGGGCATTTCGAATGGATTAATCAGTACGCGCCTGAACTACTGACAGAATTTACTCAAAAAGCCATCGAATGGTATTTCCCTGAATGTCTGACTGCGGAACAGCCAATTCTTGCTTTTGTCGATCAGGTGATTGAGCGTACAGCCAAAATGATCGCCCAATGGCAACTGGTGGGTTTTGCACATGGTGTGATGAATACCGATAATTTAAACATTACAGGTTCAACTCTGGATTTTGGGCCTTACGGCTTTATGGAGCGCTTTCGCCCCAACTGGATCAACAATCATTCTGACCATCAGGGACGCTATAGCTATCAAAATCAGCCAAGCATTGGACACTGGAATTTATGGGTCTGGATCAACAACCTTGTGCCACTTGCCAAAGCTGAAGATCGTGAGCAGTTTAAGCAGGACTTGATCAAAGCCTTGGAACAGTTTGAACCGAAATTTCTGGCGTTTTATCAGCAAGGTTTGGCTGCAAAAATGGGGCTGCCCGACTTTCATAAAGACAGCTTTGATTGTGGCATGGCATTTTTAAAAATCATGCAAAGTGAGCAACTGGATTACACGCAAAGCTTTTTGCGTTTACAAGACAAACAATATCGTGCCATTCAAGATGATTGTCTCGATACCCGTCAGTTTGAGCATTTCCTGCAACAATATCAGGCCATTCGCGAAAACCAAGACACTGAACAGCTTGATGCAACCATGCGTTTGGTCAACCCGCGTTATATTTTACGCAATCATATGGCACAGACAGCGATTGAAGCCGCACAGCGCGATGACTTTAGCGAAGTGGAGCGTTTGTTTGAATTATTGGCACAGCCTTTTACCTATCAACCCGAACGTGAACGCCCTGCCGATCTTGCGCCTTTACCAAGCGACGTACCCGATGTAATGGTGAGTTGTTCATCTTAAAAAAAGGAGCGTTATCGCTCCTTTTTATTTACTTAATCATTCGGATATTCAAAACGATACCCGACACCATACACAGCCTGTACCCATTCATGGCGATTATCATCTTCTGCGACTTCAGAAATCTTGCGGCGCAGGTTTTTAATATGGCTGTCAATTACACGGTCAGCCACGTCAAAACTGTCAGGGTTAATATGATCGAGCAGTTGAATCCGTGAATAGACTTGTCCAACATGCTCTAAAAATAGTTCTAACAAGCGGAATTCGGTTGGGGTCAAATTCAAGGCTTTTTGTTTATACCAAATGCGTTGCTGAGACTTGTCGATACGAAACAGATCATTGTCTTCAGGTTCGGCTTTACGCTCTAAACGGCGTAACACGGCTTGTACGCGTGCAACCAATTCTTTTGGGCTAAATGGCTTACAGACATAATCATCTGCACCCATATTTAAGCCCAGTACCCGATCAATTTCTTCAGTCCGTGCAGTCACCATAATAATCGGCAAGTTAGACTGTTCGCGGACTTTACGGCAGATGGTCAAGCCATCCATACGTGGCACCATCAAATCCAGAATCATCAGGCTCGGTTTGCGTTGTAAAAAGCTGTTATAGGCTTCTTGTCCATCATGAAACATACTGACTTCATAGCCCGCCGCTTCCAAGTAGTCACGAACCAGCCCCGCTAATTCAACTTCATCTTCAACTAAAATAATATGTTTCATAAACTTATGTCCTAGGAATTTTTGGGAAAGTTAACTGGCAACGCAAACCACCCAAAGGTGAGTGATCAAAACTGAGCTTGCCCCCTAAAGCTGTCGCAATTTTGACTGAAAGTGCCAAACCTAAACCTGTGCCACCCGTACTACGGGTACGCGAATCATCAACACGATAAAAACGCTCACCCAAACGTTGCAACTGTTCATCGGTTAAACCTAATGGACTATCATCGATAAATAACGTCCATGTCTGTTCATTTTGTGCGCTATGAATACGAATCTTGCCGCCTTGTTCAGTATAACGGATGCTATTGCCGAGCAAATTCACCACAATCTGTTTAAAGCGATCGACATCTAAAGACAATAACGCACCTGTACCATCCACTTCGACTTGTAATTGAGCCTGTTCAAATTTAGGGGCGAAATTAATCACCTCCTGCACCACGACCTGCCACGGATCAACCTCAGCAAAATAACAGGTCAACTGTTGTGCTTCAACCTGTGCCAAGTCTGCCAGATCTTGAGTCAGTTTCTTGAGGCTACTCACCTGACTCATCATTGAAGCAAAATGTTCAGGGGTAGGTTTACGGATACCATCTTGCATGGCTTCAATCTGTGCCTGCAACACCGCAAGCGGAGTTTTAAGTTCATGGGAGGTATCGGCAACCCACTGACGTCGCGATAATTCATGTTGATGCAAAATCTCGGCAAGCTGATTCATTTGATTGGACAAATCACCCAGTTCATCATTACGTTTGACCTGCATTTTGGATTCATAGTGCCCTTTTGTTAACTCACGGGCAACACGCAACAGTTGGTGAATCGGTTTCTTAAAATAAGTCGCAAGTAACAGGGCAAGGAGTAAACTGGCAAATACCGTGACTGCATAAATCAGCAGTAAAACCTGCTTTTGGGTACTAAAGAAATTGAGGCTAAGTGCATCTTCCTGATCAAGAACAGGTTTTAAGCCCAAATATCCAACGACCTGATTATTGACAGTAATCGGGCGAAATGAAACCGCACCTGTATTTTGCTCACCGACGATAAAATGCTTTTTCGCATCATACAAAGATAAACGCGAACTTAACCCCAATTTATCGGGCATCGGAATAAAACGTTTTTTGCCTTCAGGTGGCGCACTAGCGAGCAAAGATTCGCCCACTTTAGGCTTATGGTTGTCCTGTGGCGGCTTACGATTCCAAAGAGCACCATTTTTTAAAGGAAAGCTCAGGCCTTCAAAAGGTTGATATTCAGAGGGCAGGTTTTCTTGTAATAATCGAATTTCGCTTACAGACAATCCTTCTTTTTTGACGGCTGTTTGCTGCTCAACTCCAGTCGGGACATTTAAAATGGTATTTTCTTTAAAATAGCGCTGCTGAAACGCAATATCATATTGACGGCGCAACCAAACTCGTGAAAGATGATCATAATCATCAGGGTTAGGCTTGCCTTCTATTTGTAAAATCTGCGCCTGGATGGCATTGCCCCAGTCATGATAAATACTGTATACCCCAGCCAAGTTTTCAATGAGATGATCCAGTTTTTGCATTTCAACATCAGCAACATACTTGGTGAAGTTTTCCTTCATGGTCCATTGAAACACACCCAAGCTCACCGTCGTAATAATAACGGTGGTCAACAACACAGTTAAGAATAAGCGTAAGGCAATGGGAACACGCAGGTTTTTCAAAAATTCAACTCTATCAACAGCCTGAATTTTTCCATTGTAACTAACATGTGGATAAAAAACTCTCCATTGTTCCTTCATGTTGGTTGGTTAAAGTTAACACAGTAAAGTTTTTTAACTTTCGTATACAAAAAAAGGACAATAAAATGAATCGATTCGCCAAAGTTGCTTTAGTAAGTGCTACGTTGCTCAGCATGGGAACGCTAACCGCTTGTCAATCCATGATGCAACACCATGATCCTGCTGGTATGCAAGCAGGTTCACAAGAACCACATCATCGCCATCACTGGCAACATCATATGTCGGAACAGGAAATGGCCAAACATCAAGCAGCACTTGAACAATTTAAACAAGCATGTAACAACCAAACTGTTGGTGCTAAAGTTCAGGTCAAACTTGAAGATAAAACCATTACAGGTACATGCGAACTACGCTTTAAACCTGATATGAATAAAGACCATCCAATGTATCCAGCAAATATGAATAAAGATCATTCAATGTATCCGGCAAATATGCCCATGCCTGCACCTGCGACAAAATAAATCACCACAAACAAAAATGGCAGATCACTATGGTCTGCCGTTTTTGTTTGTCACTCAGCCGATTGGCTAAACGCACATCAAATTATTATATAAAATCAATATTATTCAATATTTTATTACAGTAAATTCAATTTAATTTGACTTTATAGTCACACAGATTCCACGATTCCGCTCTTGTCGAACACTGCAACTTGTTGCACGATGTAATCCATACAAAGTGCTGGGAAAGGCACATTTTAAAGACATAAAACTGGGGTTTGCCAGTACAAGAGGATATGATCATGCCACAATACAAAGCGCCTTTACGTGATATGCAATTTGTCTTGCATGAGTTGCTACATGCCGAGCAGCACTATGCCAAATTGCCTGCATTTCAAGATACGGTTAGCCGTGAATTGATTGATCAATATTTAGAGGCTGCCGCAGATTTTTGTGAAAATGAACTGTCTCCACTCAACCAAATTGGCGATCGTGAAGGCTGTACATGGCATGACGGTGTCGTCACAACCCCAACAGGGTTTAAAGAAGCCTATCAAAAATATATTGAACTGGGCTTTCCTTCCCTTTCAGCAGAAGAACAATACGGCGGTCAGGGTTTGCCAAACTCGCTAGCCACTGTAATTTCAGAAATGGTGGGGAGTTCCAACTGGGCATGGGGCATGTATCCTGGTCTGTCACATGGTGCTGTACGTACCATTGAAGACCACGGTTCAGACGAACAAAAAAATACCTATTTACCGAAACTGGTTTCAGGTGAATGGACAGGTACCATGTGCCTGACCGAATCACATGCAGGTTCAGACCTCGGGATTATTCGCAGTAAAGCCGAACCTAATGTAGATGGCAGTTATGCGATTTCAGGAGAAAAAATCTTTATCTCCGCAGGTGAACACGATATGGCTGAAAATATCGTGCATATCGTACTGGCACGCTTACCGAATGCACCGAAAGGGACCAAAGGGATTTCTCTGTTTATTGTGCCGAAATTCCATGTCAATGCTGACGGATCTCTAGGTGAACGCAACAATGTCCGTTGTGGTTCAATCGAACATAAAATGGGTATTCATGGCAATGCCACCTGTGTCTTGAACTTTGATAAAGCCACAGGCTACCTGATTGGCCCTGAAAACCGTGGTCTAAACTGTATGTTCACCTTTATGAATACAGCACGTATTGGCACCGCGGTGCAAGGGTTGGCGGCTTCTGAGTCATCATTCCAAGGGGCACTGGTGTATGCCAAAGAACGCCTAGCAATGCGCGCGCTTTCTGGGGCAAAACAGCCTGAAAAAGAAGCCGACCCAATTATTGTGCATCCTGCGGTACGTAACATGCTCTTGACCCAAAAAGCCTTTGCCGAAGGTGGTCGTGCCCTTGTTTACTTACTGTCTCAATATGCCGATTTGGTGGAACGTGCTGCAACGAGTGAAGAACGTGAATTTGCTGATAATATCTTGTCTTTGCTCACACCGATTGCCAAAGCTTTCTTGACCGAAACAGGCTATGAAGCGGCCAACAAAGGCGTTCAGGTATTTGGTGGGCATGGTTTTATTGCCGAACATGGTATGGAACAAATCGTGCGCGATACCCGTATTGCCTGTTTGTATGAAGGTACAACCGAAATTCAGGCACTGGATTTGCTTGGTCGTAAAGTGCTGCAAACCAAAGGTGCATTGCTACGCGATTTCACCAAAATCATTTATGACTTTACCCAAGAGCAAGCAAACAACACTGAATTGCAAGAGCTGATTGGTACGCTTGCAAGCCTGAATAAAGAATGGGGACAACTCACCAACCGTATTGGTGAACGTGCCAGCCAAAACCCTGAAGAAGTTGGTGCGGCGGCTGTTGACTACCTGTTCTTTGCAGGCTATGTGACCTTGGCTTACTTATGGGCACGCATGGCGGTGGTTGCTCAGCAACAACTGGTTCAAGGCGCAAGCGAAGTTGAATTTTACAAAGCCAAAATCACCACGGCACAATTCTACTTCAAGAAAGTCTTACCACGCGTACATGGACATATTGCCGTGATTGCAGGCGGCTTAGAACCTCTGATGAGTCTGGATGCCGAACACTTTGCATTCTAATGCACAGAAAAAAGGCTGCCACTGTGCAGCCTTTTTTATGAAATGTCTTGCAACGATATTCTGGTGGCGATACACAATCCATCACTATAAAAATTGCTAGAGTTAAAACAAACACAAAAAACAGGTGAACAACAATGCCAATCTATAATGCCCCACTTGCCGATATGCGGTTTATTTTAAATGAGGTCTTTGATGCAGAACAGTTTTGGCAAAGCAATGAAAAGCTGGCACATTTAGATGCTGCAACTGCCGAGGCAATTTTAGAAGAAATGGCGAAATTTGCCAAAAATATCACCCTGCCACTCAACCGTAGTGGTGATGAACACGGCGCTCGCTATGCTGATGGCAAAGTGTCTACGCCAGAAGGTTTTCAAGCCGCATTTCAACAATATGCCGAAGGTGGCTGGATTGGTTTAAGTGCCGATGAAGAATGGGGCGGTCAAAGCATGCCAAAAATGCTGACTGTACTTTCAGATGAAATGATTTTTGCGACCAATCCTGCCTTTATGCTGTATCCACTACTCTCTGTAGGTGCAGGTATGGCACTGGTCAACTATGCTTCACAAGAGCAAAAAGAAACCTATTTGCCAAAAATCTACTCGGGTGAATGGTCAGGCACCATGTGTTTGACAGAACCACACGCAGGCACGGATTTGGGAATCATTAAAACCAAAGCTGAACCCAATGCCGATGGTAGCTACAACATCACAGGCACCAAGATTTTCATTACAGGTGGTGACCACGACCTCACGAAAAACATCATTCACCTTGTGTTGGCCAAAACCCCAAATGCGTC
This sequence comes from Acinetobacter sp. ANC 4636, assembly GCF_054454555.1. NCBI lineage: Bacteria > Pseudomonadati > Pseudomonadota > Gammaproteobacteria > Moraxellales > Moraxellaceae > Acinetobacter > Acinetobacter sp. ANC 4636. The sequence goes on along the minus strand of NZ_JBTKVD010000006.1, from coordinate 204,575 downwards.
TGCGGGCTCACGCGGAATTTCATTGTTTATTGTGCCGAAATATCTGGTCAACCCAGATGGCTCTTTGGGCGAGCGTAATCATGTCACTCCAGGTTCAATCGAACATAAAATGGGAATCAAAGCTTCAGCCACCTGCGTCATGAACTTCGATGCTGCCAAAGGCTTTTTGGTCGGCAAAGAAAATGAGGGCTTGGCGGCGATGTTCGTGATGATGAACTATGAACGTTTGTCGATGGGGATTCAGGGTTTAGGTGCTTCCGAGTTTGCCTACCAAAATGCCGCGCAATACGCGACAGACCGACTGCAAGGTCGCAGCGCTACAGGCGTGAAAAGTCCTGACAAACCTGCGGACAGTATTTTGGTACATGGTGATGTACGCCGCATGTTACTCAATGCCCGCGCCAACAACGAAGCCTCACGTGCCTTTGCGGTCTATGTGGGACAACAACTCGACATTACCAAGTTCTCAACCGATGCCGAAGCTGTTCGCAAAGCCAATAACCGTGTTGCCCTGCTCACCCCAATTGCTAAAGCGTATTTAACCGATACGGCTTTTAATGCCGTACTCGATGCGCAAATGTGTTTTGGTGGACATGGTTATATCGCTGAATGGGGCATGGAACAATGTGTGCGTGATCTGCGGATTGCCCAGATTTATGAGGGAACCAATGGTATTCAGTCCCAAGATTTAATCGGTCGTAAGGTCATTAAAAACAAAGGCGAATTCTTATATGAATACATTGAAGAAATCCGTAATTTTGTACATGACCTCGATATCGAGCTTAATTTTATTAAAGACTTGACTCTCGATGCATGTCTTGAAGTTGAAGCCATCACCCAACGTGTGATTGAACAAGCCCAAGAAGACCCAGACTTTGCCAATGCCGTTGCGGTTGATTATTTGCATGTGGTGGGTCTACTCAGCTTTGCCTATATGTTTGCCAAAATTGCGCATGTGGCACAGCAAAAACAAGGCGAGTTTTATGCCAACAAACTGCGTCTTGCCCAATATTATATTGAAAAAGTTTTACCTGAGCTCAACAGCCGTTTTGCCAAGATTAATGCTGGCTCAAGCGTGATGATGCAATTTGACCCTGCTTACTTCACTGAGCAATAATTTGCTTCCATTCTAAAAAAATGCCTGATTCATCAGGCATTTTTTTATTTTATGATTTGTCATGAATTTTGCATGATGATAACTTAATCTAACAATAGATCGAATAAAGGTGTCATCTCATGCCCACTCCCAAAGATAAGATCGATCAAGTTCAACCATTCTTAGATCGTATTGGTCATTTGGCTGTTGAAAGTTTTCATTATCTGGCCTTGTTTATTATTGGCTGTATGATCGCATGGTCAGCCGTGCACACCACTATTGGTATTTTTACTGAAAAAAACTACGCCAGTATTGATGATATTTTACTATTATTTATCTATTTAGAACTTGGAGCAATGGTCGGGATTTATTTTAAAACCAACCACATGCCTGTTCGTTTTCTGATTTATGTTGCAATTACCGCCCTGACCCGCCTGCTGATTTCCGTAATTCAGCACGACCATAAAGCCTCTCTAGACTTGCTGATTGTGACAAGCTCAATCCTGATTCTGGCAGTAGCGATTTTGATTGTGCGTTATGCTTCTTGGCATTATCCATCAGCAATTAGAGAAAAAAATGAAACTGTCAGCAAAAAACTACAGCCTCAGGATGATGAACTGGCATAATAATTGTCAGATATATTGATCAAATGAAAAAAGAGAGCTGAGGAAAGTGTCTAATTTAAATTTTGAACGTCTAGAGCAATTTTTTGCCAAAGTTCCAAGTGTGCAAACCAGCCGTATTGTGGGGCATGGTGATGATGGACAACATGCATGGTGGTTTAAGTTTTTTATTGATCTTGAGCATCCTTTAGCTTGGCAAACCGTACAGGAACTTGGACATGTTTTGAATTACTTATCCACCAATGAGCGTCTACCAACCCAGTTTCTGCCAGTATCGCCACCACCGTATATGAATGGTGAAGCCAAAGACTTTCTGGCTTGGGTGATTCAGTGCAACCATGCTGACTTTTCACCTGACGTGGTTTGTGACTGGCTCGAAGCACGCTTACCCAACCCTGTTGATGATGAAAGTCAGTGGAAAATCAAAACAGATTTAAGCGAAATCGAATCACTGGATGACAAGGCACTCGACCAACTCATTCCACCTCAAAGTTAATGATTTAAAATACAAAAAAAGAGAGGTTATATACCTCTCTTTTTTTATTTTAGTTTGCATCTTGCATCTTGCATCATGCGTTACAGCCTGTTTATTTTTCTGCTATAGGCATAAATACAAGAGCTTGATGAATGAAGCCTAAACTTTAGAATGTCGACAACCCTGACCATTCCATAAAACGATATAAGGCATATTTCAGTTTCGAGCTATCTGCATACTTGCTGTAATCCACACTAATTTGGCGACCATTCAGGTTTTCCCAAGCCGTATTAAAATAGCGCTGTGCGTCAACAAACACAGGGGTCTGTGTCGCACCAATCACACGCAAATCAGTTTCCAGATTGTAGTTTTTCAAATTGCGTGCGGTAAAATTGGCTGAACCAAGTAGCAACTCAGATTGCGTCGCATTGTGCTTTAACAGCATTTTAGTGTGAGCCTGCTCACCATGCGTGTCATTCCAACGAATCTGAATCCCCGCATCATGCAATTCTGCTGCAACTTCACGGTTTGGAATTCCGTTTTTCTTTAAACCAAAAGCATCTTTATTCGGATCGAGTAACACACGAATCTGTACGCCACGGCGTTTGGCTTGTTTCAAAGCATCAATAATTTTGCGTTCTGACAAGTAGAACATCGCCAGATCAATATGATCTTGTGGTTTTGCGGTATTGATCATGTTCAGTGCTGCCCGATAAATCGCAGCTTCGGTGAGCACCTGAACCTGTGGCAGATTTTTTGCACCTTCTTGCTGCCCAATAATCACGACACCCATGTCCCCTTGTGACATTTCTGCTACGGGTTGCTCTGAGTTTAAAATATCGACAGCCACGGGGCCTGATACCAGTAAAGCGACATTGTCATGATGTGAACTCCCATCATGCGGATTGGCCGAGGTCACCAAACCTTTCCAGCCCTGATCGGTATCGACTACAATCGTTTTACGATGATTAGCTTTAAAATTCAGCAAGTTAAAATAACTGCGCAGCGTCACCTTGCCTTGTCCAAATGGATTCGGTAACCAGCCTGCTTGCGGATTATTGCCTGCACTCTGACAGCACAGATACCAGAAACCAGACCATATAGGATTCGGTGTTCGTAGCGGTGTTAGATTGGTTTCAATCACATCAACACCTGCCTGACGCAACTTGCGATAGTGTTCAGGTGCAAGCCCACCATACACCGAGTTGATCGGGTCGGTAATGACTTTAATTTCGATATTTGGAGATTGAATGCGCTTTCTAATCAGCGCTTGTGTGAGCTCTTGTGTCAAATGTCGTTGAGACTGGGCATGTTCGCCCATTTCGTCATTAAACAAAAACATATCAATGACAATTGTGGTCTTAGCCTGCTCAACCAAACTCAGCATTTGATTAAAAATACGCTGATCTTGTTGTACTTTTCCTGTTGCATCAACATAAGTTTCGTCGGCAAAAAACTGCACATCGGCATGCTGCAATGCGCCCGTATAGTCAATCCCGCGTGGCAACGGTTTGACCGTATGGTACACTGCAGAAGAAGCATAGCCAATAAAGAAAATACCAGCGAGCAGCCCTGCATAATGGCGGGGAGACCATTGTAACTTATCATTAATTCTGTGAAATATGCGCATAAAAATAAACCTAACCCAATAGCGTCAGGCTAGGTTCTCTCTCAGATTTTTTCAAGAGTAATTTCGTGATGGGAAGCACTCCTGTCACGAATTCGGCTGCATCTTAGAAGTTAAAATCTACACCAACGGTAAAGTTACGCCCCACTTGTGGCACATTGGCAAGGAACGATTCATGCTGATAGACTTTGGAATCCAGCAAGTTGTTGGCTTGAGCATATAAACGATAGCCTGTTTTCGGGTTGACTTGTCCTGTATATGCCAAACCCAGATTTAACATGTTGTAGCCTTTGGTGGCAGTTTCATAATTGGCAATATCATCCTGATTAAACACATGATAATACTCTGCTGTTGCTGAGTAGCCATCACCAAAGTCTGCTTTAAAACGTGTCCCTAAACGCCCCCCCGGAATACGTGGTGCATTGCCTTGATTATCGAGTTTGCCACGCACATAGTCACCAAACAGACCTGCATTCCAGACAGGTGAAAGCTGATAACTCAAGTCCGCATCAACACCATAAAAACGCGCTTGTGCCTGACTATATTGAATCAAACGAAAATCCTGATATTGATCGAGCGTTTTGGCATAAATAAAGTTATCAAACCAGTTCTGGAACACGCTAACGTTATATTTCAAACGGTCATTGTTAAAGTGCAGCCCCAATTCAAGATTATTGGATTTCTCTTTATTTAAATTGTCATTGCCCAATTCATAGGTATTGGTCGCCATGTGCTTGCCATCAGAATATAACTCCTGAGCAACGGGTAGACGTTCTTGATGCGATGCAGTCAGTGACAGCTTATAGTTTGGAATAAACTCCCAACTGGTTGAACCTGCAAGCGAATAAGCTGTACCACTGTAGTCTTTTTGGGTGGAATCAATATTGATATTTTGCTGGTCAATCCGCGATGACACTTCAAAATTCAGATTATTGAGCCGCTTTTGTTGTAACGCAAATAGGCTGTATTTTTTGGTGGTGTTCGGATTCATCAACGATTCATCACCATTGATACTGAGTTTTTGCTGGGTAAACTGTGTTCCAATTTGCCCTGTCCAGCCCGCCCACGGGTTGTTGCTCAAGGTAATCCGCGCATCTGTCCCTTTACTGCTAAAGCGAGTGTCTGGAGTATCACCCGCCATTTCAGTATGTTGATAATCGGTATAGTTGGCTTGAGCCGACAATTTGTTAAAACCTGCAAATGGATCTTTCAACTCAGTTTTAATGTCGTAGCGTTTTTCCTTTAAGTTAATCCAGCCTTGTGCATCATCCCCACCAGCCACTGCTGTACCGCAACCGACTAAACTGTTGCCGCTGCGCTCACAGGTACTATAAAGTTCGTTATCGGCAGGAATACCATATTGGTCATGACGCTGGCTAAAGGAAATTCCTGTATATCCACGATCATAAATCCACGACAGGCCCACATTGTAGTCTTTGGAATCTGCAAAAGTGCTGTCCTGACGACGATCTTCGCTTTGCAGATCTTTTGGCAAGATATAGTTATTGGCATCGCGTTTTAAGCCACCCAAACGCAGCGCAAACTGATCGCCTAATCCAATCGTGGCATTGCCAGAATACAGCAGTTCATCACTGCCTGAGTTATAGCGCACGCCTGCACGACCGCTATAGCCTCCTTCAGGCATTTTCGCTGGAATCTTGTCATCCACCACATTGATCAAACCACCGACAGATCCCGCAGCATACAACAAAGCTTCAGGGCCTTTAAGAATCTGAATTTCCTGTGCCGAATTCGGATCTACCGTCACTGCATGGTCAGGTGACACTGAAGAAACATCCAGCGCATCGCCACCATTTTGGGTAATTTTGACACGTGCCCCATCTTGTCCACGAATCACAGGGCGACTCACCCCGCCTGTGTACTGTGCCGAATAAACCCCCGCCTGACCATTTAAAGCATTACCAATCGTAGTTGCGCCTTCAATCAAGGTTTTCTGATCGACAACAACATCACCAGCAGTTGAATTTACTTTTGGTTTTTTAGTGACATGAACCTGAATAGTAGGTAAATCACTTTCTTCCACAGGTGCATCTTGTGCCATGACGTGTTGAATCGCCAGCGATAAAATGGAAAGAGCAAACACATGTTTCTTAAAAGGCATTGTAGGCATCCAGTGCTAAATTTGTTGTTATATTATAACGTATCTCTTTATTTACAAGACTCATTCGTGCTTTATCTGGAATTCCGTTAAAATTTTACTTTTCTATTCCTAAATTATTATTATGGCATTTACTGTGTCGCACATGTTGTTTGCACCTGCGATCTATCGACTCAGTCAGCGGCAGTTTCCACTTGCTGCAACAGGCATTGGTTGTATGACCCCAGACCTGTTTCGCCTATTTACCCAACAGAACGTGATGATCAGTCATTTATGGCAAGGCTTGATTTTCCCTGATCTACTTATTGGTCTATTCTTTTCGGGCTTATGGTATGGTTTGTACCGCCCTGTGATTTTTACAGGTTTGGGGCTCATCGCACCACGTCCTCAATACAGCCTCAAATTTTTCATAACAACCATTTGTGCTATTTTACTGGGAACAATCAGCCATTTCTTTTGGGACAGCTTCACCCATCTAGACGTCCGCACATGGTTTGCACGCGATTTTTTACAGCAGCCAGTTGAAATTTTTAAACAACACAGTTACCCACTGCATTACATCTTACAAATCAGTACATCTTTGTTTGCTTTGCCTTGGCTATGGATTTGGTCAAAGCGTTATATCGCCAAATATCGGCAAAACTCCAGATTACCATCGTTCGCTCAACGACAATTTTTACAACGTTTATATGCTTGCGCATTACTCTGTGGCATTGGCATGCTGAGTGTTTATCTATCGCATCATTTTGAGTTTGGGGAAAATAACGATGAACTGATCGGACGGAGTTTTAAAGCCTTTGTACAAGGTTGGCTGCTGTGTTTTAGCATTGGTTGTGGCTTGTTTTTATGGAAATATTCACAAATTCAACCTGCTAAGAGATCGTTACCACCACATTAACATGTCTTGGCGATGGTTTTTTCGCACTAAACCTTGAGCAACATGACCTAAAAGGGCATAATCGCTGATTGATTCGCGGTACGCTGTTTACGTATACGCTCCTATTGCCAATATAGTTTGGATTTAAAAAACATGATGCGAACTCATTACTGCGGTTCTTTAACCGAAGCCCAAATTGACCAAACCGTGACCCTCTGCGGTTGGGTACACCGTCGTCGCGATCACGGTGGTGTGATCTTCCTTGATATGCGTGACCGTGATGGTCTTGTGCAAGTGGTTATTGACCCAGATACTCCTGAAGCTTTCGCAACAGCAGATAAAGCACGTTCTGAATTTGTATTAAAAATTACAGGTCGTGTCCGCCGCCGTTATGCAGGCACAGAAAATGCCAATATGGTGAGCGGTCAAATCGAAGTTTTGGGTAAAGAGATTGAAGTTCTTGCTGCTTCTGAAACACCTCCATTCCCACTGAATGACGAAAACACCAACATTTCTGAAGAAATTCGTTTGAAATACCGTTTCTTGGACATCCGTCGTCCTGAAATGCTAGATCGTTTACGTTTCCGTTCTAAAGTCACTAACCTGATCCGTAACTACTTTGAAGATCACGGTTTCCTAGACGTTGAAACACCGATCTTGACACGTGCAACCCCAGAAGGTGCGCGCGACTATCTCGTTCCAAGCCGTGTTTCAAATGGTAGCTTTTATGCGCTTCCACAGTCACCACAATTGTTCAAACAGTTGTTGATGGTCGGTGGTATTGACCGTTATTACCAAATCGCAAAATGTTTCCGTGACGAAGACTTGCGTGCAGACCGTCAGCCTGAATTTACCCAAATCGACGTTGAAACATCGTTCATGAGTGACGATGACATCATGGATTTGATGGAAGGCTTAACAGTTAAAATGTTTAAAGAATTGTTGAATGTTCAATTCGACAAATTTGAACGTATGACCTATGCCGATGCAATGCGTGACTATGCATCTGACAAACCAGATATGCGTATTCCGTTGAAACTGGTTGACGTTGCAGACTTGATGCAAGACGTTGAATTCAAGGTTTTCGCAGGTCCTGCTAAAGATCCTAAAGGTCGTATTGTGGCTTTACGCGTTCCAAGCGCAGGTTCACTTCCACGTAGTGCTATCGATGAATACACCAAATTCGTAAGCATCTACGGTGCAAAAGGCTTGGCTTATATCAAAGTCAACGAACTTGAAAAAGGTATCGAAGGCCTTCAATCTCCAATCGTGAAATTCATCGAGCCAATCGTGCTTGATTTGTTGAAACGTGTTGGTGCTGAAAATGGCGACATCGTATTCTTCGGTGCAGACAAAGCCAAAGTTGTAAATGACGCAATGGGCGCACTTCGTGTGAAAATTGGTCATGACCTTAAACTTGCAACTTGCGAGTGGGCGCCACTTTGGGTTATTGATTTCCCAATGTTCGAAGAAACTGACGATGGCAAATGGACGTCTGTTCACCATCCATTCACGCTACCAAAATCTTCCGTTGAAGAGGTTAAAAACAACCCCGGCGAAGCATTGTCTGTAGCGTATGACATGGTCTTGAACGGTACTGAAATCGGTGGTGGTTCACTTCGTATCTATACTTTAGAAATGCAAAAAGCCATTTTTGAAGCGTTGGGTATTAGCGAAGAAGAAGCCGAAGAAAAATTCAGCTTCTTGTTAAATGCGTTGAAATATGGTGCACCTCCGCACGGTGGTTTGGCATTTGGTTTAGACCGTCTTGTTATGCTCATGACTGGCGCTTCTTCAATTCGTGATGTGATTGCATTCCCGAAAACTAAAACTGCTGAATGTCCATTGACTCAAGCCCCTGCACCAGTTGAAGCGAATCAATTGCGTGATTTAGGTATTCGTTTACGTGAAAAACCAAAAGCTGAAGCGAAAGAAGCTTAATCTTTGACTTCGCTAAAAAAACCCTGCCTCGTGCAGGGTTTTTTCTTTGAATACATAGAAATTCTTCTTAAAAAATGCCACTTTTAACAATCGGGTTTCAAATTTCCTTTTGAATTTTTCCCCAATCACGCTTACAGTACGCGGCGATAGTCTATATTCTGCTGCAACGGTTTCTGCTCTAATTATTCTATTGATCAATTTATTTTGTTTTTAAGATGCTCATCTCTTTTTGATTTTATCTCTCTTAGATTTTTAAGTTTCTTTGCAAAATTTTCTCTCACCATATCTTTTAAAAAGATTCTTGAATCAAAATATGGCTATTTATTTATTACTCAAATTTATTGCAATTTTTCCACTGCCATTTTTACAAAAAATCGCGACTTGGGCTGCTTATATCCTCTTCCACACCAACTCCTCCATCAAACGGATTACCACGATTAATCTGGAGTTGGCTTATCCAGAACTTGAGCAGACTGTTCTACAAGAACGCATTCGCCTGAGTATCCAAAGCCAATGTCTGACATATATCGAATTTGTGAAATGCTGGGGAATGCCACCTCAATATAGCCTTGACTTACTCAAGAATGTTCATGGTGCCGATCTGTTAGAAAAGGCTTTAGCCAATAAAAAAGGCGTCATTGTAGTTATTCCTCATTTTGGTTGTTGGGAACTCTTAAACGCATGGCTAAACATATATACACAACCGATGATTATGTATAAACCCAGCAAAACCAAGGGAATGAATCGCTATATTTTGGATGCACGCCAAAAATTTAATGCGACCTTAGTGCCAACAGATAAAGTAGGCATACGCCAGATTTTTAAACATCTTAAACAGGGCGGTCTCACCGTGGTTTTACCCGATCATTTACCAAAACCATCTGGTGGAATTTATTCTCTGTTTTTTCAACAAAATACATTGTCAGCAACCTTGGTATCTAAAATGGCGGCTCAGACTCAATGTAATGTGATCGGTTTAAGCTGTATCCGGAATAGTGAACTGTCGAGCTTTGATGTGCATTGCACCGAATTACCGCAAACCATTCTCTCGAAAGATTTACAGCAGTCTGTCGATAGTTTGAATCTCACCATGCAAGAGATGGTTAATACCGCTCCCGAACAATACATCTGGTCGTACAAGCGTTTCAGAAATTGTTACGGCAATATTAATATTTATCGCAAGCAATCAATAACTTAAATTTTAGTGCGTAGATCTGGTGATTGAGAAAACTCGGCTAGAAATTTATATGAATCTGTATTGCCTTCAGTCAATTATTTTTATTCATTTGAGCTCAATTCTTAACAGTGGCATAATAAAGTGCTTTTTTTATATCAGGTGAAAACCATGGCTATGCGTCCAGAAGTCCGCCGTCGTTCCTTGGTGGTGATTGTGTTTTCTTTAGCCCAATGGGGCATTATGAACTATATTATTCATAATCAGCTTATGAACATCACCACAAGCCAACGTGTTTTATACTTCTGTTTCAGCAGCTTATCTGCTGCCCTACTCATTTTCTGTGCACTTATTTATATGGTGCTGAAGGGTAATGCAGATAATCAGTAAAACCTAGATTCTTGTTCATCTTCTTATTATGGAACAGTAACATTGCGCCATTCATCTTTAAAAATCTTGCATATTGCAAATTTCAAAACTGACAATAATGGCTCAATGTTTTACAACACCGATGCCAAGATTCAACATGGTTTAATTGAGCTTGGGCACTATGTACATGCCTTTGACTATAAATACATGGTCAGAAAAAGTAATATTTTTAATACAACATCTCTATCTCATAAAAAGACCCATCAGCAACTGATTGAACTTTGTCAAAATGTTCACTTTGACCTGATTTTAATTGGGCATATCCATTTACCAAAAGAATTACTCAAGCAACTTAAAGCGATTCACCAAGCCAAAGTTGCCATGTGGTTTGTTGATCCAATCAACGAACCGCACCGTCTTGACCATTTCAAAGAAATGCATAGTGAAGTCGATCATGTCTTTGTTACAACGGCTGGACAGCACTTACAAAATTTATCTGAAGTCTGTGATCATCCTGTATTTGCATTTACGCCAAACCTGAGTTTACATTCGATTGAATATGCGCGTGAAGACTGGCTCAAATTTGACTATGACTGTATTTTCTGCGGTTCAAATAGCAAATATCCTGAACGTGAGCAATTTATTAGCCATTTAACCGAGCAACTTCCTGAGTTCAAATTTAAGCTTGGTGCATGTTTAGGACAACCGTCTTTATTTGGGCATGAATATCAAGCTTCTGTCCGCAACAGTTTAATGGGCATTAACTACTCAAAGTATAATGATATTTATATGTATAGTAGTGACCGTCTTGCTCAGCTTACAGGAATGGGATGTTTAGTCTTTACCGCCCAAACACCAGGTCTGGCAGAATTATTTCCTGAAGATAGCGTGGTATATTTTCAAGATACTTCTGATTTACTTGAGAAATTAAAATACTATCAGCAGCATCCTGAAAAAGCTGTTGAAATTGCACAACGTGGTTATGCACTTGCACATTCAATTTTTGAAGCCAAGTATATTCTGCAACAATGGTTAAATTTGATTGATCAGCAGCCATTAAATTCTCCTTGGCAAGCTGAAATCTATGCTAAAGGGCAACGTATCACTCATGTCTAAGTCCGCGAAAGTTCTATTTATTTGTATTTCTCTCAAACAAAGCTTAGAACGTCGCAAAGCGATAGAGCTTGAATTTATCAAATTACGCCAAGCAGTTTCTGATATTGAAATTGAACTTGAGTTTTTTGATGCGATTTATGGTAAAGACTTGACTGCTGAAACACTTGCACTGATCAATATTGCACGTGAACAAGCGGGTCAGTGTAAACGCCCAATGAGCACAGGCGAAATCGGTTGTATGCTCAGTCACTTATTTTTGTGGCAACGCATTTCAGAGCAACGCTATGCAGCTTATGATCGTGTAGTGATTATTGAGGATGATGTTTATCTCGCTGCACATCACCAACATACAGCACAATTACATAGCATACTGAACAATCCTGCCGAGTTTATTTTTCTGAGTGGGCATTCTAAAAAAGCCCGTACCCGCATTTTAGGCTATGTCTCAGCAGATCAGACTTATTTCAATATGCTTGGTTCTCGTTATCAATATACGATGGCATGTGCCTATAGTATTACTCCGAATGAAGCAGGAAAACTGGTCAGAAAAATGCTGGCAAAAACTACGGTTGCCGATGACTGGAAATATTTACTCTCAGAACAATCTGAAATTCCATATTATTATTTCTTTGAACAAGGTGGCGAAAATGACAGCACTATTGAAGCTGTCGATCAAAATCGCCAAGCATTTCTTGCCCAATATAAGGAAAACCGATTTACTAAAAATGCTTATAAAATATGGCAAGATATTCAAACACGAATAGCTCTTATTCTTTCTTTTAGAAAAAAGAAGACCCTTGTAGAATATATCAACAATCTAGTTAAAAAATTATAAAAACTAGTGTAATCTTTTATAAATACTACGATAGATTTTTTGCTTTCTCGACTTAATTTTATTTATCATAGTACTCAGTTTCAGAATAACTAAACCCACTAATGATCTTTCTTTTTCCATCCAAAAAAGTTTAGATAGATTTTCAAAATTTGCAATTACGTTAAATAAAGGATCTCTATTTTTCCTCAAATTAAAGTATTTAATATCACTATCCAAATTTAATTGATCTAATACTGTTAACTCATATAAATCTAAAGAACTTTTAACTGAATAAACTCTACAGATATATTTCTCAAAAGATATTAATGCATTATTCTCTTTAATATAATTATATTCTTCTCTCCAATGTATTGCATAAGGATTTTTTTCATATAAAAAATCCTTATTTCTCACTAACATTGCTTGACTACCTATAATAATTTTATTTAGATAGTGATGAACTCCCCTATAAGGAAAATGAGCAAGCCAAATATCACTATTATTTTTTTTAATATCTTTATTTATTTTAGATGATAATCTATGATTTCCTTGACTAATAGAATAATCTAAATATCCGTCCTTATCATGAGAAAAAAATATCTTATCCCCATCTTTATTTTTTAATTTAAATCTTCTATTCATCGAAATAAAAATATCATCCTCTAAATTTTCTTGTGTCATAACATAATCATATCTCTCCAAGTTAAAAACTTGAGCTGGTTTTAAACAATTTAAAAAATTTGTACTATTAACAACTAAAAATTCATCTGCATCAAGTGCAAAAAACAAATCAAATTTTTTATTTATTTTAGATATTTGATGATAGGATTTTGTAGTTATTTCTGATTGCAAATGGGCTAAAGTATCATCTACCCACAACGTAATATTAAAACCTTCAGATATTAAGTGATTAATAATATCTACTGTTCCATCAGTAGAATTATTATCTATGATATATAAAGAATCTAAAAATTTCATATTCCATCTAATAAAATTTTCAATAATATCTTCTTCATTTTTAACCATAGAAAATCCTATAGCTATTTTATCCCCAATCATTTCACTACCTTTTCATAAAATTAACATCTCGGATGCTTACCACTTACAAATGTTTTAAGAACCAATTTAACCTCATGTAATGAGAATTTAGTTAACTTTCGATAAATTAATTTGAAAAGCTTTAGATTTCTGCTCCATGTACTTGAACTATAATATTTTAAAGTTAAGACATTTTCATAAATAAATTCATCTCTACGCCATGGTGTTAATTCTTCTTCAGTTAATGATAAAGAATGATTCAAATATGTGTTTGAGGAAAATTTAAATTGATAGCCTTGCTGAATAAACTGGTTCAGTCGTGTAAAAAAAGTCGTATCTACACCATAAAATGCAAAATGTGAATCAAAAATTTCGATATTTTTTTCCTTAAAAAACTCTTTAATACGATTAGAAATAACCAATCCAGAACCTACTGAATAGATTAAATTAGGCTGAATAATATCACCACGTTGGTTTAATAATTTAGAATTTACCATAGGAAAGCGTGGTTTCAAATCACAACGTGCACGGATTTCAGGCAGCTCTAAATCAACATCTTTTAAATTAAATAAAATATCCTGATATTGCTGATTAATTTCAGTATCATCATCAAATAATACATAATAATCAGCATCATAATCTTGAATAAAATCGTTATAAATCCAGCTAAGCGGTTTATTTTGCAATTGGTTCTGCAATGTAACTTGCTGATGAATCTGACTTAATTCCTGTATACATAGATCATTTTCTGAAATAGCTTCTGGGCCATTATTGACAATCAAAAGCTGAGACAAGGGGTATTTAAATTTCAGTAAATCATGAATAGTTAAAGACTTTTCTAACGTCTTACCATAAACAATCACAACAAGCGCGATTTTAAGCTGTGCCATTATGTATACTTACCTAACAATAAGCAGTTCTTATAGAGAACTGCTTTTCATTATCTTAAAAAATTTTTTTATACCACTGTTTAATTTTTGGCTTCTTCACAACACACCCGATATCATTAAATGATGTAGATGAAATAAAACCTTCCGTTGAGAAGCGATTATTTAACACATCATCACAACGCTGTAAAAATAGTTTTACATTATCAGCATGGCGGCTTTGAAATAAGTGATAGACACTGTTCGCAAAGACTGTTCCAATTCCATAATAGCCATAGTTACCTAATAACCAAATGCCTTCACGTGGTTCGCGCTCAAAGCAAGTTGGGTATAAGGTTCTATAACGAATGCCTTTTTTCTCTGCAATATAAGCCAGTTGTTCAGCAACATCAGCTTGTTTGTTTTGCATAAATGAAGGTTTACCAAGCGTTTGGTAACATGATGGTGTTATGAAAAAGAACGCTGGTGAAGCAAATATATGCATTGCAGGATGAATATGGTTCGATGCTTGAGCACAGCCGAGAAAAGTATCATGCTGATAAACATACTGAGCAGATTTCTCAACAATTTCACGATTTAGCGGAATTAAATCAGGTTCAATAATCGCCACCACTTTCGCTGTAGACTGACCAATGACTCGATCTAGCCATTCACCATGTGGCATATTTTCTTCGGTATATTTTACGTTTAACCCCAAATGTTGCATCACTTTTTTATGTGCAGCCAAAATATCCCGATCGAAATTATCCCAATGAAAAGAATGAAATTCAACTTCATCTAAGTTTAATAGTTCCATTCAGGAAACTCTCACATATTATAATCTTGCCGTATTATAGAAACATTTGTTGAAGATATTAGAAATATTTATTTATTTATACAAAGTTCTTACATAACTTGCTCCATTTGGCACACCTTCACAAAAAATAAAAGCCAAAATCAATATTGGCTTTTATCTCACTTAAATAGATTGATATCTAATTGCTTGCACGATAATACGCAACAACATGCTCTACAAATTGATTATGTGCTTTAGCAATCTGCTCAAAACAGTATTTTTCTAATGCCTCTTTTTTGCCTTGCTGAGCAAATTTTAAAGCTTCATCTGGATGTTGAATCAAATATTCAATACCATCTGCAAGACTTTGTGCATCATCAGCTTTGGCACACCAAGCATTTACGCCATGCTTTGCTGTTTGACGAATCCCGATATCATCCGTAGTGATCAGAGTTTTACCCCATGCAAAGGCATCTAAAATACCAATACCCTGAATTTCAGTAATTGATGGCAACGCCACAATATCGGCATTTTGTAATAGTGCAATTTTGTCTTCACCGCCAATCCAGCCTGGGAAACTGACTTTATCCAGTAACTGTAATTGTTCAGCCTGATGCTTATAGGTCGTGAGCATTTCACCTTGACCTGCCAGCACTGCAGTAAAATCCACACCCTTTTTACGTAAAATCGCTAAAGCGTCTATCAGCACATGAACGCCTTTATTGGGCACCATACGCGTTAACATCACAATACTTGGTGGAACACGAATTGGGCGTGGCTCAGCCACAACTTTGGGTAAATAAGTTAAATTAGAAATCACTTGCTGTGGTTTTGCAGCACGCTCTTCAGGCGTTTGGCGCTTTTGTACCAGCTCTTGTACATATGGCGTGATATGAATAAATGCATCGGCACGTAAGGTACGTTTGACGTTATGACTGTGGTTGACTGCAATTACTGGAATCTTTTTCAACATTCCCAACATGGCATTTTTAAATAACCAGACAGCTTTACCACTATGGGCAATAATCACATCTGGTTGCTGCTGCTCTATGAACTTACGAATTTTTAATGCCGCAGTGATACTGTAAAAACCTTTGTTCGGAATCACTGTGATTGGCCATTCACCACTTTTGAGATGCTGATTTTCAGTACCACGCAGCAAAACCACTTCATGCCCAAAGCTTTTTAAGGTATTAGCAATATCCAGCATTGCCTGCCAGCGACCACCTGTTGCATCGCCATAGACTGCATTAAGAACTTTCATAACAAATACCTATAAATTAAAACAATGCCTGCGCAGTAAGTGCCTGTGCAAATGTTGCAGCTTCTAAATCTTTTGCAGTCAATTTAAGCTGCATATCTGCTTCTATTGGCCAATCAATTGCAAGCTTAGTATCATTCCAGACTAAACTACGCTCACACTCTTTCGCATAATAATCAGTTGTTTTATATAAAAACTGCGTATTGTCTTCTAAGGCAATAAAACCATGGGCAAAGCCCGCAGGAATCCAAAACTGACGATGATTTTCACCTGTCAACTCCACACCAACCCATTGCCCAAATGTTGCTGAATCTTGACGAATATCGACCGCAACATCCCATGCACGACCTTGCACCACACGTACCAGTTTACCTTGTGCATGAGGGTTAAGCTGATAATGCAAACCACGCAACACGCCTTTTTGTGACATCGAATGATTATCTTGAACAAAGTTTGGAATCGTAAGGCCTCGCTCTGCCAAAGCCTGTTCAAAGTTTTTCTGATTAAAACTTTCCATAAACCAGCCGCGCTCATCAGCAAATACACGAGGCTCAAAAATCAACAAATCTTTAATCTTGGTTTCAATAATATTCATGCTATGTCACTCAATCTGGCTACTTTAGGCTTGTTTTGCTTGGTGTTCTTGATGCAATTTTAGCAAATACTGACCATAACCCGTCTTTTTAAAGAAATTAGCACGCGCCAACAACTGATCAGAGCCGATCCAGCCGTTGTTAAATGCAATTTCTTCCAAGCATGCCACTTTAAGTCCCTGACGGTGCTCAACTGTTTGTACAAATTGGCTCGCTTCCAGCAATGAGTCGTGTGTACCCGTATCTAGCCATGCAAAACCACGTCCCAACAACTCAACATTTAGTTGATTTTGCTGTAAATACACATTATTTACATCAGTAATTTCCAGTTCACCGCGTGCCGATGGTTGAATATTTTTAGCAACTTCGACCACGCTATTGTCATAGAAATACAGGCCTGTCACAGCATAGTTTGATTTTGGCTGTGTTGGCTTCTCTTCGATGCTAATCGCTTTACCTGTTGAGTCAAATTCAACAACACCAAAACGCTCAGGGTCATTGACATAGTAACCAAAAACTGTGGCACCTGAAGTCTGTGCTGATGCGCGTTTGAGTTGTTGGCTAAAACTTTGACCATAGAAAATATTGTCGCCTAAAATCAAACAGACATTATCCTGACCAATAAACTCTTCACCCAAAATAAAAGCTTGTGCTAAACCATCAGGTGATGGCTGAACCTTATAAGACAACTTGATCCCAAGTGCTTCGCCTGTACCCAGTAATTTTTCAAAATTTGGCAAATCTTCAGGTGTTGAAATAATCAAAATTTCAGAGATACCCGCCAACATCAGCACAGATAACGGATAATAAATCATCGGTTTATCGTAAATTGGCAACAGTTGCTTTGATGTCCCCATCGTAATTGGATATAAACGGGTACCCGAACCACCAGCAAGAATAATGCCTTTACGTTTTATTTGACTCATACGATGATTTCTCCTAAGACTTGTTCCACACCTTGCTGCCAATGCGGCAAATGCAGATGAAATTGTTGTTGTAATTTTTGGGTATTTAAACGTGAGTTTAAAGGTCGTTTTGCTGGTGTTGGGTAAGCTGTGGTTACAATCGGATGTACCTGTTGCAACTTCAAAACCAGACCTTTGTGTCGAGCTACATCAAATATATATTGTGCATATTCGTACCAAGAGATTTCACCCGAAGCCGCGAGATGATAATGCCCACACAATTGTTGCTGTTGTTCAGCCGCTTGTAAACTGTAATAGCGAATTGCCTGTGCAGTCACATCAGAAATTAAAGCTGCACCTGTAGGTGCACCAATCTGATCAGCAATAATGCTGAGTTCTTCTTTAGCTTGCGCTAAGCGTAGCATGGTTTTTACAAAGTTCTGACCATGCGTGCCATAGACCCAAGAAGTACGGAAATTCAAAAATTGTACAGCACTTTGCTCAAGTGCCACTTCGCCTGCACGCTTGCTTTGACCATAGACATTTTGTGGTGCAGTTACATCTTGCTCCTGCCATGCTTGTGTACCTTCCCCTGAAAACACATAGTCCGTGGAATAATGAACTAACAAGGCGTCCACTGCTTGGCACTGTTCAGCCAAATGTTTAACTGCCAAATGATTAATGAGGTTGGCTTGTTCAGCTTCTGATTCAGCCTTATCGACAGCCGTATATGCCGTAGCATTGACTACAATGTTCGGCTGAACCTGCTGAATAAGTTGAGTGATCACATCAAAATTGGTGATATCACCACACAAGCCTTGCGCATTGGTATGGCGATCTACGGCAATCACCTCCCCTAGAGGCTGCAAAGCACGTTGTAGTTCCCAACCCACCTGACCATTTTTACCCAATAAAAGAATTTTCATTCGTCATTCCTTACTGAGCTGATTCAGTATGATACTGCTGTGTTAACCAGTTTTTATATTCACCACTTTGTACGTGCGCAACCCATTCCTGATTATTCAAATACCACTCGACCGTTTTGCGTAATCCTGTTTCAAAACTTTCTTGTGGCACCCACCCTAAGTCTTGCTGAATCTTGCTGGCATCAATCGCATAACGTAAATCATGCCCAGGGCGATCAGTCACATAAGTGATCAAATCTTGATAATGAGTAACGCCTGCGGGTTTGTTCGGTGCAAGTTCTTCTAAAAGCTGACAAACGGCTTTAACCACATCGATATTCTTTTGTTCGTTATGCCCACCAATGTTATAGGTTTCACCTACTTGTGCCTGAGTCACGACCTGATACAGTGCCCGTGCATGATCTTCTACATACAACCAGTCACGAATCTGCTGACCATTGCCATAAACAGGCAATGCACGACCATTCAAGGCATTCAGAATAATGAGTGGAATCAGTTTTTCAGGAAAATGATATGGACCATAGTTATTGGAGCAGTTGGTAATCAGTACAGGTAAACCATAAGTACGATGCCATGCACGAACTAAATGATCTGAACTGGCTTTACTCGCTGAATAAGGCGAACTTGGGGCATATGGTGTCGTTTCATGAAATAAATCATCAGTGCCTTCCAGATCACCATACACTTCATCAGTGGAAATGTGATGAAAGCGAAAAGCCTGCTTTTTCTCAGTAACTAAGCCGTTCCAATATTGGCGAGCGGCTTCAAGTAGCTGATATGTCCCTAAAATATTGGTTTCAATAAATGCGGCTGAGCCTGTAATTGAACGATCCACATGTGACTCGGCTGCCAAATGCATAACTGCATCAGGCTGAAAATCTGAAAATAGTTGATCTAGCGCAGCACGGTCACAAATATCAGTTTGTGAAAATTGATAGCGAGAACTTTGAGCAATACTTGATAAAGACTCTAAATTCCCTGCATAAGTCAATTTATCGACATTTAAAACTTCATCTTGGGTATTTTGAATAATATGGCGAATGACAGCCGAGCCAATAAAGCCTGCACCACCTGTGATTAAAATTTTCATCTTAAAATCGTAATACTAAAAATTCTGCTTAGTATAACCAATTCTCTATACACAACAGTTAAGAAATCACGGGGGATTCTGACTTAACTGCAAGCAAATAGCTGTTTATGTAATTGTTGTGCCAACATTTCACTCGGCTCAAGCGTTAAGGTATGCTGCTGTTCTACTTTAAACGTAGTATTGAGCTGTGCAATTGAAATGACTTGCAAAAGCTGTTGTTGACTCAAGCGCTCAAGTACATTGTGAAATTGTTCATCGGGCTGCCAACGCTCAGGCAAATAAGCAACCACAGGACGCATGGCAGAAACACTTTCCATCAGCATAGACATGGAATCAGCACTACAAAATACGCGTGTCGAAACCGCCAAAAACTGATGCAAAACCGAACGTGGCTGTTCCGCCCACCACACTACATCCGCAATACACTCAAAGTTCAGGTATTGCTGCAAAATTCTTTCAGCCTGTTGCCCTGTACGGCGTGAGGTGCTGAGTAACCATTTAATCCGATGCTGACGTGCCAGCAAGTTCATCTGTTTTGCCAGTTGAATCCAATCTTGTTCCTGATATTGTGCTCCTGCGCCATCTCCACCGATCAGCATCGTCCATACTTGCTGCTCGACATGTGGATGCTCGGAGTGCCATCGCTTGCCATGCTGTTCCAAAGTTGTCTGGCTTAAAGGCATCGGCGACACAGGTAAGCTAATAAATGGTTTTGGCAAATCTGGTTCGAGCACCAAAATTGCATCAAACAATTCAGCTTTAAGTTGACGCAGTGAACCACAGAAAATATTTTTTGCACCAAATACCTTGGACAACCACACGATGGCATAGGCACTATTTCCACCTGCACCAACCACAATATCTGGGCGTGCATTTGGCAAAGCATCTCCCTGATAAAACTGATCAATTTTTTCTGCTTTAGGAATTTTATAGTTGAGTAACCAGGTTAAAGGTCTGCGATAAAACTTATGCTTTAAGGTCAGTTCAATCCAATGCACCTCTAATTCAAAATCGCGTTCCAGAGCAAACAGTACACCTTTAGACTGATTAAAATGCCCTGGCACACCATCACTCACCACCCAAACAATTTTTTTTGTTTGATTCAAATTAGGCATGGCTGAGTTCCTGATAAACTTGTAAGGTATTGTGTAATACAGCTTCTAGCGTTAACTGTTGCTGAGCAGATTGATAAATCGGTTCTGAACGCTCAGTCAGTTGCTCAAAATGCTGCACATGCCGTTGAATTAAATCATGTAAAGCAATGACATCATCCGCAGGGCACATCAACTCAGGCGGTAAAATTTCTGCAACCATACCAACATCCGTTGAAATCACAGGGCAATGCACCAAAAGCGCTTCAGCCAGCGTATAAGGGCCACCTTCATTACGCGATGAGATCACCAAAAAATCTGCCTGCTGCATCAACGTGGTAATATCATTGCGATGTCCAAGCAATTCAATACGATCCGCTAAAGCATACTGCTGAATTTTTTCTTGTAGCAACGCTCGATCTGGCCCCTCACCCACAATCCAGAGTTTAGCATCAATTCCTTGCCATGCTTCAACCAGTAAATCAAAACCTTTGGCTGGCACGAGACGTGCAACCGCGATCGCTTGTAAAGGTTGATGAGGCTGTTTTTGTGCTGTCTGAAGTACAGGCGGCTGAATCCCATTTAATACCACACGCACACGGTCTTGCTGACTAAACTGATTGGCGACCCGTCGACTCACTGCAATAATTCGATCATATTTTTCAAATGCCTGAACATTACGTTTTAGGTTATGTAGTGTCGCTACACTTGGAATTTTGAGCCATTTCAGCATTGGTGCAATCATGGATACGGCTTTGTTGGCTTGCACATGCAAGATATCGGCATGAGTGGCTTTGATGACTTGATACAATTGCCACAGCAAAATCGGGTTTTTACGGCTCTTGCTTAAATCCAAGGCTTTAAATTCAACGCCACTGACACGCTCTGCGTACTTCTCATGAGCGATGAGTGTCACCTTTTGTCCTGCTTGTGCCAAACCATTTGCCAGTTCAACTACATGCTTTTCCAAGCCACCCTCTTCGTCACCTGCCATGACCATACAAATATGCATTATTATTCTCTCTTATAGCCCGCGCTGACCCAGTTTCAGGCGACATTTCACTGCAAATATCGAATCTTTACCACTAATCTTGATACGCTGTAACTGCATAAAATCAGGCTGTGCAGTATCAATGCCTTCTTTAGTGGTCACGGCATTGCAATAACCTGCCTGTTTTGCCAGTTCAACATCACGCTGGCTATAAATCCCGAAAGGATAAGCAAAACTGGTCACAGGTTGCCCAATCATCTGTTCGAGCTGTTGTTTCGATTGCACCAGTTCTTGCAAACATTCTTCATCTGTCAACTTATCCAAGTTGGCATGGGTCATAGTATGTGAACCAATTTCAACCAAACCACTCTTCGCCAAAAATTGGACTTGTTCATCACTCAGTTTTGGCTCAAGTGCCAGTTCGCCACTGTTATGATGGGCTTTTTTATAGGTCGACCAGTCGCGGTCATGACGGTCAACCACCACATAAATCGTGGCTTTGGCCTGATATTTTTCTAAAATCGGATAGGCATTTTCCAAGTTATCCAGATAGCCATCATCAAAGGTAATCGCCACGGTTTTTTCAGGATGTTTGCCCCAGTTCTGCTGAAGTTCCTGCATGGTGACAAAATGAAAACCCTGTGCTTTCATCCACGCCACTTGCTTTTCAAATTCGGCAGGAGTCACACGCAGTTTATTGAATTTTGCGCCATCAATATGCTCACGCACCATGTGATACATCAAGACACGCGGACGTTTCCAATCAATTGCAGGTTTCCACCACGCATATTTATAACTAAATGCCATCACCGCAAGCAGCACAATCAGAGCCAAATAAATCACATGGTTAACCTAACAAGATTGAAGTAAATATGTTGCCACACGCTCTGCTTCTTTAAAAGCACTCGCAGCAGGCAGTTGTTGTAAATGGGTTGTCGAGGAGACCAATTGTTTTTGTAGCAGCCCATCAACAGCTTGCGTAATACGGTCTTGCTTGAGCCGATCAATCTCAATCAGCCCAACACGGCAACCTGCAGTCAGGGCTTCAAACAGCATCGATACACTATCTTCAGTCACCCAAACCGCTTCGGCTTTTTGCATTTCTTCAAAAATCCAGCCTTGTGGCGTTTGTTCTACAGGGAAAATCTGTAGCTGAGCCGCATAAGGTTGTTGTTGTAATTGAGTTAGAAAATCACTCGGAGTACGGCGTGATGTGGTGAGAATGATAGTCACTGTTGACTGCTGTTCAGAAATTTGCCGAATTGCTGTCAGCACCTTTTCAGTATTCCATCCATGACGTTTGGAGGAACCACCCAAAGCAATCAAAATTCGGTTGGCTTGATGACGTTGCTGATTCACGATCGGATTTAACGCACCTTGGGTCACGATGACTTTGTCCGATGCAGGCACAGCATCATGCTCAGGAATCACGGCATAATCAAAACATTCCAATGGCAAACTCGGCTTCATCAGAATCACGGTTTTAGCATGTGGGTAAACTTTACCCATGAGCCACACGCGCAAATGGGTATGGCTCCCGACGCCAAAAATAAAGGTCGGGGTTTGCTCAACCTGTGCACACTGCCGAGAAAAAATAGCACCCATCAAACTCAAAATCGGCAAATCAGCAATCGAGATTTCCTGAAAAGAGCTGTTCGCATGTTGGCGCTGCATCGCCTGATACAATCCCAAAGCTTGGGAACGATGTCCTGCCTTACCGTCACTGATATACACCACATGCATACTGATTTTTCCACTCGCATAAAAAAAGCGAAACCGAAGTTTCGCCCTTATCTTAACTGATTCGACTTATTTTACGTAAGTTAACCAGTGTTCGTATTTCGGATTTTTACCTTGAACGGCATCAAAGTAAGTCTGTTGAATCAACGTGGTGATTGGACCACGGCAACCTTCACCAATTTGACGGTCATCGTATTCACGAATCGGAGTCACTTCAGCAGCAGTACCTGTAAAGAATGCTTCATCAGCGATGTAGAATTCATCACGGGTAATACGACGTTCAATCACTTCAATACCTAAGTCTTTGGCAATGGTAATAATCGTTTGACGGGTAATACCATCAAGCGCACCGCCTGCAATATCAGGAGTATGCAATTGACCATCTTTCACCAAGAACACGTTTTCGCCAGAACCTTGGCACACGTAACCTTGTGGATCCATCAACATTGCTTCGTCGTAGCCTGAATGAGCCACTTCCTGATGTGCAAGGATAGATAAAGTATAGTTACCAGATGCTTTTGCCTTACACATGGTCACGTTTGGATGGTGGTGCGTAAATGAAGAGGTTTTTACGCGAATACCTTTCGCCATCGCTTCTTCACCAAGGTATGCACCCCAGCCCCATGCTGCAACTGCGGCATGAATCGTATTGTCAGTTGCGGCAATACCAAGTTTTTCTGAACCAATCCAAATAAGCGGACGTAAATAGCAAGAAGCCAATTTATTTTCACGTACTACATCGATTTGCGCTTGCTCTAACGTTGCCTGATCAAATGGAACTTTCATTTGATAAATTTTTGCAGAGTTAAGCAAACGTTTGGTGTGTTCTTTTAAACGGAAAATCGCAGTTCCTTTTGGTGTTTCATAGGCACGGACACCTTCAAACACGCCCATACTGTAGTGTAGTGTATGGGTTAAGACGTGAATTTTTGCATCACGCCAATCTACTAATTTTCCATCTTGCCAAATAAAACCATCACGATCAGCCAAATTCACGGCACACACTCCAAATTTTCACATCATTATTCACTGTCCAAGGCTTGTGCGCTTGGATCAATTAATCTCTGCCATAACTTGCAAACGATCTCGCGGGTGTCGCGCCATTGTGCAGCTTGAACTTGCATGTTTTTGTTTGCAAGTGCTAGACGGTGGCTCTCGGCTCGTTCACTGAGATAAGCTTGAATCAAAGCCTGCGCATCTTGGCTGGGTAAGCAATCTAACCGCGCAGCATCTTCAAGGATTCGGACATTGTCGGAGAAATGGGCGAGATCGGGCTTCGTCCCACTCCATGCCAACACCATATACTGTGCCATAAATTCAATGTCAACGATACCACCTGCATCCTGTTTTAAATGAAAAATCCCATCTTTTTTTTGCTCTTTGCTTGAGCCTAAATGGTCTTTCATTTTCTGGCGCATTTTTAAGACTTCAGCCTGAACTTCACTTTCATCACGTTTTTGCGTCAGAATTTCACAGCGAAGCTGCTCAAATTGCTGTCTTAAGCCCAAATCTCCCGCAATTGAACGCGCGCGAACCAGTGCCTGATGCTCCCAAAGCCATGCACTTTTCATTTGATATTGCTCATAAGCTTTCAGGCTGGTCACCAGCACTCCAGCCTCGCCCGAAGGACGCAAGCGTGTATCAATTTCATAGGCACGACCGTCAAGGGTTTGCGTGGTCATCAGCGACATAAATTTCTGTGCAACACGCAAAGCAAATTCAAAACCGCTAATCGATTTACGTCCATCGGTATCGGCCTGTTCATCCAGATAATGAATAAACACCAGATCCAGATCTGAACCATAGCCTAGTTCAATGCCGCCGAGCTTGCCATATCCAATCACAATAAAGCCTTTTTGATCGATTGAGCAGCGTTGACCATCTTGCGTGACAGGATAACCATGCTTTTGCGCCACCATCTCATAAGCCAGATGCAAGGTGGCTTCGACACAGACTTCAGCAATATCGGTCAGGGCATCGGAGACTTTCATCAGTGGGCTTTCAGCAAGGACATCGCTGGCAGCAACTGCCAATACATGGCTTTTCTTAAATAAACGTAACACACGCATCAGGTCTTCCACCTGATCCAGTTCAATCCGCAATAACTGATAACGCATAGAAGCTTCTAAATCAGCACGACGTGGCAGTTCGAAATCCATCGACAAGAATTCATCGAGTAACACAGGATAATGCGTAAGTTCCTCACAAATCCACGGACTGACTTCTGACATTTTCACCAAGCGCTGCAACGCCCCTTTATTTTCAATCAGCATCACCAAATACACGGTACGGCGCATCACCGACTCAATCAGCGGCATCAGACGCAGCAATGCCACTTGTGGCTGCTCAGCTTGTAAAATTGCAGCAATCAGTGGCGGCCAAAAAGCTTTTAAACGTTCAACCGCTTTGGCAGGTAATTTTTTAATGGCATGTCCGTGCCAGAATTCATGAATCAGGTTTTGTGCATCATCATCCAGTACAGCAAGTAACTGTTGCTCGAGTTCAGTACTATCTGCATCATGCTGATCAAATTCATTTTCCCGAATCAGGTTTTTAAATTGCAAGCTGACCTTGTCACGTTTCTGGTTTAGCACATCGAGGAACTCATCCCATGTGGCATAACCCAAAGTTTCGACCATACGCTGACGCAGTACAGGCTCAACAGGCAGCGCTTGGGTTTGCTGATCATTGAGTGCCTGAATCGCATGTTCCACCCGACGCAAAAACAGATAGGCATCTTCAAGGTCACTGACAATACGTGGCTCAAGTAAACCCACTGCACCAATATGCTCAAGGCTGGTCAAACAAGTACGGTCTTGCAATTCCAGTTTTGAACCACCGTGAATCAGCTGAAACACCTGCACAATAAATTCAATTTCACGAATACCGCCTGCGCCCAGCTTGATGTCATCGTGAATATTGCGGCGTGCCACCTCACGTTCAATCATCTGTTTCATTTCACGCATGGCTTCAAAGGCGCTATAGTCGACATAACGACGGAACACAAAAGGACGGGTCATTGCCATCAGGCTATCGCCTTTTTCGCCCGTAATGACTCGCGCCTTAATCCACGCATAGCGTTCCCACTCACGTCCATGCTGAATCAGGTATTTTTCTAAAGCGACATGACTAATGGCGAGTGCCGAACCATCTCCCCACGGACGCAGGCGCATATCTACCCGAAACACAAAACCTTCTGCGGTTATGTGATCCAGCAGATAAATCAACTTTTGCCCCCATAAAATACAGAACTGCTGTATTTCAATACATTTGCGCCCATTGGTTTCACCTTGCTCATCGAAGGCAAAAATCAGGTCAATATCACTCGATAAATTCAGTTCTTGCGCACCGAGCTTGCCCATGCCGATCACGATCAGATCCTGTACCTGACCGTCATAACCCATCGGTTCGCCATATTTTGCCAATAACGCTGGCAACGCAAAGGCTTTGGCTGCACAAATACAGGCATCGGCAAAATCGGAAAGTTCACGAGTAAGTTGTGGCACGGTGGTCTGTTGGTTAGCGTCTTGCCAGATCCAGCGAAACATCAGGCGGGCACGTAAAATTCTTAACTGACGCATCCATTGAATTTCATCATCGATACCTGCAAGCGTTTGCTCAACATAAGCAAAAATTTCTGTGGTTGATAAAGTCTGATGAAAAGGATGATCTTGGTCATCTTGCTGTAATTGCTCAGCATACTGTGCCAAGACTTGTTCTGCGTATTGACTGGCGTGAAGTGTTTTTTGTAATTGATCGTGGTTCATGATCAGCATATTTCCCCTATAGCTAAGCTAGTTATAGCAGGAGAAATAAACTTTTGGAAAATAAAAGTGAGCTTTTTTAGTGCGTAGCCAACTGATCTTGGTGTAATGCTAATGCACTATGTTCATCTTGGGCTTTCGGCAAGATCACCGTAAAAGTTGTGCCCTGACCTTCTTTGGAAATGACCCGAATTTCACCATGATTTAAGTCAACAAAGCGTTTACACAGCACCAGACCCAAGCCCGTTCCACGCTCACCTGCCGTACCTTTTAGCGAGGTTTTAATGCGTGGCTCAAATACATGCTGCAACTGCTGCTCAGTCATACCCAAACCTGTATCGGTTACAGACAGTTGAATCTGTTCCCCATGCACACAAGCGCTAATCGTGACTTGGCCCGTGCCATCAACAGGTGAAAATTTCAAAGCATTTGAAGTTAAATTCTGTAGCACCGAGGTCAACATATTAATGTCAGCAAACACTCGAATATCATCAGGAACCTGATCTACTAAGCGGATTGTCTTTTTCAAAGCGAGGCTGCTCAGCACATCCGTGACAATATGACTGCATTGTTTGAGCTTAAAATTAATTGGATGATAAACAAAATGCCCGCCCTCGGCCATCGCCCAGTCGAGCAGGTTTTCAAGCAGATTGTAAGTGGATTTGGCCGTGTCATTCAAATAACTGGCAATATTTTGAATACTGGCATGATCTAGAGTATCGAGTTCTTCGGCTAAAACATCGGAAAAGCCCAGTAAGCCATGAAAAGGGGCCCGCAAATCATGTGCAATAATTTGAAAAAACTTGGTACGGCTATAATTCAGTGCTGAAAGCTGCTCATAGGCTTCTTTAAGTTCGGTGTGTTCAAATTTCAGCTCGATATAGCCCAGCATAGCTTCCAATAACACTTCAATCTGCTCAATGTCCTCAGGATGGAATTCATCTGCTGCCTGATCAAAAAATACCAGTTGACCAATACTGTTTTGATTCACCACCAGATTTAATGCAAGCAACCGCTGATGGTCAAAAAAATGATGTTTTAAGTGTTCTGAAAATTTTGAATAGTTTGGATGTTTTGGGGAAATGACAACAGCATCTTTGGTATAGCAGGCTTGCAGTTGAGCCGCCAATTCAGGATTTGCAGGGTAAGCTTGAAAGCCCTGTTGGGTAACAAACCAAGTGTAAGGTTCATGATGAAATGCCCAAGCAGCAAATTCTACATTGAGTAAACGGCGCGCCATTTTCAAAAAAATGTCGATCTGATTGCGCGAGCTAGTAACCCCCAACAATAAGGACAGCTTACAATCACTCATTTGATCGGCTTGGTTGAGTTCTAACAATTTTGGCTGCATGCCTCGCCTCACATATCCATCCGTACTGGCATTGTTTTCAAGTATTACCTTAATGAAAACCCCGTTCCCAATTAACAAAATAACACACTAAAGTCATTTTTCTAAAACAAACATTAAATCATTTTATCTTTTTTGTAACCAATACCTTCCGATCATAGCTATATAAATCATAAGGTTTTTTAATTTTTTCAAAATTATCTATGCTCATTTTTTTTGCCAACTAGATCACTAATTTTAGAATTTTAAAAGAAAGTCAATTGCAAATTATTGTGATGAAAATTCGCAACACATTTCACTCAAAAATTCCAGAAAAACCGTATGCATGAAAAAAATAACCATCAATTTGGAGCAACAATAAGCCTGCCAGATTAAGAAAACATGACATAAAATTGAATCAAAACCTTTCTGCTTATCCATAAAAACTCTCAATGAATGTATCGGCTGCCAAAGCCACCTCACCCGATGATCAAACAGATTGTCTTTAGCACAAAAACTGAGCAAGAGCAGTTTTAGCTGTTCCTTATAAAGATAAGTAGATCCAATGTAGGGAATCACAAAGATTAGCTTGCTTCACGATTGTCTTTTTAGGCAGCAAAAATCTGCTCTGGGTGTTTTTATTTTGATTAGCAAAAAAATGAATTTAAAGGTAAAAATCCAATCAACGATTAAATACTTTTCTATTGGGAATAATATAAATTTATATTTTTTATAAACAAAAAAAACCGAAGCGTTTGGCTTCGGTTTTTTTAAATCTTGGTACCAGATTTATGGTCCCGAGGGTCGGACTCGAACCGACACGTTCTCTCGAACAGTGGATTTTGAGTCCACCGCGTCTACCAATTTCACCACCTCGGGATTAAGTATGGCTGGTTTACGCTGTGTATATTATCTTATTTTTAAAATGTGTCAACGCCATTTCTACACCATTGCTCACTTTTAAAACAAACAATTGATACTTTGGTGTTTTTTTCAGCAAAATCGACCATAAAACGAAAAAAGTTTATAATAGCTACAATCTTTTTCCCAGATTTTGGCTATGCAACTCTCTGACTTTAACTTTGAACTCCCAGATCATCTGATTGCCCGTTACCCGCTTCAGTCACGTACTTCATCACGTTTATTGCATTTACATGCCGACGGAAAATATCAAGATCACTGTTTTACCGATATTTTAGAACTGTTCAATCCTGGCGATTTAATGATTCTAAATGACACCAAAGTCATGAAAGCCCGCCTGAAAGGCAAACGCGCTACTGGCGGAGCGGTTGAGGTGTTGGTTGAGCGCATGCAAGATCAATTTGTTGCGCACTGCCACATTAAAGCCAGCAACTCCCCTAAAGCTGGTGCAGAGCTGTTTATCGGTGAAGATGAAGTCAAAGTGACGGTTCAAGGACGTCATGAAAACTTATTTATTGTGGAATTTTCGCAGCCGATCCTCACCGTACTCGATCGTTATGGTCAGTTACCGATTCCACCGTACTTTAACCGTGAAGCCGAGGCAATTGATACTGAGCGTTATCAAACCGTGTTTCATGACCCCAATAAACTCGCCAGTGTTGCTGCACCCACTGCAAGCCTGCACTTTGATCAGCAGCTTTTGGCTGAGCTAGAACAAAAAGGCATACAGAAAAGTTTCGTGACTCTACATGTGGGTGCAGGTACGTTCCTGCCTGTACGTACTGACAATATTGAAAACCATATTATGCACAGCGAATGGTGCGATGTACCTCAGCACACCGTCGATCTGATTCGTGAAACGCAAGCTCGTGGCAACAAAGTCATTGCGGTGGGAACCACTGCAACCCGTGCCCTTGAAAGTGCAGCTCAAGCCTATGGTGGAAAAATTGACGCCTGGACAGGTGATACACAAATCTTTATTTATCCTGGATATCAGTTCTGTGTAGTGGATCGTTTAATTACCAACTTCCACTTACCTGAGTCAACATTGTTGATGTTGGTTTCAGCACTCTCGAATCAAGAGAATATTTTAAATGCCTACCGACATGCAGTGAAACAGCAATACCGATTCTTTAGTTATGGTGATGCCATGCTGATTGACCGTGCATAACGCTATTAAACGAGACTAAAAGGCTACTTCAAGTAGCCTTTTTTTATAGATTACAAAAACATAAAGAATGGTTAAAATAGCGCTGTTCAATTTGAGTTGTATCACCATGCCGATGGATGCCCTCCAGCAAATCCTGCATATTCAGCGCAAGAAAAATCAGCAAGTCATGCGTAATGTGGCGCGCCTGTGGGATATTGGACAGAAAGCTCAAACGCCTGATGAACTGCTGGATGCGTTACACCCTTGGGGTGAAGATCGCGATTTACGCTTTTATAATGTATTGCCCATGTTTTTGGTGATTGCTAGTGTT
Source organism: Acinetobacter sp. ANC 4636 (assembly GCF_054454555.1). Classification (NCBI taxonomy): domain Bacteria; kingdom Pseudomonadati; phylum Pseudomonadota; class Gammaproteobacteria; order Moraxellales; family Moraxellaceae; genus Acinetobacter; species Acinetobacter sp. ANC 4636. The sequence continues at coordinate 173,554 of NZ_JBTKVD010000006.1, read as the reverse complement.
CTGGTACTGATTTTAGGCGGTTTGCTGCATCACTATTTTCCATTCTTTTTTACATTACTGACAAGTGCTGGCTTAGGTTTCTGGGCCTATCTCATTCATGAAAGTCAAAAACCGATTGATGAAGTGATTCAGTTTTTACGTGAACGCATGCTCAGTCTGCGGTACGATTTAAACTTTCAAAAACTCCCTGACAACTTTACTGACCCGAGCAGAACCTTTTCAGTACTGGCGCAGCTCAAAGCCCTGTTTCCACTATTTTCCAAAGGAACCGAAGTCAATCGAGTAGATTACTTTGCGTCAACTACATGGTTACATGACGGGCAATGCTACCCTGTGATTATTTTTCAGTATGATTATATCGTTGAGGTTGCAACCACCAACCAACGCGGCGAGCGCAATGTGATTCGGAAAATTAACAAACGCCAATGGGGTACGTTTATCTTTGATGCACCTGTGCTGGGGTTAGCGATTAGCAATACGGGCAATGATTTTTTCCCGCCTTATATCCAGGAATGGGAAACTAGCGATATTCAGACCAACCGCAAACTGGATATTTATGGCTGCGATGCACATGAGACTGCCAAACATATCACTCCAAGTTTCACATTAAAACTGTATGATTTTTTTGAAAAATTTACAGGAGATTTACTGTTTCACCCACGTGAAAGTATTGTATGTTATTTAGGGGAACAAGACTTGTTTCGACTACAGAGCAAACAGGTCGGGATTCAAGAGATTTCTCACTTACGCGGACATCTAAGAACGCTGGGCATGCTGGAATACGATTTATTCAAAGAACATATGCTCAAACTATTATCATAATTTTTATAGGATTCTATTCATGTTTGGCTTTATTGTCTTTTTCGGTTTTTTTATTGTGCTGATCGTTTGGGGAATCATGATCCGCAATAATATTGTGCGTTATCTGAATGCGACACAACGTTCATGGGCAGAAGTGGCGAACTTTGAACTACAGAAAGTCAAAACACTGGATCATCTTGAAAAAACCCTTGCCCAATATACTCATTTTGAAAAAAGCACACTGGAAAAAGTGACTGAACTACGCCAACAGATCATGAATTTGAATCTGCACCACACTGACACTTCACATTTACAGCATATTGAGCAACTCAACCAAGAGTTGATACGCAATCTAAACCTTGTGGTCGAAAATTACCCTGAACTTAAAGCCGATCATTTGTACAGTCAAATGATGCAGGAAATTCAGGAGCAAAATGAAAATGTCAGTGCGGCAATTAGTATTTTTAACCGTAACGTGGAAGCCTTCAATAACCAGATTGAAGTCTTCCCGAATAATATGATTAATACGATGACTTTGTCGAAGAAACCCATTCGCCCATTTCGTGATCCAATTATGAATCAGTCATATAGCTACCGCCCCAACTTTTAACATCAGTACGATGATGGGCTATCTGGTGATCAGGGCGAATGATATCGAACCTGATTTCGACCTTGATCTTTGGCCAGATACAACAATTCATCGGCTGAACGGATAAAGCTTTCAACTGTGAGGTATTGCTGAGTTTGCCCGTGAGTATTAACCCCAATACTCACCGTAATTTTAGGAGCTTTGGCTGCACTGATCAGCGGCATTTCAATACAATTGACTGCTTTTCTAAAATGTTCAGCTAGGCGAATGGCTTCTTCCTGTGAGGTTTCTGGCAAAATCACCACAAATTCCTCACCGCCAAAGCGTGCCACAAAATCATAAACTCGACTAAACATTTGTTTTAATAACTGTGCCACTGCAATCAGGCAATAATCACCCTGCAAGTGTCCATATTCATCATTGTACTTTTTAAAATGATCGATATCGATAAACAAAATCGAAAGGGGGCGCTCATTACGCTGTGCCCGTTTAAATTCTTGTTCAAGGCGTTCTTTTAAGGCTTGCCGATTAGAGACTTGCGTGGATCTTGTAATAAAAGCTCCTGATTGCGCTTATTGAGTTGTTCGAGCTCTAGCTCAAGCCGTTTACGTTCAGAAACATCAAACATAAACCCGATCAAGGCTGTGGTTTTGTTATTTTCACGAAGTACATGCACCACATCACGAATCCAGACATAATCGCCCTTTTGGTTAAACACCCGATAATCAGCTTCATGATCTGTTCCTTTATTAGACAAGGCCATACACACATTGAGTGTAGACTCCCGATCTTCAGGATGCATAAGGTCAATCCAGTCCTGTACTGTTTTAAAGCTATCTGGTGTCCAACCTAAAATGTCTTCAATTTGTGGGCCAATATAGCTAAATTCCTGGGTTTCCCAATCTACTTTCCAAGGAATCGCTTTGGTTGTCTCAACCAGTGCTTTATAAAATTGCCATTCTTTTTGTTCATTCATATAATCTTCATCCTTTAATTTTTATATAAGAACAATCTATAATTTTTAGAAGTGTATGCTTATTGATTAAAATTTAATCAAAAAAAATTAATAAAAAACGCAACAAATCATTGCAGCCATAGAGTGCAAATCATTTAGATTTTCAATCCACATCCATGATGATTTTTCTTCATATTTTATGAATGAATTTAACAGTTCCATACATCACAAAACTGGCGTTTATATACAGAATCAGGGAGAATAGCCCTCTTTTAGCTTGAACAATCAGCGAACTGTTTTTTCGCCTTGATTTGGATGTTATATGAAGTTTGAGAAGTTAACTCAATCGGGTCGCGCCCGTCGTGGTCGTTTAACCTTGGAACACGGTGTAGTTGAAACGCCTGTGTTTATGCCTGTGGGCACTTACGGCACAGTCAAAGGCATGTTGCCGCGTGACATTGAAGAAATTCAAGCCCAAATTATTTTAGGCAACACCTTCCATTTGTATTTACGCCCAGGCCTAGAAGTGATTAAAGCCCACGGCGGCTTACATGACTTTATTAAATGGAATAAACCGATTCTGACTGACTCAGGCGGTTTTCAGGTGTTTAGTCTAGGCGCAATGCGCAAAATTAAAGAAGAAGGTGTCACCTTCCGTTCACCGATTGATGGTTCAAAAGTGTTTTTATCGCCTGAAATTTCGATGGAAATTCAGCACACGTTGAACTCTGATATTGTCATGATTTTTGATGAATGTACCCCTTACCCTGCCACGCATGACGAAGCACAAAAATCGCTTCAGTTGTCACTGCGCTGGGCAAAGCGTTGCAAAACCCATCATCATGATAAACTGAACAACAAAAATGCCTTGTTCGGTATTATTCAGGGTGGCATGTACGAAGACCTGCGCGACGAATCTTTAAACGGTCTTTTAGAGATTGATTTCGATGGTTATGCGATTGGTGGTCTATCTGTCGGTGAACCAAAAGAAGAAATGATTAAAGTACTGGATTATCTGCCAAACAAAATGCCGGCAGATAAACCACGTTACTTAATGGGTGTCGGTAAACCTGAAGATATCGTTGAAGCGGTACGCCGTGGTGTCGACATGTTCGACTGCGTCATGCCAACCCGTAATGCACGCAATGGACATTATTTTGTCACTGATGGTTTGGTCCGTATTCGTAACAGTAAATACCGTCATGACCAAAGCCCGCTTGACCCGCACTGTGACTGTTATACTTGTCAAAACTTTACCCGTGCTTATTTGTTCCATTTAGAAAAATGTGGAGAAATGCTTGCGTCAATGTTGGGCACGATTCATAACCTTCGTTATTACCAACGCTTGACTCAAGCCATGCGAGATGCACTCGATGCAGGTACTTTTGATGCCTTTGTCGAAGACTTCTACCAGCGTCGTGGTTTAGAAGTTCCAGCTTGCCCAGCCGACTAATTCGCAATATTTGCGCTAGAGAGCAAGACAAGGTAAATTGCTCAAATAAGTCAGTAAATTTTATTTTTATTAGGAAACACAAATGAGTCTGTTTATTTCTACAGCATATGCCGCAGACGGCGCTGCACAACAACCAAGCATGATTGCCAATGTCGGGATGATTATCGTATTTGTTGCGATTTTCTATTTCTTGATCTGGCGTCCACAATCGAAACGTGCCAAAGAACACCGTACTCTGGTTGAAAGTCTAGGTGTGGGCAGCGAAGTGGTTTTTGCAGGTGGTTTGATGGGACGTATTCTCAAACTTGAAGGTGATTATGCTGTGGTTGAGCTAAGCCGTGGCAATGAAATCAAGATTCAACGTGCAAGTGTCGTTTCAGTATTACCAGAAGGCACTCTGAATAGTCTTTAATTTTCTCCTTAAGTCGTGCAATCGCACGGCTTTCTCATTTTAAGAAGATAGCAAATGCGTTACCCTGCATGGAAATATTTGCTGATTATCGTGGTTTTGATTATCAGTACATTATACGCACTGCCAAGCTTATACCCAGATGAACCAGCGGTTCAGATTTCAGGGGCGAAGGCTGGTACCAACATTGACCAGTCGGTCTTGCAAAAAGCAGAGCAAATTTTAAAAAGCCAAAATATTGCCAGTCATGACAACAGCTTTACCAACAATGCTGCCTTACTGCGTGTTTCAAACTCAGATGCCCAGTTAAAAGCCAAAGATGTGTTGCGTCAGGCGCTTGGCGACCAATACGTTGTTGCGTTAAACCTTGCACCAACCACACCAGCATGGTTACAAAAAATTGGCGCCAAGCCAATGAAACTGGGTCTGGACTTACGTGGTGGGGTTCACTTCCTGCTTGAAGTGGACATGGACAAAGCGTTATCTCAACGTATGGAAACTTCGGCAACTGATTTACGCCGTCAACTTCATGACAACAAACTGAAATTTAATAACCTTGCAGTCAATGGCAACGTGATTAACATTCAGTTTGCCAACAATGATGACCGCGATGCAGCGACCAGTTTCTTGCGCCGCAATAACCCAGACTATACCTTGCAAGCATTGGCAACAGATACAGGTTCAACGCTGAACTTGACCTATAGCGATGTCAAAAAACAAGAAATCCAGTCTTATGCAATCAACCAGAACTTAACCACATTACGTAATCGTATTAATGAGTTAGGTGTAGCAGAAGCCGTGGTTCAAAGCCAAGGCAACAACCGTATTGTGGTGGAACTGCCTGGTGTTCAGGATACTGCTGAAGCAAAACGTGTTTTAGGCCGTACTGCTAACTTGGAATTCCGTCTGGTATCTGACCAGAATGACCAATATATTGACCCATATACAAGTAAATATAATGGTCAGCCATTACCTCCAGGCACAGAACTGTTTGCTTACCAGTCTTTAGACAGTGGTCGTCAGTTATTGCTTAACCGTAACCGTATCCTAACTGGTGAACGTGTTCAAAATGCTACGTCTGGTTTGAGCCAAGACACAGGCGGTGCAGAGGTGAACATTACCCTCGACAGCGCAGGTGGTAAACTGATGTCGGATGCAACCCGCAGTGCTGTGGGTAAACGTATGGCAGTATTGTTTATTGAAAATAAACAAAAAATTGCTTACGTGAAAGATCCGAAAACAGGTGCACAAACTGAAGTTCGTACACCATATACCGAGTCTGTGGTAATTAACGCAGCAACAGTACAACAAGTTTTGGGTTCACAATTCCGTATTACGGGTTTAAGTTCACCACAAGAAGCTTCTGAGCTTGCCTTGATGCTACGTGCAGGTGCTCTTGCTGCGCCAATGTACTTTGTCGAAGAGCGTGTGGTTGGCCCAAGCCTTGGTCAAGAAAATATCGACAAAGGGATTCTATCGACTGAAGTCGGTTTTATTCTGGTTGCGATCTGGATGGTGGTGTTCTTCCGTGTCTTTGGTGTGATTGCCAACTTTGCACTGGTGATTAACATTGCCATGATTCTGACGGTCATGTCTTGGATTGGCGCATCGCTGTCGCTTCCAGGTATTGCGGGTATTATCATCACCATTGGTATGGCGGTTGATGCCAACGTCTTGATCTGTGAGCGGATCCGAGAAGAAATCAAATGGGGAGCCTCGCCCAAACAGGCCATTGTGGCAGGTTATGAACGTGCCTATAACACCATTTTCGACTCGAACTTGACCACATTTATTGTTGCTTTCATTTTGTTCGCCATCGGTTCTGGCCCAATCAAAAGTTTTGCGGTAACGCATATGATCGGTATTGTCTGCTCAATGTTTACCTCAATTACCGTGACCCGTGCCATTGTGCAATTAATTTATGGCAAAAGCCGTGACTTGAAAAAGTTGAGCATTTAAGGAGATCTATGATGACCAATGTGACTCAACCTAAATCAAAACAATACGGTCGCCCTGACAATGAACGCATTATTGGCTTCATGAAGATCAGCAAGCCTGCTGCCTTCGCGTCAATTTTAATTACCATTGCCAGTATCTTCTTTATTGCCTTTCGTGGTCTAAACTTAGGTTTGGATTTTACCGGCGGTATTGCTGCGGAAGTCACCTATCAACAAGCGGTTGATCAGGATCAGGTAATTAAATCGCTTGAATCGGCAGGTTTTCAACATGCAGTGGTACAAACCCTTGGCAGTAATAAAGATCTGTTGATTCGTATGCCTGTACAAAAAGTCAAAGTAGATGATCTGAGCAATACTTTGGCAAAAGCAGTCCAAGTGCCAAATAACACTGCAACCCTGCACAAAGTCGACTCTGTCGGCGGTCAGGTAGGTAATGAGCTGTATGTTCGCTCTGCGGGTGCGGTAGCACTTGCACTGGTACTGATGCTGATTTATGTGACCATTCGCTTTGAGTTCAAACTGGCTGTGGGTGCAATTCTTTCCCTATTTCACGATATCTTGGTGATTTTAGGGGTGTTTGCGCTGATGCAGTGGCCGTTTGACCTCACGACTTTGGCGGCAGTACTGGCGGTAATTGGCTTCTCACTCAACGATAACATCGTGGTGTCTGACCGTATCCGTGAAAACTTCCGTAAAATTCGTGGCGCATCACCGCGTGAAGTGGTCGATATTGCATTGACTGAAACTTTGCGCCGTACTGTACACACCTCTGTAACCCTGTTACTGGTCGTTGTTGCCATGCTAGTTATGGGCGGTGAAGGTCTGCGCTGGTTCTCTGTGGCGATGTTTATCGGGGTATTTGCAGGAACATATTCTTCGATTTATATCGCGACTGCCTATGCTGTGTGGCGTGGTTTGAATCGTCAGGACTTTATTGTACAAGTGAAACCTGAATTTGAAGATGAACATAAATAATTGCTCATTTTCGATTTCAGCTTAAATAAAAACAGCATCTTCGGATGCTGTTTTTTTTATGGTTGAATATAGCCAATCTCAGGGCTTAGGCTCTCACGATCCCGCCATGCCACAGTACACAGCGCATCATTCCAAATCATGTGCTGATAAGAAAATTGCCCCAATTCAGGATGCTGACAATACCCCTGTTGCTGTCCTGCCACAGCTTGGGTATTTAAGGTATTTAAACTCAAACGGATACCCAGACCACAGGCTTTTAAAATTGCTTCCTTGGCTGTCCAGACCTGAAACCAATATTCAGGGTTTTGCCCTGTGGCTTGCCAGTGCTGATATTCATCAGGATGAAAAGCATGCTCAGCCAGTGCCTGAAAACGCACTTTACGCTGTAATGATTCAATATCGATGCCAACATCTTGCACCTGCTGACTCACTGCCAACGCATAATGCTCACGGCCATGACTATGGTTAAACGCCAGTTCAGGATAATTTCCCAAAAATGGTTTGCCATGCTCAGTTTTGTCAAACTGCAAATCCTGTTCAGTAAGGTTGAGCTGTCGTGCCAAAATCTCTGCTCGATAGGCATAAATCAGTTGCTGCTGATACTGCTTAAATGCCGCCCAATGCTCAAAAGCATCAGGTTGTTTCGAAGCAAGTCGGGACAGCAACTGCAAATAAATTTCAATTTTCATGTTGCTGCCCCTTTAACTAAAGTGATTCAATAGCATAAAGTAAGAGAAATATTTCTAAAAAATCAGATAGTAGAACGTCATCTGCAACTGTTCGAGCCAGAAAAATATTCGCAATATACTGGTTTTGCAATATTTCTGATAAAAGCTAACATTAAGCGAGTTTTGCAGATGACAATGGTTTTGCTTACTTTTCCCGAAAGAAAAGTAAGCCTTACTGAAAGTTAATCCTGAAATCCTAGTCAAAATAATAAGACTCCGTCATGAGGATTCATTTTTTAATATCTGAATCAACAGGAGCTTTCCCAAACTCATATAACTTAAAATCTAACAAGATCACCCTTGAGCGCAACCCCTGCCATAGCCGTGCCTTTATGGCATTCATAGGTAGTGGTACTACGTGTTTCATGTGACTTGTAGTAACTAACAATATTGATCACGGCATTAGCACCCTGTTGTTTTGCTGCGGTTTGCAGTTGAATCAATGCTGAACGCAGCACCCAATCACAGGATTCCTCTGCCGACTTCATAAAACCATTGGTCTTTTTATTGGTCACTACATCTTTTTGCAACACCCGACCACCTGAGTTCGTCCCTGCCAAATAGAATTTGACTGAACCATCCAGCGTACCATCTGCCATTGCACGTTGTACTGCCTGCTTGAAGTCCAGTTGATGGACATCATCGGCAGCATGAGCAGACATGCCCAATCCCATAAACAATGCTGTAGTAAATGCCAGTTTTTTTATCATCATATTTTATCCTTATAAATAACGCTTAAAAATCAGTGAAGTATTAATCCCGCCAAAAGCAAAATTATTGGTCATGATGGTCTGTGCCATCATTTGTTTTGGTTGTTCTCGAATATAGTCCAGTTCCCCACACAACGGGTCAACCTGATCAAGGTTTAGCGTCGGAATAAATTGCTGACGCAGCAGCATTTCAATACTCAGCCATGCTTCAATCGCACCACATGCCCCCAAGGTATGCCCAAAATAACTTTTTAACGAGCTAATCGGTTTATAACCTAACACCTGAGCCGTGGCTTGGGTTTCCGCCACATCACCATGATCAGTGGCTGTGCCATGGGCATTGACATAATCAATCTGTTCAGGGGCAACTTGAGCATCTTTCAGTGCCAGTTGCATGCAACGTACCATGCTTGCCTGATCAGGGCGGGTGACATGTGTGCCATCGGTATTGCTAGCATAGCCAATCATTTCGGCATAAATTTGCGCGCCACGTGCCTGAGCATGTTCCAATTCTTCCAGAATCAGACAGCCTGCTCCTTCACCAATCACCAGACCATCGCGCTTGGCATCAAACGGGCGTGGCGACTGTTCAGGATGTTCATTCATACCACTGGTGGCGAGCAACACATCAAACACGCCTGCGCCTGGTGCGCTGAGCTCTTCTGCTCCACCTGCCAGCATTACGGTTTGCTTACCATATTTAATTGCTTCATAGGCTTGACCAATCGACATCGAACCTGAAGTACAGGCACTTGAAGTCGGCAAGGATAAGCCCTTGATCCCAAAATGTACCGTCAGATTGACCAAACTGGTGTGCGCCATCATGCGGATGTAAGTTGTGGCATTCATCTGGCTCATGTCATTGTCCAGAATCATGCGCCCCATTTCACAAACTGCATCGACACTGCCTGCAGATGAACCGTAAGCCACGCCTGTTTCACCACTGCTTAAAACCGGATGATTCAGCAAGCCTGCATCTTCGAGCGCACGTTCGGCACTAATCACCGACATCAGTGCCACGCGCCCCATGCCGCGCATGACTTTACGGTTAAAATGCTTTGGAATATCGAAATGATCAACAGGTGCACCCAAACGCGTACGCAAATCAGTGTATTGATCCCACTCCTGCATATAGCGCACGCCACTTTGACCTTGGGCAAATTTGGCAAAAATCTCATCGGCTGTTTGTCCTAATGAGGTAATGCCCGACATGCCTGTCACCACAACCCGTTTCATCAGATCAGACCTCCATTAACCGAGATCACCTGACGGGTGATATAGGCAGCTTCATCTGAACACAGGAATTTCACCACGCTGGCCACTTCGTCGACCTGCCCCATGCGCTGCATTGGAATCATTTTTAAGGCATGTTCCTTGACTTCATCCGTGACCATTTCAGTTTCGATCAGCCCAGGTGCAACACAGTTCACCGTGATTTTACGTTTTGCCAGTTCCATCGCCAGTGCTTTGGTTGCACCGATCAAGCCTGCTTTTGCTGCACTGTAGTTGACCTGCCCGCGGTTGCCCATAATGCCAGACACCGAAGACATGGTAATAATCCGCCCGCCTTTTCTGAGGTGAATCATCGGCATGATCAGCGGTTTGACCACGTTATAAAAACCGTCTAGAGAGGTTGAGATCACTTCGTCCCAATCGTTGTCGGTTAGGGCTGGAAATGCGCCATCGTGGGTTAAGCCTGCGTTGAGAATAACACCATAAAATGCACCGTGTTGTTCAATGTTCTGTTCCAGACATTCACGTACCGCTTCGCGGTCATTCACATCAAACTGCAATGCATGACTGTTACGCCCCAAAGCCTGAATCTGACTGACCACCGCTTCGGCATCCTGCATACGTGAACGGGCGTGTACGGTAATATCAAAGCCTGCTGCGGCTAACTGTAGTGCAATCGCACGTCCAATGCCACGGCTAGAACCCGTGACCAGAATTCGTCTGTTCATGACGCTTATTTTCCTAATTGTGGTTGTTCATGTGGCTGGTAAACACTGAGCACCGCCGAAATACAATGCTGCTCATAGTGCAGTTCACACTGGAACTGTCCCAAGCCTTCATGCAGATAAGATTGCTGCGCCCGAATGGTCAAAGTCGACCCAAGGGCAAAATGTGATACAGGCAACTGCATTTTGCGTGTACCGAGTAAATAACCAATTTTTGGTGCTTCGCCGCCCTGCTGCCCATGCCGACCTGCAAAGACACTCACGCTTTGCGCCATGATTTCTATCGCTGCCCAGCTCGGCAAACCTTCAGCTTCGCAAAACATTAGTTCAGGACGAATGGTCAGTTGAGTTACCACATAATCTTCGCCAAACTCGCTGACCGTATCGACAAATACCATTGGGGCTTGATGGGGAATAAATGCCGTTGCATCCTGAATCATGCTTGCTGCCTTGCAAAAATTAGACTGATGTTACTGCCACCAAAGGCAAAGGAATTACTCATGGCATACTTCACGGGTTTATTGTGCTGAGCTTGCTGCACATAGTGCTGATCTGCCAGTTCAGGATCAATTTGCCCTGCCTGATGTAGCGGCAACCAAGATTGATCAAGCAAGACGTGCTGACAAATAAAGGCTTCGAGTGCCCCTGCTGCCCCCAGACAATGCCCTGTTTGATGCTTGGTACTACTCAAATGTACCTGATGTGAACCAAATACCTGACGCACCGCTTTGATTTCCATCGCATCATTTTGCGGAGTTGCCGTACCATGCAAATTCAAATAATCAATGTCAGATGGCTGCAAACTTGCGGCAACCAACGCCTGTTGCATGGCTTGCTGTGCCCCGCGCCCTTCAGGGTGTGGCGCAGAAATATGCCACGCATCCATTGATTCGCCTGTACCGACTAACATCACAGGGGCAGCATCTTTGCTAAGCAAAAATAAACTGGCGGCTTCACCGATATTAATGCCATCACGATCTACACCACATGGTCGGCAAATGCTGCTCGACAGACTTTCCAGACTGTTAAAGCCATTCAGGGTCAGTTGACACAAGGTATCTACACCACCGACCAAAACCGCATCGGCAAGACCAGCACTGAGTAACCGCTGCCCTGCAGCAAAGGCTTTGGCACTCGATGAACAAGCAGTAGAAATGCTATAGGCAATGCCTTCCCAGTTTAAATACTGTTTCAAGCCTTGTGCGAGGCTGTTCATTTCCTGTTTCTGGTAGAAAATCGGCGGATGCGCCTGACCTGCAAAATGCTGTTGCAAGAGCTGTTCATTATCGGCAATGCCTGAGGTCGATGTGCCGACAATCACCGCCAAACGCTGACGGGGAAACTGTGCCGTATAAGCATGCACTTGAGCTTCAATTTGCTGTAAAGCGGTAATAGCCAAACGTAAATTACGCGAGTCCAAAACCTGTAACCCATCGGGTAAATCCTGCTGAATGACTTCGCCTGTATAAGCACCCACTAGACAGCTTTGCCCCAAGAGCAAATCATCACGGGTACTCAGGCAACTTTCAGTTTGGGTTAGGGCTTGGCGCACATCCTGTGCACTTGTACCCAAAGCCGATAAACTGGCACTACACTGAATGCCGACTGCGGCTAAATCGTGAATCTGTGCTGACATTAATTCCCTACCTGTAAAGCATCATCCATCGGGCTAAACACAATGGTGTACGGTACATGTAAATTGTCCAGTTGAATACTGTGTGCCTGCTTTTGAATGGTCAGTACATGTTGTTTGGCAATTTCGATCTGCTGGGTATCGCCCTGCTGTTTGACTTCAACATTGGGCTGTCCTGCCTCGGCAAACTTCGGATAAGTCGCAAACAAAATATCCCGTACCACAAAATCAAAAGGCAACAAACGCATCTGTTCAATCCGCTGTTCGACTTTCACTTTTTGCCCGTCAAATTGCAGTTTAAACAGCACTTGCCCTGTCAGACTCAGTCCCAACATGCTCAGGTTTTTGCCCTGCTGCTGTTGATACAGCAGAAAGCTAAAACTTTGCTGTTTCCACTGCACTTCCACCTGATCTTGGCGCTGGTACTGCTGCGCTTGCCACTGTGGTGCAGCCAACGCAGGCGCTTTGGGATAAAAAGACTGACAGGCACTCAGACTACACACCAGTCCCAACAGTACAATCCGTCCGTATCTGTGCATATTAGCCTCCTAAAAGTTGTTCCTGAGGCAAACCTTCACGGCAATATTCGGCAATCATACTCAGGCGGCGTTTGGCATTTTTATGGATCGGGTTACTCATGTCCCACGCATAGCCTGCCAAAAGTGAGGACACCATTTCACGCAGTTTAACATGCTGATCCGAGCTAAAAACCACCTCCTGAAATTCGCCGCTATACCATGACTCGACATAGGCACGAAACACCTGAATACCTTGACGTAACGGCTTTTCATACTCTGCCAGCCAGTCAACAGCCTGACCTTGCAAAACACGCTCGACCAGTGGCACCGCTAGACTTGATGATTTTAGTGCGATGGTTACCCCTGATGAAAATACAGGGTCGAGAAACTCACCCGCATTCCCCAGCAAGGCATAATTGTTCTGTGCCAAATGTTTGACGTTGGCTGAATATCCCACCAATGTTCGCACTGGCGTATCGAACTGGGCACGGCGCAGCACATGTGAAAGCGCAGGATCATCCTGCAAAATACGTTTGAACAATGCTTCTAGAGCTTCAGGCGTATCTGCCCCTGTATAACCGTAATGATCAAAGAAACTTTGCTCTGCCACCACACCAAATGAAGAACGCCCATCAGCAAATGGGATCAGCCAGTACCATGCACGGTGATCTTTTTCATGTACGGTAATCAGGATTTTTTCCCGATCAAACTCAGAGTCGTCCAGAATTCCATCTTCAATATGGGTAAAGATCGCACGGCGTACTGGGAAATCGGACGGGCTTTCCAAGTCCAGAAATTTTGGCAAGATGCGTCCAAAACCACTGGCATCCAGTAAAAATTTACCCTGAATCTGGTAAACATTTTCGGCTTCATCGCGCACAGTCAATACAGGCTGCTCAGCATCAACATCCACAGCAATCACTTCATGCCCATAGCGAATGTCTGTGCCATAGGCTTGTGCCTGATTCGCCAAGAGCTGGTCAAATGGTGCACGACGTACCTGCCAGGTTGTGCCTGGCCCTGCACTAAATTTTTCACGAAAATCATAAAAACTGCGCTGCTTACCGCGCAAAAAACTGGCACCATTTTTATACTGGAAGGCAAATTCGTCGACATGCTCACGCACGGTGTCGAGCAAGCCTGCTTCTTCTAAAAATACCATGCATTGTGGCAATAACGACTCGCCAATCGAAAAACGTGGAAAATGCTGACGCTCCAAAATCACGACATCATAGCCTTTCTTGCGTAACAAGGCTGCTGCTGAACTGCCCGATGGGCCTGCCCCAATAATCAAAACATCGGTGTGCTGTAATTGTAATTCGGTCATTTTACATCTGACTCCGTTTGTGTTTTTAATGTGCGAATCATCTGATACTTGGGATCAGCCATGGTAAATAATGTCGCGTAAAGAAAAGAGAAAATCACCCCGAGCAGTACGGTCAGGCCAAAGCAGTGAATGGCGTAGGTATGGCTAAACGACAACAGACCAAAACCGAGCAAGGTCGACAACATACACAGAAACAATGCCATGCTGACCACTTTCGGATGATCATGCCCATGCCGATAAAAAATCGCATAGTCCACCCCAATCCCGATAATCAGGAAGGTGCCCATAATGCTAAACACATTAATTTCTACACCCAGCCATGCCTGAACCGCAAAGGTACTCAGCAATGCCATGATCACAGGCAACATAAGTGGCAACATCGAATGCCGCCCGTAAATCATACCTAAACCGACAGTCAGGCCAATCATGGCAAATAGCAACAACCACTGTGCCTGTACACGATAATCACGGAACATATTGGATAAGGTCGTAATCGGTTGCTGTAACTGCACATCGGCGGTTTGCAGTTGCTTTAAAGCGGTAACATCATGAATCCCCTGCAACAACACCAAACGCTGCTTGGCATTCGGCTGCAAGAAATACAGTGGATGCTGGCGAAAATCCTGAATGGTCAGCAATGGCTGCTGTGACAATTGTTTTTGCCATGTCAAAATTTCTGTGACAGGTAAATCCAGCGCTTGCGCATAAGCGGTCAGTGCTGACGCGGGAATGTTGATTAATAACTGGCGATTCTGCTGCTGTTCAGTTTGTGACGGCAACCACTGACCCAAAGCCTGAAAACCTTGCAGTTTACCCTGAGTCTGGAGTTGTTGTAGCTGTTGAATCAGTTGCTGTTCACGCTGCTCCAACTGCGCAGTGGACTGTGCATGAATCACAAAATAATCGCTTGCCTGCTGCTGTGAAAAACGTTGGCGAATGTACTGATCTTCCTGTTTAAGCTGTGCATTCATGCTTTGCAGATTGCGAATATCATCGTTACTTTGCAAACGCAGCAGACTCAAACCAGCCACAAGTAAAATGGCAACCACACTGACATAACGCAAGGTCGTCTTTGCCTGAAAATATTCACGTGCCTGACCAATCCAGTGCAAACGTCGAATCGCAGGTTCAGCATTTAGCGGTGGCAAGCGCGGTAACAGCAAAATACTGGTGATCCATGCCGAAACCAATCCCACCACAGAGAACACCGCAATCTGACGAAACCCTGGAAATGGGGTAAAACTCAGCACCAGATATGCTGCCACTGTGGTCATCAGCCCCATAAACAGACTCAGCAACAATGGCATCAAAATCTGAAAGCCCTTGAACTGCCGATGCTGTGATTGCAATGCCATAAAGTAAAATGAAAAATCAACACAAACCCCGATCAGGCTCGCGCCAAACACCAGCGTAATCAGATGAATTTCACCAAACCATGTGTGAGTCACAGCAAGTGCCACCAAACTGCCACTACTGACAGTAATAAATTCAGTCAACATCGGGCGCAGTGAGCGAAAACCAAACCACACCAAGAAAATCAAACCCAAACTTGAGCCTAAACCAATGGTTGAAATTTCCTGCTGTGCGGACTGTGTACCAAAACTGGCAAAAATCAGTGTTCCTGTCCAGTGACTACTGACCTGCTGTGCCTGTAGCTGCGGCTTAACCTGCTCAATCCACTTCGCAACTTTTTCCTGATAATCAATCTTATAAGGACTGTCTTTCAGTTCGAGTACCAACAGACGCGACACCTTGTCATTATCGTGCAAGGTGGCAAAGCCCTGTTCAAGCTGAATGTTTTGAGTATTGTGCTGTGCCAGCCCCATCGCATAACGCGGGAATAGTAACAACGGATCATGCTGCAACAGTTGTTCAGTCACAGGCATACCCGGACTCATCAGTTGCAATAAACTTTGCTCGGACAATGCGGCATAGTCTTTTTGCTGAAGCAACTGCCGATCTTGCGAGGTCAACAAGCCTACACGATGCTGAAACAGCAGCTTGCCAAACTGTTCACTGTCAAACTGTGGGCGTAACGGCTGAATCAGACCACTCTGTGCCACTTGCTGCTGCAAGCGCTGCGTCGCCCGATCCAGTGCCTGACTATTTTTGGCATCCAGCACCACAAACAGCTTGTTGTTGAGCTGCTGGTTCATATATTGCTGCGTGTCTGCCAAATCCGCCTGCTGACTAAACTTGGGCAATAACGCAAAAATATTGGTCTGAATATGAATGTCTTTTTTCAGCCACAGCCAACCCATACTGATGGCACAGCACAGTAAAATGGTCAGCCAAATGGCCGTGGCTTTATTTTGCCAATTGGAATAACGCATGTTCTTGGGCTGTTAGATTTTGAGGTTGGCTAGTTTGCTGACTAAAGCGGATTTGAGTAATATTACGGTCTTTTTCCTGAATCACGATCTGGTTGACATAGCGCCCACCTTGCACATTGACCTGATTAAACAGTTTTTTGAACAGGCTGCTTTTTGGCGTTAACGTTACCGCCCATGCCTGATTGTTATGTGTAGCGCTGACAATATTAAAATTGCTTGCCAAGGCTTTTTCATCACCTGCCATCAACTGTAAAAACAGGGTCGCCACCGAACCATATGGTGACTGCTGTACATTGATCTGACTCATGGTGCGCTGGGTTTTTTGTACCAGTTTTTGCGGCGTCACTACCAGATCAGCCTGTACAGGAGTTTGCATTTGCCAGAGTACACCCTGCTGTTTGCTAAATACCACGTTACCTTTCGAGACATAGGTTTTGTTCAGCGAGATCAGTTTCTTTTGCTGCTCAAAATGCGCATGTACCACAGGCGTTGCCGAGACTTGCTGGAAAATATCACGGACTTCATTGATCGGTGCAGCAAAGACAGCTTGACTGCTGGCTACAGTCAGCATGCCTGCACAAAGTATGGCACGGGTGTTGAATTTCATTTCGTTGCTCCTGTCGGCTGAAAGCCTGACCATGCATGTAAGCGATCAAACAACACTTGTGGAGATTGCAGACACAGTTCTCGGGTTTGAGCATTGACCGCCACCTGCGTGGTGTAGCCTTTGGTCAGACGTTTACCTGTTTCGGCATCAAACACCAGATAATCAATTTTCAGGCGGTTTTCCCATTCTTTTAAAATGGCACGTACCCGAATTTTCTGCTGAAACTGAATGCCATAAACATAGCGCACATGACTTTCAATCACAGGCCACAGATAACCTGATTCCTGCATTTGCAGATAGTTGTAGCCAAACTGATCCAGCAGGTGACAACGGGCAATTTCAAAATATTTTAAATAATGCCCATGCCACACCACATTCATACTGTCCACATCATGAAACGGGACATCAATGGTCACCTCAGCGTACATCTGCATTCTCCACTTGGTTGAACCATGCACTATTCAACAACTTTAATTGCTCGAAACGATCAGCAATCTGTTGCAAATCGTATTGTAATGGTCGGTCTTCTTTAACGAGGGTAAAACTCTGCAACGTCCATGCAACAAATTGCTGCAATACAGGGCTGAGTTGCGCAGTCAGCCCACGCAAATGAATTGCCTGTACACTGGCGCAGCACAGCGCCGCCACCACTTGTTCAGTAAGTACCAATACACGCGTTGCATCACGAGCCGCAATCGTGCCCATGCTGACTTTGTCCTGGTTATGACATTCGGTTGAACGCGAGAAAATAGACGCTGGTAAAGTTTGCTTCAAAGCTTCGGCTGTCCAAGCAGACACCCCGATTTGCACCGCTTTAAAGCCATGATTCAGCGGCAACCGCTCGGCTTCTGCACCTGTCAGATTCCGTGGCAAACCATGATTCATTTTATGATCGACCAACTGTGCCATCTGACGATCGAGTAAATCAGCAATATTGGCGACCATCAGTTTCATGCTGTCCATGGCCTGAGCAATGTGCCCACCATAAAAATGCCCGCCATGTAGCACCCGCAAATTCACAGGATCAATCAGCGGGTTGTCATTGCTGGAGTTAAGTTCATTTTCGATAAACTGACGCAGCCAGACTTTAGAATCTTCAAATACCCCGATCACATGCGGCGCGCAGCGTAGTGAATAACGGTCTTGCAAACGCGGGCTTTGACGCTCGGTTTGTACTTCTGAATTCAACACCTGACGCAAAATACGGGCAATTTTCTGCTGCCCGACATGCGGCTTTTGCGCAAATAGCACTTCATCAAAATGACTCGGATTACCTTCAAGTGCCAAGACATTCAGCGCGGTAATCAAGGTTGCAGCATAAGCAGTTTGCTCGGATTTTTTATAATTTAAACAGGCAATTGCAGTCATTACTGCTGTGCCGTTCATCAATGCCAGGCCTTCTTTCGGGCGCAAACACAGCGGCTCAATCTGATAATGCTGATACACTTGTTGCATCGGAACAATCTGCCCTTGCCAGTACACATCACGCTCGCCGACTAACGCCCCTGCAATATACGACAACGGGGTTAAATCGCCACTTGCCCCAACCGAACCTTCCGATGGAATCACAGGTACAATATTTTCATTCAGCATCCACACCAAACGCGCAAGCAGCGCCAGCGAAACACCCGAATACCCACGCGCCAAAGAACATAAACGGACTAACAGCACCGCACGTGCAGTCACAAGGTCAAGATTTTCACCCATGCCACAGCCATGAAAACGCGACAGCTGTAGCGGCAATTCATTAACCTGATGCTTGGGGATTTCCACCAGACAAGAATCACCATAACCTGTGGTGACACCATAAATCACGCCGTCTTCATCGAGCAGTTGATCGAGAAAATCAGCCCCGCGTTGAATCAATCCACGCCATTCTTTTGAACTGGGTAAAGCCACAGCCATCTGTTGCTGTGCAACCTGTACCACCTGTTCGATGCTTAAAGGCTGTTCCCCAACAATAAGCGTTGTCATTTTTTAATATTCCAAAACTGATAAAAATTAAACCATTGATACGGCGCACGTATGCAATGCTGCTCCAGCAAATCCACATACTTGCGTGTCACGATGGCCATCTGTGGCAAACGTGCTTTACGCGGTAAGTCCACGCATTCGGCAATCGGATGGAAATGCACTTCAAAATTGTGCTGTATGCGATAGCAAAAACTGGCAATCACAGGGACTTTGAGCAAGTTGGCTAAAATCCATGCGCCTTGCGACCACGGTGCATCCTGTCCTAAAAAACTCAAAATCTGTATGCGCTGCGAATGAATCGGCACGCGGTCTGCGGCAATCATCACCCACTCACCTGCATCGAGTTTGTCCTGCAAAATCATGGTGGTTTCCATGCCCAGTTCATCCACCGAAATCAGGGAGACATTGGACTTGGAACTGATTTTTCGCAGGAAAGCATTAAACTTGTCGGCATGCTTCTGATAAACCAGTACATTGATTTTCTGCTGATGTTCGGATTTCAGCGCGCGCAGCAATTCGATATTGCCAAAGTGTGACACCAAAATAATCAAGCCCTGCCCATAGTGACGGCGCAAATGTTCATGCCCATAAATCTGTAAGCGCTGTTCGGAAATTTCCCCGAGCCAGCCCTGCATTTTGTCCACGATGGCTTCTGCAAAGGCAATAAAATGCCGATAGCTATGCTGCCATGTCGGCATCTGCTGAAATGGTGATTGCTGTCCAGCAAACTGATGCAGTTTTTGCAAATAGTCCAGTGACGCCTGACGAGCGCTCGGCGACAGTAGCCAGTACCACATCACTACCACATACAACAGCACCTGAATCAACCAGCGCCCAAACAAGCGATATAACCACAGCACCAGCAGCAAAGGCAGCACACCACCTTTTTCCTTGATTTCATTCCATGCAGGTGGACGCGGATCAGACATCAATCCCGACCTTTCAGACGCTGTGGCAATAAGCGTGGTAAACGACACAACATGCCTGCAAACAGACGCGAATGCATTTTGGTCAGTTCCCAGTTATCTTCCCATAACCGAAAATGCGAAATACCCTGTTCAGGATAAATCACAGGCGTCGCCACATTTTCAAAATGCACACCTGCCCAGCTCAGACGCACCAGAATTTCACTGTCAAACCCCATGCGCGCAGGCAACTCAACCTGATCCATAATCGCCAGTGTAGCTGCCAGTGGATAGACACGGAAACCGCACATACTGTCATGGATTTCCAATGACAGGCTGTTGATCCACACCCAGATATGCGAGGCATAACGTCCATACAAGCGTTTTTTCGGGACACTTTCATCAAAAATCGGCTGACCAATCACCATCGCTTCAGGATGCTGCTCCGATACTGCCAGAAACTTGGCAACGTCTTGCCAGTGGTGCTGACCATCGGCATCAAGCTGCAAAGCATGGCTACAGCCCAGTTCGGCTGCACGACGTAAGCCTGTCATGACTGCCTGCCCTTTCCCCATATTTTGTGCATGTTCAACCAGCACGACATCACTATATTGTGCAGCCAAGTCACGTAAAATCTGTGAGGTTTCAGCATTGCTGCCATCATTCACCAGCACAATCGGCAAGGCAAACTGGCTCAGATATTCAACCAAAGCAGCAAGATGATGCGGATGGTTATACACAGGAATCATCAGGGCAGCACGATAGCTCATGACGTGGCATTCTCCTCAACTGCAAACAGCAACCGCCCTGAAGCAATATTTTTGTCTGCAAGCTTTAACTCAAAACTGACTTTATGCTGCTTACGACTCAAACTGAGCTGCAACACATGATAAGGGCGAATCAGGTCTTGAAACTTCAATTGTTCAAAACCCTGACACCAACGCAAGTCTGCCCAAAGTTCACGTGCGAAATGTTGTAAAAATGCAATCTGACCAACACCAGGGTAAATCGGAAAATTGGGGAAATGCCCCTTGAAACAGGCCAGTTCAGGTGAAAACTCTAACTGGAAAATGTGCTGCTCATCCTGTTGCTGTCGTGACAAAATCACGGGCTGACTGGCTTCTTGAAACAGCTTGATCAGGTCAGGTTTATTCAGTTTGGACTGGCTATTGACAGGTAACTGACTCAAAAAACGCCATTGGCGGGGAATGGCAATCCGCTCCAGCAATGGCTGTAATTGTTGTTTTAATTGAGTCACAAACTGGTGTTTACTTTGCTGTTGCAGTGCTTGTCGGGCAGTATCATTTAACACCGCCACACAGACCAAAAGCTGTCGCTGCTCGCGTTCAATCAGTAGCACATGACACTGACTAATTGCATCTAACTGAAGAATTTTACTTTCAATTTCATCGAGGCTCAGGCGTTTTTCTTCAAGTTTTACAATACGATCCATACGCCCTAACAAATGAAAGGCACTCTGTAGATTGTTTGCTTCAAGCAGTTCAATACGATCACCTGTTGCCACCCAGTCTGCGTCACAGGCATGCGGGCTACGCATCCACAACTGCTGTTGTTCGTCACTACGGACTTCGACATCGGCAAAAGGCTGCCACAGCGCATGATCCGCAGCACGGTGGGCAATGCCTCCCGTTTCAGAACTGCCAAAAATTTCAATGATCGGTACATTGATACTTGCACGCACGCCATCTTCCAGTTTCCCCCCTGAAGAATACAGCGCCGCACAATGCTCAAACAGCACATCACTCGACCAGCGTTTCAGTAATGCAGGGCTGGAAATGACGTAGTTCGGCAGATCTTTTTCAGCAAAACGCTGTTGCAATTGCACAACATATTCGGGGTAAATCAACTGCTCACGGTAGAAACTGCGCCCCGTAGCAAGCGGCAACAAGACCTTAAACAACAAACCGTAAATATGCTGATGACTGACTGTGGCAATCGCTACCACAGATTCAGGCAAGCTAAAACTTTGTGCCAACCCCTGAACTTCACAAAGCAACTGCTGTAATGAACGTAAAATCTGCTTTGGAGTGCCTGTTGAGCCTGAAGTAAAAAATACAATTTCACTGTCATTCAGCAATGCATCGGGCAAAGGCTGAATCGGTTCAAGCGTTAAAACCCGCTGGCGCTGAATAAAAGCAATGCCCTGCTCTGCCAACTGCTGCTGCAACTGCTGCACCTGATTGGGCGGTAAAATTAAACGTTTATGTGCCAACAACACCGCAAAAAATAGCACCAGAAACTCATAACTGTCGTGTTGCCATAGGGCAAAACTAGACTCAGGTAATTGCTGAATTGCCTGTGACTGACTGGAAACATCCTGCCAAAATTCAGCAAAACTCAGTGTTTGTAATTGTGCATCGAAACACAGCGTGGCATCTGCGCTTAAATAATCATTAAAATGGCAAAGATTCATGGTTGATGTAGTCGTTGTTGGCGCTTACGCAAAATAAACTCAGCAGTGAGCAAAATGCCCATGAGCAAATAAGAAATTAAACCGTTATACTGCACCCAAACCTGCATCGGGGCAAAATATACCGTCCATAGCGCAATCAGTGCATTGATCAGGAAAAAACCACACCAGACTTTGGTGACTTGGCGTGTCCAACGTACACCCGACTCAGGTAAGTCAGGTTCAAAAACGCGGGCAAAGCGTTCAATCATGGAAGGAGGTCGCCAAAGGGTCAATGCAAAAATAGATAGTGTCGCCAGACTCATGGCAACAGGATACAGCTTGAGCCATGCCTGATTGCGTAGCAGCAAACTCAAGCCTCCACACAGCATAGCCAAATAGGTCAGTGGCAACAGCGGGCTGTGTCGGGCAGTAAAATAACGAACAACCCCGACTACAAGCAGCAACAAGCTTATTTC
This sequence comes from Acinetobacter sp. ANC 4636, assembly GCF_054454555.1. Taxonomy (NCBI): domain Bacteria; kingdom Pseudomonadati; phylum Pseudomonadota; class Gammaproteobacteria; order Moraxellales; family Moraxellaceae; genus Acinetobacter; species Acinetobacter sp. ANC 4636. The sequence goes on along the minus strand of NZ_JBTKVD010000006.1, from coordinate 150,832 downwards.
CCAGAGTTTTCCATGTGACAAACTCCAGCCTACCAAAAACGGATACGCCACCAACACGATGGCGGTCACGACTTTTAAGAGCTTGGGCATTCTTTTGACATGTTTTGAATGACTAACACCACATCTTCGATGGTGCGTACATTTTTAAAGTCTTCAGGTTTAACCTGCTTGCCTGTCAATTGCTTGATTTTGACAATCAAATCGACAGCATCAATGCTATCAACATCGAGATCTGAATACAGATTCGAGTTCATTTGAATTTTTTCAGGCTCGATCTCAAACAGATCTTCCATCCACTCACGTAACTGAGCCAAAATGTGCTCTTGAGTTAACATTTTTCCCCCTTAAGCTGCCTGACTTTCAACCAACTTCACTAAACTTTGAATTGAACGGAAATGCTGCTTGGTGTCCTCTGACTCAGCATTTAAATGAATGTTATAGCGTTTTTTCAGCGCCAAACCTAACTCTAAGGCATCGATTGAATCCAGCCCTAAACCTTCATTAAATAAAGGGGCTTCATCATCAATGTCGTCAATCGAAATATCTTCGAGTGCCAAAACATCAATAATCATCTGTTTTAGCTCGTCAGCAAGATTGCTCATGTACATAACTCTTGATTAAATAACTGGTGTAAATGCTGATTTAAGGCACGCACATTTTTAGGCGTGACCGTTGTATCTGTTAAAATGTCTTCGATCCGAATTGGATCAAGCACGTTGATTTGAATATGAAAAGGCTCACTCGGAATGTGATACCACTTCTCATTTTTGGTCAAGGTCGATGGGCTACAGCGAATCAGCACAGGACGAATCGGTACTTGTGCCCGTAAGGCAATATTGGCGGCTCCACGCTGAAAATCGTTCAATACCCGATCTTTTTCCGTGCGCGTTCCTTCAGGAAAAATCACTAGCGATGCCGCATCTGCCTGTTGCAAACGCTGCACACAGTCCTGAATAAACTGCTCAGAACCTGCATTTAAAATATACGCCGCGTTTTGCACAGGCCCTCGGGTAAATGGATTTTGCCACAGTGCCTGTTTCACCACACAATTCGCTTTGGGCATCAACCCGATCAATAACATCACATCAATTAACGTCGGATGATTGGCAATCACCAATTCTCTCTGGCTATTTTGCAGCTTATCTAGACCTTCCACACTGTAAGTCATCACCCCAAGTTTGGTCATGCTTTCAATAAATCCATGAAAACCATGCCGAATCACTTGTTGAGTTAATTCAACACGGCGTTTTGGATCAGACGTATACAGCCTCACCGCAGGTGCAATCACGGTTCCAATAGCAACACCACCCACCCCAAAACTGGCAAAACCCAAGCCTGTCGCCGCCATACGCCATAGATAGCTAAGTTTCTGTTTGGACTTCCCTTTTAACATCGTTGCCACTTCCCTGAGGCTGACTGTAGAGTACCCGCTTGCCAAAACTGTAAAAACTCCTGTGCATCCTGCTCAGGAGTTTGATGACTGGTCTCTATTTTCAACACTGGATTGAACTGCACATTCGGCTCAGCCAGACTGAGTACGGCTGCCATTGAAAAGGCATCAAAGCGATTCACCCCTTCATACACATCAGGTAAAGGTGCATCGTAATATACTACCAATGCGCGTTGTGCTGTCGGATGCGTTTTCAAAAATGCATAGGCCTCAACCACCGCTTCTGACCATGAACAGCTCAAGCTGGTCGATGGCGTAGCATCTTGGTACAAAATAGAATACAAACCAGCTATAGCATTATGCACAGACGTGGAAAATTGTGTCGGCGATGGTGTATGACCTTGTAAGACATCTTGTAAAATATTTAAGGTTTTTTGTTCATCACCAAAATGTGATGCCCAAACAATATAATCAATGTCATAAGCTTGCAAAGCTTGGATGGCACTATTGAATGCCAGCTTAGCCAAAGTAGATAAACGGCGGCGCTGCATGGCAGGAATCGCCTGCAATGCCTGCAAATCGGCATGATGATCTGTGTTATAGAGTTGTTGTACTTGTAGTTGTAAGTTCACACTCTACACCCCGAACTGACCAAAAAATGGAATCTATTATAAATAAACAAGGGCGCTAAAATAGCAAAAAAACATTTAAAAAAAAATGAAAACAATAAATTTCTAAAAAAGATACACTAAAAGTATAATAACTCGATTTTCTCTCAATATTTTAGGTAAAAAAAAGCTATCCGAAGATAGCTTTTTATATGAAAGCTTAACGCTTAAATTTCTTTTCCGCTTTCTTGAATTTCTGCACATAACGACGTTTACGTGCAGCAACACGCTCATCTACCTGTGATTTACGACCTTCAAACGGATTTTCTGAGGTTTTAAAGTCAACACGAACAGGCGTACCTTCAAGTTTGTACACTTTACGGAACACATTTTCCAAGTAACGACGATAGTCAGCAGGCGTCTTATCAACCTTGTTACCGTGAATCACGATGGTTGGTGGGTTTTGCCCGCCCATATGCGCATAACGCATTTTAATACGACGACCACTGATCATTGGCGGTTGATGCGCTTCAGTTGCATCATTCAAAATTTGGGTCAATTTTGCAGGAGAAACTTTAAGATTCGCTGACTCATACGCACGGTGAATCGATGGGTATAACTCGCCAACACCAGTACCATGCAAAGCTGAAATCAGGTGAATACGCGCCCATGGAATAAAGTCAAAACGACGATCGACATCCAACTTACATTGTTTACGATCATACTCGGTCATGTTATCCCATTTGTTAATGGCGATTACCATGGCACGACCCGCTTCAAGCGCATAACCGATCAAATGCAAATCTTGTTCAACCACGCCTTCGCGTGCATCCAGAACAACCACAACAACATGTGCGTCTTTCATGGCTTGTAAAGTTTTAACGACCGAGAATTTCTCAATCATTTCATCTACTTTACCTTTACGACGTACACCCGCAGTATCGATCAATGTGTATTGACGACCATCTCGTTCAAATGGAATATACACAGAATCTCGGGTTGTTCCAGGTTGGTCAAATGCGACCACTCGGTCTTCACCCAACAAGCGGTTGACCAGTGTCGATTTGCCCACATTGGGACGACCAATAATCGCTAGGCGCAAACCTGTTGCTTTGTCGTGTTCTTCAGGATTCTCATCTTCAGGCACATCAACCAGCACATCTTCGAGCATCTGAGAGACGCCACGACCATGACTCGCTGCAACATGTAGTGGTTCACCAAAGCCAAGTTTGAAAAATTCAGTTACGGCAGCTTCAGCATGTACGCCATCGACCTTGTTGGCAACCAAGAAAACTTTCTTGCCTAAAGTACGCAATTCACGTGCAATTTGTTCATCAGACGCCAATAATCCCGCACGCGCATCCACCACGAAGATAATAATATCTGCTTCGTGAATGGCTGTTTTGGACTGTTCTGCCATATAGGCATCAATGCCCTGTTCACTTTCACCAATACCCCCTGTATCGACTACAATGAACGACTTGTTTTGATAAACTGCATCACCATATTTGCGGTCACGAGTCAGACCAGCAAAGTCAGCAACCAGTGCGTCACGACTTTTGGTTATCTGGTTAAATAACGTTGATTTTCCGACATTCGGACGCCCAATCAGCGCAATAACGGGTTTCATAAATTAACGATTCTGCCAAACGCTTAACGCGCCCTTTTGAGTTGAAACATAAAGTTGGTTGTCAATCACACGTAAAAATGTGACCTGTCCCTTGGTATTGGAACGACCAATCAAATTACCTGTATTTGGGTCTAATAGGCTAAGAGCGCCTTCATAATCACCAACCACAAGGTCAGAACCCAACATTACTGGGTTACTAAGATTACGGTGTAAAAGCTGTGTATTTTCCCAAAGTTTTTGACCACTTATTAAATCATAAGCAATCACTTTGCCATCGGTCGTGCTGACAAAGACTTTATTTTGTGTCACTTCAGGACGCTGGTTACTGCTGGCATCTTGATTCCACAACACTTGTTGCTGTGCAAGATCAGTCACGGCAACCTGCCCTTGGTAACTGGTCGTAACCATATACTGGCCCATCATCACAGGGTCGCCACTAATGTCATTTAAACGCTGTACGTCTGAGCGACCTTCCGCAACTGCAACACGACGTTGCAAGCGTGGTACACCACTAATGACATCAATGATATAAACATATGCATTTGAAGTTGCAATCAGTACATTGTTTGGATCGAGCATGACAGGTGCTGCACGACCACGCAAGCTAAATGAGACATTCGGTAAACGGTATGTCCAAAGCTGCTGACCTGTGCTGACATCATGTGCGTAGACATTACCATCATTACTGACTGTAATCACACGTCCTGCCTGAATATGTGATGGCGCAATAATCGCACCTGAAAGCTGAGCGGCCCATTTTATTTGCCCAGAAGTTTCATCGAGTGCAAACAACTCACCTTTTTCATTGCCTGCAACCACAATGCCTTCACCAACTTCCACACCCGCACTTAAGCCATGTTTTTTGGTGAGCTTGGTTGACCAAAGGCGCTGTTTGCCTTTGTAGGCTTCGACATAACCTTTTGGATCAACAAAAAAGATCACACCATTGTCTGCGCCCATTTGTAAACGCAATGGATCATTTTTATTAGTTTGGGTGACATGCTCAGAAAATACAGGAACTAAAGTTTTCGCTTGCACTATTTTTGGAAGTTTATTGGGTTTAATTTCTTCCACTTTAGTTTTATTGCTAGAGCAGCCCACCAAAGCAACAGCTGCAAGTGTTAGCGCAAACGGTACGGTAAATTTTTTATTCATTTAAGACTCATCCACTTGTGTTTTCAAAATTGGGCGTTCAATATCAGGATCATTCACTAAAACGCCAACACTTTCGAGTTTAATTTGTAAAATTTGTCGTTCTTGTTTACGCGCAACAATGCCATCCCATGCACTTTGATACGCTTTGCGTGCTTGAGCAACATCATTTTTTGCAACGTAAATATCACCACGTGCTTCATCTGCTGATGCTTTAAATGCTGGAACTTTGATGAGATCCAAGGTTTTTAAAGCATCATCATATTTTTTCTGCGCTGCTTGTGTATAGGCCAAATGCAGGTTAACCAACTGAAGTAAGCCTTCGTCATCAACCTTCACATTTTGTACTTTTTTCAGTTCACGTTCTGCCGCAGTATAGTTGCCTTGGTCAAATGCCACTTTAGACATGACCAATTCAGCTTGGATCGCCTGCACAGAGTCGAGATTCTTTTTCAGAACTGTGTCAGCAGATGGCGCAAGTTTGTTATACGCACTTGGATCACCTGTTAAACTCTGTGCTTCATCCATGAGTTGCTGAACACGTGCGGTTTCATTTTGCGCACTATGTAGCTGTTTTTTCTGCCAGTAATTCCAGCCAAAAAATGCAATCAATGCAACCAGAATACCACTGACTGCGGCAGAACCATATTTCTTGCTCAGTGATTTTAGATTATCGAGTTGCTCTTCTTGTGTTAGTGCACTCATGTGACTGTCCTTCTGACTTTCCTATGCAGCTTATTCAGCAAATTTTTCAATTAAAAATGGCACGATGTCCGCAATTTTTAGCTCGACTTGTTCTGCCGTTGCCAATGTTTTGAGGCTGACTTGCTGATTTTCCCACTCACGCTCACCCAAAATCATGGCAAAAACTGCCCCAGATTGATCTGCCTTTTTCATTTGGCTTTTCATACTGCCTTGAGAGCCTGTTTTCACACGAATTGAGCTGTTTAAAGCTTCAAGCTGATTGCGTAATTGTTCTGCCAACACCAGAGCTTTACCCTGACAAGCAGGATCGGCAAGTAAGAACACTTCACAATCACGAGTGATTTGTGTTTGTTCAACCTGTTCAAGCAACAAGAGCAAACGTTCCATGCCCATAGCAAAACCAACTGCAGGTACAGACTGATCTGCTTTACCTTTAAGTTGTCCCACTAGACCATCATAACGTCCACCTGCACAGACTGTGCCTTGTGAACCCAAATGTGTGGTTGTCCATTCAAATACGGTTTTGTTGTAATAATCTAAACCACGAACCAGTTTCTGGTTAATCACAAACTTCACACCTGCATCAGTTAAATACTGCTGCAATTGTGCAAAATGCTGCATGGTGTCTTCTTTTAGGAAGTCATGCAGTTTCGGTGCATTTTCCAGAATTTGCTGGGTACGCTCGTTTTTTGAATCCAAAATACGTAGTGGGTTGGTGCTTAAACGGCGCTGAGAATCTTCATCAAGCTCGTCTTTATGCGCAGTCAAAAACTCAACCAATGCATTACGGTATTCGTTACGCTCATCCATTTCACCCAAAGTATTCAGCTCAAGCTGAACTTTGTCGGAAACGCCCATACGCTGCCACAAACGTGCAGTCATTAAAATCAGTTCAGCATCAATATCTGGCGTTGCCACCCCAAAAGTTTCCACACCAAATTGATGAAACTGACGGTAACGACCTTTTTGTGGTTTTTCATAGCGGAACATTGGTCCGATATACCACACACGTGGCGTTGCTCCACGCAACAAATTATGTTCAAGCATGGCGCGTACACAACCTGCCGTCCCTTCAGGACGTAAAGTCAGCGACTCTGGCGGATTACCTTTGTCGAAAAAGGTATACATTTCTTTTTCAACGATATCGGTTGCATCACCAATAGCACGTTTAAACAAACCCGTATGTTCAACCATCGGCAAACGGATTTGTTGATAGCCATAGGCATCCATTAATGATGCAAGATGCTGCTCCAGACGTCTCCACGCAGGCGTTTGCGAAGGAAGAACGTCATTAAAACCTTTAATTGCGACAATTGAACTCATGATGAACTACGAATAATCTCTTTAGCTTTAGCTTCTTCAAGCTCTTGAACACGTTGACGAACCATTGTTTCAATTTCGTCAACCAACTGATCGGTATCAATAAGATGGCTTTTCTCACCATTTCGATAAACCAATGATCGAGGGCTTGCCCCAACCACACCAATATCGGCTTCCTTGGCTTCACCAGGTCCATTGACCTTACAGCCAATTACCGAAACATCCATTGGTGTGCGAATACCTTCTAGGCGTTGCTCCAGTGCCTGCATCACTTTAATGACATTAAATTCCTGACGCGAACAGCTTGGGCACGCAATAAAATTGATCCCGTTTGAGCGAAGTCCAAGTGATTTTAAAATATCAAAACCAATTTTGACTTCATCTTCAGGCTCAGCCGCCAAGGAAATACGCATGGTATCACCAATGCCTTCCAGCAGCAGGCCACCCAAAGCAATCGCAGACTTGACTGTACCCGTACGGTAAATCCCCGCTTCGGTCACACCTAAATGTAACGGATTATCAATTTGTTGAGATAATAAACGATAAGCATCCAAAGTTAAAAACACATTTGATGCTTTTACACTGACTTTAAACTCTTGAAAGTCCAAACGATCTAAAATATCAATGTGGCGCAGTGCAGATTCAAGCAATGCCTGCCCTGTCGGTTCGCCATATTTTTTCTGCAAATCTTTTTCTAAAGAACCTGCATTGACCCCAATCCGAATCGAAATACCATGATGCTTCGCCGCAGCCACAACTTCACGTACTTTTTGATCTGAACCAATATTACCTGGGTTAATGCGTAGGCAGTCTGCACCATAATCAGCAACAGCCAATGCAATTTTATGGTCAAAATGAATATCAGCAACCAAAGGCACTTGTACCCGTTTACGGATAGCACCAAAGGCTTCAGCAGCCTCCATTGAAGGTACTGAAACACGCATGATGTCTGCACCTGCTTGTACACAGCGCTCAATTTGCGCCACGGTTGCATCGACATCGCAGGTTTCAGTATTGGTCATACTTTGCACCGTAATTGGTGCATCACCACCCACATACACAGAACCAACACGGATTTTACGTGTTGGACGGCGTTTAATTGGATTTTCGATCATGACTTGGTCAACTCTGTTGCATTAACGTGATAAACGGAAGTCTGCCTGACCATTTACCGTATAAGGTGCCAAAGGAATAGATTCATTATTTAGGGTTAAAGTCACAGCACTGGCATTGTCAAGACGTACCTGAAATGGTGAAACGCCTTTTAGGCTTAAATCTGAAGCCTGACGACCTGTTGCCAATACTTTACCTGTTGAGTCCACAATATTGACTGAAGTCGGCTGTGAGAATTTCAAATTGAGCTGATCGCCCGTAGTTGCTGTATTTTGATCTACAGAAGAAATCACCTGTGTATTCGATTGTGGGTTTGCCGCAGCTGCTGGCTGTTTTTTGGCTGCCCATTTTTGCAAGCCTAACACCACGAGCCATAATACAAAAATCACCACAATGGCAATCACAATGCGTTTTAGCCATTTTTTATTGCGATCACTGTTTGAACCAGGCAGTTTGCCCATGATTTTAATCGGTGAATCTTTTAAGGCGTGATTTGGCAATAAACCTGTGTCATTGGCATAGATTTCATCAAAACGTTGAATAATTGCCGAAGCATCGACATTTAAGTATTTGGCATATATACGATAATAACCTTTAATAAACGTTGCTTCAGGCAATGATTTATAATCATCACTTTCTAGCGCTTCCAAAGTTTTTATCGGCATATTCAAAGCTTTTGAAACATCAGCCAATTCACGTTTTTGAGCAAGGCGGATATGACGTAAGTATTCACCTGGACGCTGAACGTTGCCTAAAGTATTAGGGGTTGCTGATGTACCCGTCGATTGCTGTGAATTTGGATTTACTTCCATACCGCCTCAGTACTGTACTGTAATTGCAAATAACGTTGATATTCTTGGCTATCGGGGAACAAAGCCCGCAATTGGTTAACCAAAACCTGCTTGCTCATATTATCACCATTGGCGCGAGCAAGGCGAATACCAACCCATAGACCGTGTGCGCTTTGGTTTTTATCACCAACCAATCGCACATAATCACCATACGCTTCTGTTGCCAGTGCAAACTGTTGACGCAGGTAAAAAATTTCTGCCAACTCTAACATCGAAACTGTAGAATTTCGATTTACTTGCAGGGCTTGTCTGAATGTTTTTTCAGCATTTGGTGCATCACCCAGCTTTAAATAGGTTAGGCCCAGATTTTCCAGTGCCATTCCACGCTGCTCATACCCTAAAGTTGAGCCTGCAAGCTTGAGTTGTTCAAGCGCGTCATTATAGCGCCCTAACTGAAACAGATAACGCCCATAATTGTTACGTGTTTGTGCATCTTGAGGGTCAATCGAAATCGCACGTTTAAAATATTCTTCAGCTTTCGCTACATTCTCAGGGCTACCCTCTTGCTGCAACAAGACTGCCATAAGCATATTAGCACGCACGTTGCGAGTGGTCTCTTGAAACACATCATCGAGCGCACGTTTCGCTGCATCTAAATCACCTGTGCGTAAATATTCAGCTGCAATCTCTACACGAATTTCAGCCGCTTTTTTCTTGTCACGCTTAAACTTGCTGGTTGGCGTACTAATATCTGCATAACTCGGTGAACTATCTTTTTTCACCAACCCAAGTGTGCTTTGACAGCCTTGTAAACTGAACAACAAAGCACCTACACCCAGTAATATCACACTATGTTTTACAGTTTTTTTCACGCCAAACCACCTCAGTGAATTATTATCCTTTTGAGCGTATGATCTCATTTTTTTCTGCAATTTTCTTTTGCCATTGCGCCGCGCGACGGGTGCGGTCAGCAACTTGTCCAACCAACTGACCACATGCAGCATCAATATCGTCACCACGTGTCTGACGAATAGTACAGACAAAGCCCGCATCTGACAAAGTTTTTTGGAAGGCAATAATACGGTTACGACTTGAGCGGCCATACGGTGCGTGCGGGAACGGGTTAAAAGGAATCAAGTTAATCTTACTTGGTAGATTTTTTAATAATTTAAGTAATTGCTGGGCATGCTCAGGCTGATCATTCACCCCATCGAGCATGACATATTCAATGGTCACATGCTTACGTGCACTTTCATTACCGTCTTTGGCAATATAACGCTGACATGCAGTAATCAATTGTTCTAATGGGTATTTTTTATTGATCGGTACAAGTTCGTTACGCAACTCATCGTTCGGTGCATGTAAAGAAATTGCTAAAGCCACATCAATATCTTGTGCCAGCTGATCAATTTTCGGTACAACACCTGAAGTTGACAGTGTCACGCGGCGCTTGGACATGCCATATGCAAAGTCATCTAGCATAATACGCATTGAACTTAAAACAGCATCATAGTTGAGTAAAGGCTCGCCCATACCCATCATCACGACATTGGTCACTGAGCGTTCGCGCTCTACAACAGGCACGTCTTCCATATAAGAGAAGTTTGCCATCCAAAGCTGACCAATAATTTCAGCTGGAGTTAGATCGCGCTGAAAGCCTTGTTTTCCTGTCGAACAAAATGAACAGTCCAATGCACAACCCACTTGCGAAGAAATACACAAGGTCTTGCGTAAACCTGTTTTATCTTCCGCAGGAATCAGAACGGTCTCAACCAAAGAGCCCTCGCCTTCACCCACGCGAAACACCCACTTACGTGTGCCATCTTTAGAATAATTACGATGAACCACTTCAGGCGCTTTAATTTCACAAATCTGTACCAGTTTGTCGCGAAGCTTGCCTGAAATATTGGTCATTTCAGCAAAATCAGTGACAAAGTACTGGTGAATCCATTTCATGACCTGACCTGCGCGAAACTTCTTTTCGCCCAAATCTTCAAAGAATTTTTCGAGTTCTGCCCGTGACATGCCAAGTAAATTAACTTTTTGCACTGGATTCGCAGGCTGATGCAATGTGGCGGTGTTTTGCTGTCCATCTGGAACCAAAGATGAACCAACTGCTTCAAGAGCCATGTGTATTACCTAAACAATGTCAAAGAAAAAACAAGAGTGGCTTTATAGAGCCAGGAGATTTTCAAGAATAAAAAAACCAGATAAGCAGTATAACACTTATCTGGTTTGAAGTATCTCGATTAACGAGTGCGTGGGCAAACTTCAGTTTGAGCGAAGAAATAAGAAACTTCGCGAGTAGCAGAAGCTACTGAGTCAGAACCGTGAGCAGCGTTTTCATCGATGCTTACAGCGAAGTCTGCACGGATTGTACCAGGTGCAGCTTCTTTAGGGTTTGTAGCGCCCAAGATTTCACGGTGAGCAAGAACTGCGTTTTCGCCTTCAAGAACTGAAACAACAACTGGACCAGAAGTCATGAACGCAACGAGGTCAGCAAAGAAACCGCGTTCTTTGTGTTCTGCGTAAAAACCTTCAGCTTCAGCTTGAGAAAGGTGTTTCATTTTTGTTGCAACGATTTTTAAGCCAGCTTTTTCAAAACGAGCGAAAATGTCACCAATGTGGTTTTTAGCAACAGCGTCTGGTTTTACGATAGATAAAGTACGTTCAATTGCCATGTCTGGCTCCTTAATTCAAAAAATCAAGATAAATTTTTGCCGCATTATACCGAGGTTAGTCAGAATAATCAGCTAAGAAAATGTAAAAGTTTGGATTTTTAGCCGTTTTTAATTGCTTTCATCAATCCATGCCATCTGAATGGCTTCAAGCAAACCTTCTGTCGACTTATTTGGGTCATCGCTAAAATCGGGCAAAGCACACACCCATGTATGCAAATCGGTAAAACGAACCCACTGCGGGTCAACATCAGGATGTGCTTCCAATAATTCAATTGCGATATCGATTGTATCAGTCCAGCGTAAGCCCATCATCTATCCTAGTATCTATATATCATGCGGCTACTTTAAAATTTCACTGTCTGTTTTACAACACCAGATTCAGCATTGGTGCGCAGGAAATCACGGCCCATCCCACCAAACCACCCAAAACTGCACCAATAATCACATCGGTCGGATAGTGCAAACCCAAAACCATTCGCGAGAGCGCAACCAATATGGTAAATGGCAGCATACACAGCAATAAAACAGGCTGGATATAACCAAGTACCGTGGTTGCCATGACTGCATGCAAGGTGTGTCCAGAGGGAAAACTAAAATGATCCAGTGGGCGCTCTCCCAAAACAATCACCTGATGAACCTGATAAGGTCGTGGTCGAATCGTTTTGTGCTTAAGTAACTTATAGAGCAATGTCCCTGTTGAACCTGCCAGCAACAAATAACTGATTTGTACAATATACGCCAAGCCATGACTGATCCAGACAATGCTAAGCATCACGTACCAAAACCAGCCATCACCCAAACGACTAATGACTTTAAAAAATTGACTGATTCCCTGTGAATGGGAAAAATGATTCAGATACAAACAGCCTTTAAGATCAAGTGCCAAGATGTATAGTTTAGCGCGTTGAAAACTAGTCATCGTATTCTCCTCATCTAACAAAGATGAATCGGCTTAATTCTAGGTCATCATCAAACCATACAAAGCCTGCTCAAACTGCTGTACAGGACGTTGCCATCCTGCATCTTTGACTTGCATGCGCGCCTGCTGTCCCATGAGATGCAACTGCGACAAAGCAGGTAAATTCTGCATGCGCTGTACCAAACCTTGCCCATCGTTTAAATCAATCAACCAGCCGGACTGTTCATTTTGGACATATGCATGTGCACAAGCATAATCATAAGCCAAAACAGGTAGACCACTAGCCATTGCTTCCAAAACTACGTTACCAAAAGTTTCTACTCGACTGGCAAATACAAACACGTCACTACTGGCATACGCTTCAGCTAAGCGTTGCCCTGTCAGGTTCCCCATAAAAACAACCTGTTGTTCTGAATCCAACCGTTGCAGGCGTTCTTTGTCTGGCCCATCACCCACTATCACCAACCGAACAGCCTGCTGTTGACGACGAGCCTGTAAGTACCCATCAATCAAAACATGAATTTCTTTTTCAGGAGAAAGTCGTCCAACATACAACAACACCTTAGTTTGACGATCGACACCCCAATGCTGGCGCATATCTTCACAGCGATGCTCTGGAGAAAATAAACGATGATCCACCCCACGGCTAATCACCTGGATCGGGCAAGTGATGCCATGTGCTTGCAAAGCACGTGCAGTATCCTGACTAGGTACACAGGTCAAATTAGTATTGTTATGAAACCAGCGTAAATAATGCTGAATGGGTTTGACCAAAAATGCCAAATCAAAAAATCGGCTAAACTCTTGAAATGGTGAATGAAAACCACTGGAAATCGCAATTTTTTTCATTTTTGCGACTTGCAATGCCAAAAGCCCCAAAGGCCCTTCAGTAACGATATGCACCACATCTGGTTGAAACTGTTCAATTGCTTTAGTCACCTTCATCCACTGCGGGCGACCAAATTGTAAACTTGGATACTTCGGAATTTTATGTGCCGTAACCAGACATTCCTGCTGTGCCACAAATGTGGTACAACTGCGACTCTGCTCTGGACGAATGAGCATAATTTTATGCCCTTGTTGCTGTAAACCCTGACACAGATGCAATAATGAAAGTGCCACACCATTAATTTCAGGAGGCCAGGTTTCCGTGACGATTGCAATTTTGAGCTTAGGACGAATAAGTTGTTCTACTGCACGTTCCTGTGCTTCATGTGCAGGCTGCTGATAACTGCGTTTAAATCGAAATTTAAATGGCATATCTAACTGGCGTTTCAATGCCGCAGTCGATGGCATAAGCATGGTTCCACCATATCATTTTGTTGTTTTATGAAAACCAATCTAATCTTATTTTCTTGCAGTTTAATGATGAGTCGATGACGTTTTTTTGACAGTTGCAACACTGAAGTTGTGAAGATGATTGTTGATTAAATTTTCAATAAATTGCACGATTAGTAAGCATAACTAAACAGTAAATGCACCGATATATTGCAATCTTTTTTCAAACAAAAATAACCGTTTATTTATTCACCATAAATTCACATTTTGTTTATTTTCAAACACATAAAGACAAATTTAAATAATATTAAAAATCAATAATATAAAATATTACACTAATATTAAATTCAAAAAAATCATGATATTACAATCCAAAAATATGGCATTTGTTTTGCTTATAAATTACACTGGCTCACGCCTATTTTAAAAACAATACACAACACCATATCAGGGAAAATCATGAAATTATTTTCAAGAACATTCATTGCGTCATCTTTGTTTGCTTGCCTTTCTCTAGGAACAAGTCAAACCCATGCAGTGGATACACTTGCGAAGATCAAAAACTCAGGAAAATTAGTCATTGGCTTCAATGATGCTGCTATGCCAATCTCCTATACTTACAATGGTGGCGCAACAGGCTATGTGATCGACATTTGCCGTACCGTTGCCAACGACATTAAAAAAGAACTCAACGCTCCCCATTTAAAAGTTGAGTTTGTTGCTCTTAATCCAAGTCAACGCATACCTAGCATTCAATCAGGTCATGTTGATATGGAATGCGGTGCAACGACAAACTCCTACAAACGCCAGCACGAGGTAGCTTTCTCAACCAACTTCTATTACACCGAAGTTCGTATGGCAGTCAGAAAAAGTGCGCATATTCAAAACCTTGTTGACCTTGACCACAAAGCCGTTGTAACAACTGCTGGCACAACATCAGATACATATATCAAGCGTAATGAACGTGGTAAAAATATTAATGTGACGAATGTTTATGGCCGTGACTTTGATGACTCATTTGCAATTCTTGCCAGTGGCAAGGCTGAAGCGTTTGTCATGGATGATAATATTCTTGCAGGACTTATTGCTAAAAGCTCAAACCCACATGCCTATGAAATTGTAGGCCCTGTTTTATCTTCTGAACCTTATGCCATCATGTTGCCAAAAGGAGATCCCAAGTTTAAAGATATTGTTGATACAAGCGTAAATGGTCTATGGAAATCTGGTCAAATGGGCAAGCTTTACCATAAGTGGTTCCAGTCGCCAATTATGCCTCACAATATTAACTTAAATATGGCGCCAAACCGTTCATTCTTGAATTTACAACGCCGCCCAACCGATGCGGGGATTTAAACCACGCCAAGATATTGCACGATTATTTTTAAACTAAGCATTAAAAATATCAAAACATGCAGTTTTGGGTACTTTAGGCTTCTTTCATCATTGTTTAGCGTCGCTTTGTTTTACTCTGTGAGAGAAAATTAGATCGGCAGATGAAAGGAGTCTATTAAAAAGAAAATGATGTTGATGAATAACTTTATACAATCACAAAAATAATAAAATGATACTTATCTGGCACGAGCAAATAAGTATCATTAAAAATCAGAAAGATAAATTAACATAAATCATATCTCTGTAAACGCCTGCTGGAGTACGAATAGAGGGCTGTTCTTCCAGATGGACAGCAATAATATATCGATTTGTACCCGTAGTATTGGCAGTTAATGGCACATTCCACAGATTTTCTACAGGACCTGAAATCGTTAATTTGGTTCTTAGTTTATAGGCGCCATTTGATACGTAACTCGTACCATCAGCACTACGCAGATTCATACTACTAAAAAGAATCGAGTAACCACGATCACAATTCACACTAAATGAAGTTGCAGATTGACTATGATAATAACTCGCCAGCATCATTTTAGGTTCGGTTACATTACCCACAGAACACGAAGCAGCATAGGTAGTGCTCATTACGCTACAGGCTAAACATAAAATAAATACGCTCTTCATTTGACTTCTCCTACTTACAAGTAAGCTCTATTACTTTTTCCGGATTATGATCTGCAGTTTGTGCAGGGACATTTAACTCACTGGTACAGAATGAATCCTCCGCTTGTTGTGCTTTTAATTGATATTTATGCCCTGGTAACAATCCGTATAAATACAATTGACCTTCAGCATCTGTTGGATAAACTTCATCTTTATTATTATCTAAATAAACTTCAGTTGCTCTCGGGAAAATCTCGCCTTTCGTATTTAACAATTTAACAACGACCTGTTGGGTTTGATAAATTGGAAAATCGAAGAAATAACCTCGCTGATTAAGTGCGATTAACTTTTTATTTGATGTTTCTATCTTGCTTTCAATCGGAATCTGGTCTTGATTAAATGACAAATCATATGTGATATACGGCAAGATATTATGAATAAAGAAATAGCCATTTTGTTTAGTTTTACCCACAGGCACCAATGAGCGATAAACTTCAATATCTTTATAGTCTGAAACTTTAACAAGGGCAAAGGCATCATCGATTGATTTGGTGAAATTAAATTGATTATCTAACCAAACCAATGCCCCTTTATAATCCACCTGAGTATCATAGTAATCTGGATTTTGAGAATGTAAAACCCGCAAATCGCCATATGAAGTTTTTAATAATCCAGAAGCATTATAGCCTAACTGTCCATTCGACCGATTCATCCCTACAGAATAACCAAAACCATTCTGCCCTGTAATAGATTGAGCGAAGGTTGCACGAGTATTACCATCCACAGATTGATCAACATAAACAGATTTATTATTATCAAAATTATAACTTAATGAAATATAAGCACCATCATCTTGACTCGCACTAAAATCTTTAAAATAAGACAAGCTTACATAAAGCTGTGATGTAATTCTTTTCGAGACTCCAATGTTTAAAAGTTTAGTATTTGGTAAAGTTTGATTTGGGTTTTGATTTTTATAATAACGACGATCGATATAGTTAAGATTTATATTATCAACAAATGGAATATTATAAAAACTCAAATAAGCAAGATTATCAAATTGTGGAATAATAGTGTCAACTGTATAACCCAATGATTTAAATTTATCTGAGGAATATTTACTCGCCACACCAAAAGAGAAATTTTTAAAGTTACGACTCACTGAGGCACCTAATGCGTAACCATTTTCACCATAACCATGACTGCCCATCACAGAAAAATCAAATAAAGCATACTTGGGGGCAGCCTGTGTCCACATTAAACCCAAAGTTTGTATATCCGAGCTATAATCTGTAGTAAAGCCCAAAGTTGTTTTATCTGTTATACCGCGCCGAAAATATCCACTGGTAAAAAATTCACGATAATCTGAGCTATTATAATCATAGTTATAGCGTATCTTTCCTAGAGACACATTATATTCATTTAGCCCAGCTTGTAATAATCGGTTATTAATTAAAATTGGGAAATTCTGTACACTTCGATTTCCAAGTACATCTTGTACCACTATTTGTGCATTACCCGATTGTTGAATATTTGCACCTGTTTGTAATACATAGTCTCCAGCAGTAACATTTTGCCGATATATATTAATACCATTAATATATAGATCGATGGTTGAAGGAACGACAGCACTCCCTCTCAACACAGGAGCATTCCAGTAAATAAGGTCTGAACGCTCAGTATAGTTTGTACCAAAACTTAAACCACCAAACCGAAAGGAACTCGCTAAAGGGTTATAGACTGTCGTCGTATCACCCAATACAAGTTTGGTGTAATTCCCAGGAAAATCAATACTAAGCTCTGTATTCAAACGAACTACAGAACTTTCACCACTATTTACCTGATCCCTATAGATCACGGCATTTTTAAACATCCAAAAATCTTTAAAAAACCCTAATTCATAAAGATTATTAAATTCATGAGCGCCTTTAGATTTATCAAAGTAAAAATCATAATTCAAAAAAGCCCCTAAATTCGCCTTATTTGGCAAAGGCAATTTAGTCTTATCAAAATATTCTAAAAAATATTCTGGTGGTACGTTTATTTTTACAGCTTGCATTGCTGTATCTAGCTCAGACCCAATCGAAGGTGTCGTCACCAAACAATACTGCTTTTGGCTCGTATTTTTTTGAAATAAATCTACTTTCAGTTTAAGCTGAGCAAGTACGCCACATTCAACATAAAATTGATTATTTTCCTGAATAAAAAGAGTTTCCGTATTTTTATCAATACCATTCAACCAAATATCTGCCAAAATGGGTTCATTACCACCTACTGCCTCTGCATGGGCAAATGAACAAATAATCAATCCATTGATGATGATCATTTTTTTCATATTTTATTCCTTGAGCTTAAGCTCTAGCGGTTTTTCACTTTTATCTGTTTTTATTAAGATTTTATAACTGTCTATATTTCTTGATTTTATCTGACTAAATTTAAAATTATTTTCCTGCTTTGTTAGCAAATATTTCCTGTCATAATTTAGTGCAATTTCTTTTTTATTTTCATCTAGTAACGTTATTCCTGTAATTTGCACATGAGAATCTGCATTGTTTTTAATATTCACTAACAAATTATTATTTTCAAATCTTGGTATAACCTTTAGATCTATTACTTTTTGTTGCCCTACAAAAAGTGGAATTGAAAGATTCATCATGAATTGAACTGTATTTGCTTTTAAGGCAGGTGGCACTTCCTTAAAAAAAATACGCCAAGTACCTTCTTTTTCTAGGCTTGGTAATTGCCTAAAACCAACCCGTATAATTTGCTCTGAATTTGGTTTTATCACAAAGTTTTTCGGGTTAATAATGATATTTGAATCTGGCTCTAGCACATCCTCTCCTTTTTCGTTTTGCACCCATTTCATTGCAGATGCTTCAAATATTTTTTTTTCACCTCCTTCACTCAAAGACAGGGTAATTGTTGTGCTTCGTTGCTGTTTATTTGTGATATAAAGTTGTGTAGGAGTTACACCAAATTCTGCCCATAATTTATTTATATTTAAAAAAAATATAAATAAAAGCAATACTATTTTTCTCATATCTAGTCCATCCCTATAATATAAAAAATTTCCATTTTATAAATAACTGATATTTTTTTATTAAAAAGCTCTACCAAACTTACATTTAGTAGAGCTCTTTTAGATATATGATTAGAAATAGACATCAATACTATAGAGATCGCTATATTTATCTGCTAAAACAGACCCGATCGCGTTTTTAGTTTTCACTGTAACACTATATTGATTCATTGTGGTTAGAGCCATAGGTTCACCAGTTTTTGCCACACCAAGGTTAATACTGGTTGTTCCTCGTTTAGTTGTTACTGTTGTCGGAATAGTTGTAGTATTACTACCACTGCCTTTCAAGTAGCTTTCATCTGTACCTGTAGCACCTGTCTGACCATGATAAGTAGTATTGACAAGTAAGTTATAATTAGCGTTAGAACCAACCCAAAATGAACCAGTGCCCACACCAGTTTTACTGTCCACAGTAATTTTATCATCAGCTCTTAGCACACATTTTTTTGCTACAACTAACTCAATTGGAATTGTGTCGTGACATTTAGAAGTCCCTGTTCCTGTATCACATTCTTGATTACCAGCATGAGCAACTCCTGTAAAAGCAGTTAATGCTGCAGCAGATAATAATGTTTTCATCATTATATTCATAACCTATCTCCCTTATTTTATTTATTCGCAATTATAAAATCTTAAGTCTCTTATAAAATTTAGAGTTAAAGTTTTATAAGTGCTGAGTAAAAGCTTATATTCTTTTTTTTAAATCATAAAAAAAATGGTAAAGTTCATGTTCCAATGCTGAATACATAGTTATTCATTATAATTCTTTGTTTATTTTACTTATTTAAATATAACTTAAATAAATACTAGAGTGGTTGATATATTATTTTTTTAAATATAAAAAATATAGGGTCTTACCCTTATTTTTTTAAATAGAAAAATCACATATATACAGTATTGTTAAATTTTTTATAAGAAATACATTTCAACACACAAAATTAAAATAAAATCACATAAGGTCCATATTTTTCAAAAAAAATCATAATTTTCCAAAAAAATGAGACTTATTTCACACTTTTAAAATTCAACCCAGACACTGCCTCTGAGCAAACCTTAAGCAACATGCTGTGCTATCAAGCCTGAGCAGCACAATATAAAGTTAGGCGAAGCCCTCCTACTCCTATGGTAGGCAATAAAAAAACCCTGACTCAAAGTCAGGGTTTTTTTATGTTTGATCGAGCTAAAACTTAGTTTTTCTCTTTATCAACGATTTTGTTTGCTTGAATCCAAGGCATCATCGCGCGTAATTTACCACCAGTCACTTCGATACCGTGTGCAGCATTTTGACGACGACGAGCAGTCATTGATGGGTAGTTCAATGCACCTTCTTGGATGAACATTTTTGCATATTCACCAGACTGGATGCGTTTCAATGCATTACGCATTGCTTCACGAGACTGTTCGTTAATTACTTCAGTACCAGTCACATATTCGCCATATTCAGCGTTGTTAGACACTGAGTAGTTCATGTCTGCGATACCGCCTTCGAACATCAAGTCAACGATCAATTTAAGTTCGTGCAAGCATTCAAAGTAAGCCATTTCTGGTGCATAACCAGCTTCAACCAAAGTTTCGAAGCCCATTTTCACCAATTCAACCGCACCACCACAAAGAACCGCTTGCTCACCGAACAAGTCAGTTTCAGTTTCTTCACGGAATGAAGTTTCGATAATACCTGTACGACCACCACCTACACCTGAAGCGTAAGAAAGCGCAACGTTACGTGCATTACCAGAAGCATCTTGGTGAATAGCAATTAGATCTGGAACACCTGAACCACGTTGGTATTCAGAACGTACTGTGTGACCAGGTGCTTTTGGTGCAACCATGATGACATCCAAGTCTTTACGTGGAACAACTTGGTTATAAAGGATAGAGAAGCCATGAGCAAACGCAAGCGTTGCGCCTTCTTTGATATTTGGCTCAATCACGTCACGATAAAGTTGTGATTGGAACTCATCTGGAGTCAAGATCATTACCAAGTCAGCTTGAGCAACCGCTGCAGGAACTTCAGCAACTTTAAGACCTGCATTTTCTGCTTTTTTCCAAGAAGCAGAGTTTGCACGTAGACCTACAGTTACATCTACACCTGAGTCTTTAAGGTTTAATGCGTGTGCATGACCTTGTGAACCGTAACCAATAATTGCTACTTTTTTGCCTTGGATGATAGATAAGTCACAATCTTTATCGTAAAAAATTTGCATTTGTGTTCTCCAGTAAAATCTTTTTTAAACCGTTAATACTTTTTCGCCGCGCGCAATACCTGACACGCCTGAACGTACCACTTCCAAAATGGTATTTTCAGCTAAAGCATCAATAAAACCGTCAAGTTTATCCGTTGTTCCTACAATCTGAACGGTGTAAGTCGTTGGCGTTACATCTACAATTGAGGCACGAAAAATATCTGATGTACGCTTGATTTCATCACGCGCTGCGCCCAACGCTTTAACTTTAATCAGCATCAATTCGCGTTCAATATGCGAACCTTCGCTCAAATCCACCACTTTCACAACTTCAATCAGTTTATTCAGTTGTTTGGTAATTTGCTCAATTTTATGGTCATCACCATACGTGGTTAAAGTCAAACGCGATAATGTTGGATCTTCAGTTGGTGCAACATTCAAAGTTTCAATATTATAGCCACGTTGACTAAACAAACCGACTAGACGAGAAAGCGCACCTGATTCATTTTCAATGAGTACAGAAATAATGTGTCTCATTTTGTACGCTCCCCTTTATGTAACCACATGTCCTTCATAGACTGACCCGCGATCAGCATTGGGTAAACATGCTCAGAGCGGTCAACCATCACATTAATAAACACACATTTATCATTAATCGCCATCGCTTCTTCAAGTTTGGCTTCTAGCTCATCAGCATGATTAATTTGAATACCTACATGTCCATAAGCTTCCATTAACTTGGAAAAATCTGGCAATGATTCAACATACGAACTTGAGTGACGACCTTCGTAATTCATGTCTTGCCATTGTTTTACCATACCAAGCGCACGGTTATTCAAGCATAGAATCTTAACGTTTAAACCATATTGCTTACAGGTTGAAAGCTCTTGGATACACATCTGAATGGAAGCTTCGCCTGTGATACATACCACTTGCCGTTCAGGTTTTGCAAGCTTCGCAGCCATGGCATATGGTAGACCCACACCCATCGTTCCTAAACCGCCAGAGTTGATCCATTGACGTGGCTGATCATACTTATAATAAAGCGCAGCAAACATCTGATGCTGACCAACGTCAGAGGTAATAATCGCCTCACCGTTAGTGATTTTATATAAAGTTTCAACCACTTGTTGCGGCTTCATACCACCGTCAACCGCAGGAGCATATTTCAGACCATGAACTTGACGCCATTCATTGATCTGGTTCCACCACTGAGCTAAAGACTCTGAGTTTGGCTTAGAAATGTTGAGCTGTTTCAACTGACTCAACATTTCCTGCAATACAGGTTCAACTGCACCCACAATTGGAATATGCGCTGAAATGGTTTTCGAAATGGTCGCAGGATCAATATCAATATGCACAACTTTGGCATTTGGGCAGAATTTTGCAGGGTTATTGGTGACACGGTCATCAAAACGTGCGCCTACTGCAAAAATCACATCGGCATTGTGCATTGCCATATTGGCTTCATAACAGCCATGCATACCCAACATCCCGATAAACTGAGGATCAGTTCCAGGGAAACCACCCAAGCCCATGAGGGTATTGGTAACTGGATAATTCAGTAAATGTGCAAGTTCAGTCAATAACTCAGCTGCATTACCTTGTACAACCCCACCACCACTATAAATGACTGGGCGTTTTGCCAAGAGCAACTCTTCAACTGCTTTACGAATTTGCCCAGTATGTCCACGGTAAGGTGGCTGATAAGAGCGCATCTTCACCTTTTCAGGGTATTCGTAAGCAAATTTTTCTGCTGGATTGGTTGCATCTTTTGGAATATCAACCACAACAGGTCCTGGACGGCCACTTGCAGCAATATAAAATGCTTTTTTAATAATGCCAGGAATTTCACTTGCATGACGGACTTGGAAGCTATGTTTCACGATTGGACGTGACACACCCACCATATCTGTTTCCTGGAAAGCATCTTCCCCGATAAGATGAGAAGCAACTTGTCCAGACAGAATCACCATAGGAATCGAGTCCATATAGGCTGTCGCGATTGGTGTAACAGTATTGGTTGCACCGGGACCTGAAGTAACAAGTACGACCCCAGTTTTGCCTGTGACGCGCGAATATGCATCTGCCATATGCCCAGCAGCCTGTTCATGGCGTACTAGGTAATGCTGAATTTTATCTTGTTTAAATAGCGCATCATAAATGTGCAAAACTGCGCCACCAGGATATCCAAAAACGTGTTCAACACCTTCGTCCGCAAGTGCACGAACGAGCATTTCACCACCAGATAGAAGTTCCAACGTGATTCACCCTAAATATCTTTTTTCCATGTAATGGGAGACATTACATAGTGTTTAATTCATACAAACTGTACTCTTATAGCACAAATTTCACGCCTAGGCGCTGCAATAGGATAAAAATCAGATGCAACAGCGATATAAGCTGTAAATACTGCATCTTTAAGGTAAAAACATGCTGGGATAAACATATCTTTAATTCAACATATAGCTCGGCTAGAGGATATATGCCTATTGCACAATTCGTTTACTTATCCGAAGGGTGATCAGATAAATAAGTGTAGCATTTTTCTTGTTTCATTCCCGATTGTCAAGACTTCTATGTGTTTTTTCACAAATTGCTTAGTGCCACAGACATACTCACCGTTTATCTGAAGATAAAAAATCTGAAGTTAATCCTGATTTGACCATAGAAATTCATATTTTCAGTCAAAAAACACGCTAAAATTTAGGGCGTGTGACTATTTAAAATCAACAAGGGTTTCTATGAAAACGCTAAAACAAATAACGATCTCAAATATGATTGGATTGGGCTTAATGGGGTTAAGCCAGATCAGTTCGGCTCAGCCAGATTACTATAAGTGGGTTGATGCTCACGGTTCGACTCATTACACCACTACACCCCCACCCAAAGCTAAAGGTGTAAAAACTCGCGGTAAAATTCAAACGCATGGTTGGGCAACTACCCCATCAACAACAAATACGAATAACAATAATATGCCTCAGAAAAATACGTCACAACCTGCAACAAATCATGCTCAATCGACTCAAAATCAACCAGCAAATCAGCAAGCACCTCTCAATAATCAAGAAAATTTACCCGTAAGCGCACCTAAAGCACAGTAATTCATAAATTTGACCGCTGTTTTCTCGTATTTATGGATAGACAGACGAGATTTTCTTGCGCAAAATTCACTTTTAGGTGCATTTTGCGCTATGCTTTGCGACAAACTATTTCCACATTGTTCTTATTACGTTTATGACTACACCTCATATTGACCCTGAATATCAAGCCAGTGCGATTGAACCTCAAGTCCAACAAGATTGGGAAAATCGTAAAGTCTTTAAAGTTGCTGACACAGTAGAAGGCAAGCATCGCTATATTCTGTCTATGTTTCCTTACCCAAGCGGTAAGCTGCATATGGGTCATGTGCGTAACTATACAATTGGGGATGTGATTAGCCGTTTCCACCGCTTAAAAGGCGAACAAGTTCTACAACCTATGGGTTGGGATGCTTTTGGTCTACCTGCGGAAAATGCAGCAATTGCCCACAAAGTTGCCCCTGCGAAATGGACCTTTGAAAATATTGATTACATGCGTAATCAGCTAAAAAGCTTAGGGCTTGCGATTGACTGGGATCGTGAAATCGCGACCTGTACCCCTGAATACTATCGTTGGGAACAATGGTTATTTGTTCAGCTTTATAAGAAAGGTCTGATTTACCGTAAATCTTCAACTGTAAACTGGGATCCAGTCGATCAAACTGTACTTGCTAACGAACAAGTGGTTGATGGTCGCGGCTGGCGTTCGGGCGCATTGGTTGAAAAACGTGATATTCCAATGTATTACTTCCGTATTACTGACTATGCGCAAGAATTACTAGATGATTTAGAACAATTAAAAGCTGGCTGGCCTCAACAAGTTCTCACCATGCAGCGTAACTGGATTGGTCGCTCGGAAGGTATGGAAATCATCTTCCCTTCTGCCGATGAAAGCATTTATGCTGACAGCTTGATGGTGTATACCACTCGCCCAGATACCTTAATGGGTGTAACTTACGTTGCAGTTGCAGCAGACCATCCTTTAGCGAAAAAAGCGGCTGAACTTCGCCCTGAATTGAACGATTTTATTGAAGAATGTCGCCATGGTTCAGTTGCCGAAGCAGATTTGGCAACCGCTGAGAAAAAAGGTCGTGCGACTGGCTTGTTTGTGAAGCATCCATTGACGGGTGAAAATGTTGAAGTCTGGATCGCCAACTATGTGTTAATGACCTATGGTTCTGGCGCAGTCATGGCTGTTCCTGCACATGACGAACGTGATTTTGAATTTGCCAATAAATTTAACTTGCCAATTAAACAAGTTATTGATGCTCAAGGCAAAGATGATGCCGAGTTCAATGCAACCCAATGGCAAGAATGGTACGGTTCTAAAGAAGGCAAACTTGTTAATTCAGGTGAATTTGACGGTTTAGATTTCCAAGGTGCATTTGATGCTTTCCTTGCTAAGTTAGAATCACAAACATTGGCCAATAAAAAAGTTCAGTTCCGTTTACGTGACTGGGGTGTTTCTCGTCAGCGTTACTGGGGTTGCCCAATCCCAATGATCAACTGTGACGACTGTGGTCAAGTTCCTGTTCCAGAAGAGCAACTTCCAGTGATTTTGCCAACCGATGTCGTTCCTGATGGTTCAGGTAACCCATTGGCAAAAATGCCAGAGTTCTATGAAACCACTTGCCCATGTTGTGGCAAAGCGGCAAAACGTGAAACTGATACCCTAGATACCTTCGTTGAATCGTCTTGGTATTATGCGCGTTATGCTTCTCCTGATTACACCGATGGCATGATCAAGCCTGAAGCAGCGCAAACCTGGTTGCCTGTAAACCAGTATATTGGTGGTGTAGAACATGCGATCTTGCACTTACTTTATGCGCGTTTCTTCCACAAATTGATGCGTGATGAAGGTGTGGTACAAGGCAACGAACCATTTGCAAACTTGCTCACTCAAGGCATGGTATTAGCTGACACTTTCTACCGTGAAGATGCATCTGGCAAGAAAACATGGTTTAACCCTGCTGATGTTGAACTTGAGCGTGATGATAAAGGTCGTATCCTGTCTGCAAAATATCTGGCAGATGGTCAGCCTGTGATCATTGGCGGTCAGGAAAAAATGTCAAAGTCGAAAAATAACGGCGTTGACCCTCAAGCCATTATTGACCAATACGGTGCAGATACAGCACGTGTGTTTATGATGTTTGCTGCTCCACCAGATCAATCTCTTGAATGGTCAGATGCAGGTGTTGAAGGTGCAAACCGTTTCTTGAAACGTGTATGGCGTTTAAGCAGTACCTTCTTTGAACAAGGCTATGCAACTGTTGAGCTGGATAAAGCCAATTTATCTAAAGAAGCACAAGACTTGCGTCGTAAAGTACATGAAACGATTGCCAAAGTGAGTGATGATATTGAACGTCGTTACGCATTTAATACGGCGATTGCAGCACAAATGGAATTGCTGAATGCGATTACCAAGTTTGAAGTAAAATCTGACAATGATGCGGCGGTTGCACGTGAAGCAGTGATTACTTTACTGACTTTACTTGCTCCATTTGCACCGCATTTAAGCCAAACCGTTTTGGCTCAGTTTGGCATCGACTTAACCACAACTGCGTTCCCAAGTGTAGATGAGTCAGCATTGACCCGTAATACACAAACGATTGTGGTACAAGTGAATGGTAAACTTCGTGGTAAATTAGAAGTGAGCGTCGATATTTCTAAAGAAGATTTATTGGCACAAGCCAAAGCTTTACCTGAAGTACAGCAATTCTTGACAGGTGAGACCAAAAAAGAAATTGTTGTGCCAAACAAATTGGTGAACTTAGTCGTTTAATTATTTGAGGAATACGCATGCACTTAGTCCCACGTTTAGCATCTGTCGTTTTAACTCTTGGCCTAAGTGCAAGCTTAGTCGGCTGTGGCTTTCATTTAAGAGGCCTCAGCCCGACCTCAATTCCTGTCGATTACACACACATGAAGCTGAACTTGCCAAGTGAAGCCATGCATGTAACCGACAGCAATAACAATATAATTCCTCAAAAGAACACATTAGAAATCAAGCTTAAAAGCTATTTATCAGGATATGGCATTCAATTTGATGATGCCAAAGAAGCTTATACACTACACGTTTTGGATTATCATTATCGCCGTCAAAAACTCAGCGGTCGTGTAGCTGAGGTTATTTTATATTTAAATGTAACCTTCCAGATTGAAGATGCGCAAGGTCGCCCTGTCACAACACCACGAAGCATTAATGGTGTAAAAAGCTATCAATACAATGTTGCCAGTGTAAACGTGGATGATAATGAACAAGATGCCGTGATTAGCCTCTTGATTGATGATGTTGCTCAGCAAATGGCTCGTCAGATTGCAACCAATCGCATTCCACACCTTCAACCTGCACCTGCTTCTACGCCCACTGTAACACCTTAACTCAGTGTTGTTATGAAACTCGATTATCTCCAAGCCCTCAAACGCGTGACTGAAGCACAAGGGGCTTGGGTCATGCATGGTCAGGAACCTCTGCTTGAACAAAACTTGCTAGATGCGCTGCGCCGCCATTGGCAAAGTCAGGAAATTGAACGACAACGCTATGAAATTCAAAATGTTCAGGACTGGAAAAATGTCTTTAATGCCTTAAATAGCCTGTCACTCTTTTCTCAACAACTGGCGATTGAAGCACATGGCAATATTAAACCCGATGCAGCGAGCTTAAAGTTACTCAAAGAATATTTGCAATATAATGAGCAAAACCTGCTTGTCGTGGTCATGCCCAAGCAAGATACTCAAAGTTTAAAATCCAGCTTCTTTCAAACCATCGAAGCCAATGGTGTACTGGTTTCCTTACAGGCTAACTATCCACAAGACCGTCAACGGATTTTAACGACTGAAGCCGAAAAACTGGGAATCACCCTGACTCAAGATGCTTGGCAATGGTTGCTTGAGCATCATGAACATAACCTGCTTGCTGCCAAAAACAGTTTGATTCGAGTCAGTGATACCTTCCCTGACTTGCAACATATTGGTATTGATCAGCTATATGCCTGTTTACAAGATCAATCACGTTATAGCACGTATGATCTCAATGACAGTATGCTACAAGGTGATTTGGCCCAATCTGTAAAAATTTATCAGTATTTACTGGCAACGGGCGAAGCCATGAGTCTAATTTTATGGTCAATCAGTAAAGAAATGCGTTTACTCATGCAACTGTATGAGCAGCCACAAAATGCCCTGCAACTCGGTATTTGGAAAACGCGCGTATCTTACTATCAGCAGGCTTTACGGCGTTTATCTCCCCAGCGTTTTTTAGGCTGGTCAGACTTACTGTTACGAATTGATGCGGCAATTAAAGGTATCTCTGAAGAAAATGCTGAGCATTTATGCTTGCAAGCGGTTGCTGAACTGTGCGGCAAGCAACTGTTTGACGGTTAACAAAATCACTGTAATAAAGCGCTAAAAACCGCATTTTTTCCCCTCATTCACTCTTATACTAAAAATATTTTTTAATTTTTTTCAAACGCCCATGCAAATAAAAAAATCTGTCAAAGTGATGACCTTGGCAATCCTCTTGATTGCATGTGCCACAGCCAGTTGGTGGTATTTCAAACCCAAACAGACTCAGCCACAGTATATTACTGCAACAGCAACCCATACCGATCTTGAAGATGCGGTACTAGCAACAGGCACACTCGAAGCCAAGCAAATGGTCAGTGTGGGCGCACAGGCCTCCGGACAGGTCAAAAAAATGTATGTCCAGCTAGGTGACCATGTCAAACAGGGACAATTGATTGCCCAAATTGACTCGATTCGGCAACAAAACGACTTAAAAACAGCCGAAGCCAATATCAAAAACCTACAGGCACAACTTGCCATCAAGGAAGCCAATCTGGCCAAGGTAGATGCCGAATATCAGCGCCAGCAGGCCATGTATGCTCAGGATGCCAGTTCCAAGGCAGACCTAGAAACAGCTTTAGCCAATTACCGTACCGCCAAGGCCGACATTGCTGCCACTCAGGCACAAATCGAACAATCAAAACTCAGTCTGGCCACTGCCCGTGAGAACCTGAATTACACTCGGATTGTCGCACCCTTAGATGGCACGGTAGTCGCCATCGTGGCGGATGAAGGTCAAACCGTCAATGCCAATCAAAGCACACCAACCATTGTTAAACTGGCACAACTGGACATCATGACCGTGCGCGCACAGGTTTCTGAAGCAGACGTCATGAAGGTCAAGGAAGAGCAGACCGTATACTTCACCACCTTAGGCAATAGCGAGCAAAAACATTACGCAAAATTACGCCAGATTGAACCTGCGCCTGATTCCATCAACACCGAAGACAACTCGAAATCAACCACCACAACCAGCAGCAGCGCAATCTACTACAATGCCCTGTTTGATGTGCCTAATCCGGACAACAAGTTACGTATCGATATGACAGCCCAAGTGTCTATCGTACTTGCCAATGCTAAAAATGTTCTGACCATTCCTGCTGCTGCATTACAAAGTAAAAATCGCCCAAAAACGCAGAAAAATAGCCAGACCAGTAACGCCAAAACATCGGCTACACCACTGCAGTTAACAACGGCAGAAAAACAGCTGCTACAGAGCGGTCAGGTCAGTCTGGCAACGGTTCGAGTCGTTCAAGCTGATGGCTCGACCCACCCTCAGTCAGTCCTTATCGGTTTGAACAATCGGGTCAATGCCCAGATTTTACGTGGTCTCAAAGAAGGTGATCAGGTGGTACTAGGGGATACCTCGGACACCTCTAACAATGCCGCTAAAAGCAGTACCCGCACAGCTGCGAGACTAATGTAATGCAAGCTATTCAGCCAGAACCATTACTTGAAGTCCAAAATCTGACCCGTGAATTTCCAGCCGGAGAAGGCACGGTGCAGATTCTCAAGGGTATTGATTTAAAAATATATCCAGGTGAACTGGTGGCTATTGTCGGGCAATCTGGTTCGGGTAAATCCACTTTAATGAATATTTTAGGCTGTCTCGACAAAGCGTCCTCGGGGAGCTACAAGGTTCAAGGTCGTGAAACCAATACGCTCACGCCCGATGAACTCGCTGCACTGCGGCGTGAATATTTTGGTTTTATTTTTCAGCGTTATCATTTACTCGGAGATTTATCCGCAGCGGGAAATGTCGAAGTTCCTGCTATTTACGCCGGTGTAGATGCTGCTGAACGACGTAAACGCTCCAGCAAATTACTGACTAATTTAGGTTTAGGTGAACGGTTACATCACCATCCGAGCCAGCTCTCAGGCGGTCAGCAACAACGGGTTTCGATTGCACGGGCATTAATGAACGGTGGTGATGTCATTCTGGCAGATGAACCAACCGGTGCACTCGATAAAAACAGCGGCATTGAAGTGATGCGGATTTTACGCGAACTGAATGCTCAGGGTCACACCATGATTCTGGTCACCCACGACCATACCGTGGCTAAAAATGCCACACGGATTATTGAAATCAGTGACGGGAAAATCATTTCAGACCAGCCCAATATTCCCGAAAGTGAGTCAGAACAAATCCAGACATTAAATCGTAACAAACAAAAGAAAATTTCTGCATGGCGCTCTGTACTTGACCGTTTAAATGAAGCCTTCCGTATGGCCGTCTTTGCCATGAGTGCCCACCGAACACGAACTTTTCTGACGATGCTGGGCATTATTATCGGGATTGCCTCAGTCGTTTCGGTTGTTGCCTTGGGCAATGGTTCACAGAAAAAGATTCTGGACAACATTAGCAGTCTGGGCACGAACACCATTACGGTGTTTCAGGGTCGCGGCTTTGGTGACAATTCTAAAACCGCCCAGAATAAAACGCTCGTTCCTGCCGATGCTGATGCGCTGGCAGACCAGCCTTATGTGCAGGCTGTCAGTCCCAGCGTCTCGACCAATATGACCATTCGTTATAAAGAAATGGATGCTTCAGCAACCATTAATGGTGTCAGCGAGCAATTCTTTGATGTCCGAGGTCTGACCTTTGAATCTGGACAACCTTTTGATAAGCAAGGCATCACAGAACGGACTCAGGATGTGGTCATTGACACCAATACTCGCGATACTTTTTTCAGTGACGGTCAAAACCCTTTAGGTCAGGTGATTCTGCTCGGCAATGTCCCGAGCCGGATTATTGGGGTGGTCTCGACACAGAAAACCGTGATGGGAAATTCAGACGCTCTGAATGTGTATCTGCCTTATTCGACAGTTCTTAGCCGAATGATGGGACAGGCCAATGTGCGTAGCATTATTGTCCGCATTAAAGATGAATACCCGAGTGCCGCAGCAGAAAATGCCATTTTGAGTTTACTGATACAACGCCATGGTGCACAGGATATTTTCACCCAGAATGTCGACAGCATTCGTGAAACGATTGAAAATACTACTCAAACCATGACCCTGCTGGTGTCTACCATTGCCGTGATTTCACTGGTCGTTGGCGGTATTGGTGTAATGAACATCATGCTGGTTTCCGTCACCGAACGGACACAGGAAATTGGGGTGCGCATGGCGGTTGGCGCACGCCAAAGCGATATTTTGCAACAGTTCCTGATTGAAGCTATTTTGGTTTGTATCCTCGGTGGGGTTCTGGGGGTATTACTATCCCTTGCCATTGGGCAAATTTTTGGTCATTTTTCTGGCAACACCTTCCAAATGTCGTACTCACTCACTTCGATTATTGCAGCTTTTGTCTGCTCCACCCTGATTGGCGTGTTATTCGGTTTCTTGCCTGCGCGGAATGCTGCGCAACTTGATCCGGTGACAGCACTGTCACGAGAATAGGGCTTATTTATGCATCAAAATATGATTCGAATGACTGCACTAGTTCTACTGACGGGGACATTTTCCGGCTGTGCAGCTGTGATTCAAACACCCTATCAACAACCTAAAGTGCAGATTCCGGAAAAGTTTCAATATGAAAAAAGCCAAAATCAGCAGCTCAATGCCAACCAGTATGCTGATCAATGGTGGACGTTATTTGCTGATGCGCAACTCAACCAGCTGGTTGAACAGGTCATTCAGCGCAATAGCAATCTGGCTGTTGCCGGCATAACGCTGCAACAAGCACGTTTACAGGCGGGCTTGGCTCGCAATCAGGAATTACCTCGGGTTAATGCGGATATTGCTGCCGGACATAATATTGACCTGAATTCTGGTCAGCAGAACTCGCAAGGGATCACATTAACAACTGGGGTCAGCTATGAGTTGGATTTATTCGGCAAACTTGCCCGCCAGACGGAAGCTGCTCAATGGGAAGCTGCTGCAACAACTGAGGATCTACAAGCAACAGCACAAACTTTAATTGCGACCACTGCAACCTTGTACTGGCAATTAGGTTATTTAAATGACCTTTA
Organism: Acinetobacter sp. ANC 4636; assembly: GCF_054454555.1. Taxonomy (NCBI): domain Bacteria; kingdom Pseudomonadati; phylum Pseudomonadota; class Gammaproteobacteria; order Moraxellales; family Moraxellaceae; genus Acinetobacter; species Acinetobacter sp. ANC 4636. Next base: position 118,593 of record NZ_JBTKVD010000006.1, on the reverse strand, counting down.
TAGCAGCGCACAGCAAAGTTTAAACAGTACACAAAAATTGTTTGCACTGGTTCAAATACAGTACCGTGCAGGTGCGGTATCTGGCTTGGAACTCACACAGGCAGAACAATCGGTACAAAGTCAAAAAGCCAATTTAAGCCAGATTCAACAGCAGCGTGTTGAAACCCGGACTGCATTGGCCGTGTTGCTGCATCAGCCCGTGCAGCAGTTGAGCCTTGTTGAACCACAACATTTACCTGTTGCGAGCTTACCGCCTATTTCTGCAGGCTTACCTGCTGAACTGCTGTCGCGCCGCCCAGACTTACGTGCTGCAGAACTACGATTACGCAAGGTTTTGGCCAACAAAGATGCAATGAAAGCTAGCTATTATCCTTCCATCAGCTTAACGGGGGCACTGGGATCAAGCAGTACGTCCTTAACCGAATTACTGAAAAATTCTGTACTGACCTTGGGTTCAAATCTCAGTTTTCCTTTCCTGCAATTCAACGACATGAAACGAAATATTAAAATCAGTGATTTGGATTATGAAAAAAGTATTTTGAATTATCGTCAGACCTTATATAAAGCATTTGGCGACGTTGAAAATGCGCTGTCTGCACGAACCGAACTCGACCAACAAATCCGCTTTCAGGAAAAATCGCTCGGTTTGGCTGAAAAAAGTGAACACCTAAATGAAATACGTTATCGTCATGGGGCCATTGCACTGAAAAATGTGCTCGATGCGCAAGAAATTACCCGGAATGCACGCATTGCCTTGTTACAAACCCGAAAAAATCAATACAATGCCTATGTCACACTGATGCAGGCTCTCGGTGGCTCGCCTCTGCAAAATATCGCTGCAACAGAGATTAAAAAAGCACCCTAAGGTGCTTTTTTCAGGACAAGATGCTTAGTCGTTACCCATCATCTCAGGGCTCATACCTACGGTATTGAAACCTGCATCCACATACATGATTTCGCCAGTGATACCTGAAGCCCAAGGTGAGCATAGGAACAATGCTGCATTACCGACTTCATCAATGGTTACATTACGTTTAAGCGGAGAAATTTTTTCGTTCGCATCTAACATTTTACGGAAAGATTTGATCCCAGAAGCCGCCAAAGTACGGATTGGACCTGCTGAAATTGCGTTTACACGAATGCCATCTGGACCAAGGCTTGATGCCAAATAACGTACGCCCGCTTCCAAAGATGCTTTTGCCATGCCCATCACGTTGTAGTTTGGCATTACGCGTTCAGAACCTTGATAAGTCAATGTCAACAAACAGCCTTGACGTGCTTGTAACAACGGCTTAGCTGCACGTGCCATCGCAATAAAGCTATATGCACTAATGTCATGCGCAACACGGAAACCTTCACGATCCGTCACGTCAGTAAAGTCACCATCTAAAGTATGCGCTGGCGCAAAACCAATTGAGTGAACCACACCGTCTAAACCATCCCAGTGCTTTGCAAGATCAGCAAAAGCTTGATCAATCTCTGCATCTACAGCAACGTCACAAGGAAACACCAATTTTGAATCAAATTGCTCAGCAAATTCATCCACACGTTTTTTTAGTTTTTCATTTGGGTAGGTAAATGCCAATTCAGCGCCTTCACGGTGCAAGGCTTGAGCAATACCAAATGCGATGGATAGTTTGCTTGCAACACCAGCAATTAAAAAGCGTTTTCCTGCTAATAGTCCTGCCATGAATTTTCTCTCATCAAGATGATTTATACATGCATAATGCCAATTCTTCAGACTTTTAGAAATTGCATAATGCGCCTATTTTTACGATTCCCCATAAAAAACGCACCTGATTTCGGGTGCGTTTTTTCTTAAAAATACAGTGCATTAATCGCGTGACATACCGATCAGACGTAAAAATGAAATATACATCCAGACCAAAGTTGCCAATAAAGCAATGGCACAGGTCCACTCAAACGCTTGTGGTGCACGCTGAGCGGCGGCATTCTCAATCAAATCGAAGTCTAAAATCAGATTTAAAGATGCAATAATTGCAACAAATGCAGCAAAACCCAGACCTAATGCATTACTTTCAAATACATAAGGAATACTTGAGCTAAAAATCATGCTCATCATCATTTGTACGACGAACACAATACAGATCGCTAAAGTTGCTGAAAGCACAATCGCCTTAAATTTTTCAGTCGCACGAATGATCCGCATTTTATACAGACCAAACAACACCAGTGTGGTGACGAAAGTTGCCAATAATGCCTGTAATGGTGCGCCAGGATATTTGGCTTGGAACACAAAGGAGATGCCTCCTAGAAATGCACCTTCAAACAAAGCATAAGGAATTGCGAGTGTACGGGCTGTTTCTGGTTTAAAAGTGGTAATCAGTGCCAAGATAAAACCACCAATGGCACCGACCATTGCACCCACACTGGCTAAACCAAAATTCATGCTCATCGCGCAGTAGAAAAAGAACACGAGACCTAAACCTGCGGCAATACAGGTGAGCATGACTGACTTGTTAACAGCACCCTGAATGGTCATCGGGTGCCGATAATCGCTGTAGGTTTCTACGCGCGTTAAAATAGGGTTATTACTTTGCATCATTGAACTCATTGTTATATTTAAATGGATACCCTTCAATTTTAATCATTAACGCTGATTGAATATAGATTTTACGATGTATTTTTGTAACGATACTTGTATATTTTATTTTTTAAAATCAATGAATAACCATAAATTAAATACCATGGCTACGCCTATCCCAAACAAAACCCTGCATCTGCATATAATGCAAAAACCGCCCATTGTGGCGGCTTCGCTGCATTTATTTTGATGCATTCACAGTAACTTAAAAAGCCTGTTGCTTTTAAGCCAGCTTAAAAATTGGAATACATCCGCAGGTTTCTATGCTCCGATTAGAATGAAATCAGTTTTGCTGGATTAAAAAAGGCATTAATTTCATAAGCACCTTTTGCCAGAGGAATGGCTAAAGGCGCCAATTCACGACCAAACAACATGTCTTTATGCGGAATTTTGGTCAACATTTCATAATCGTGCGATATACCAATAAAATCATCTGCGATGGCTTTCCCAATCCGTACAGTTTGCGCAACACCATGTCCACTCCAGCCATGTACAGCATAAATCGGGTAAGTTTCACCAAACTTGCGGCAATCTGTTGCACCATTGTAGGTTAAATCAGTTTCACCACTCCAAACAAAATCCAGCTCAACGGATTTAAGTTGTGGAAAGACATACTGAATCCGTCTTTTCAAATATTGATAAGCACGATGTGGATTCCAGCATCTTCCTGTACCCTCTCCACCAAACAACAGGCGGTTTTTAGGCACTCCACGGTAAAAATCAAGCGCAAATTGCGTATCATAAACGGCATAGCCCGATGGGATAATTTCTTTTAAATCAATTTCTAAAGGTGCTGTGGTACAGACATAAGTAAACAACGGAATGGTTGTATGATTATGCGACTCAAGTAATTTAAACGAGGCATGATGTACAGCTAAAACCACACTTTTACGCGCCTTAATCACGCCATGCGTTGTATGCACATAAACACCATCAGCCTGCGTTTTTAATTCTATAACTTCTGTCTGCTCAAAAACCTGACCACCATTTTTAGAGAAGCCATAAATTAAACCACGAGTCAGTGCCAACGGGTGAATTTGTCCACCTAGGCTATCAATTAGCCCACCATGATATGCTTCACTGTTCACATAGTTATGTACTTCATGTTTCCCTATAATTTTTGTGTGATCTTCGCCGAGAAACTTACGTGCATCTGCACCTTGGGTCAGCGCAATTAAGTGCCCTTCATGCACTGCTGTTGTGATATGTCCCCGCTTGCGGTCAAGTGCTAAATCATATTTATCAGCAATCTCATCAATCAGCTGCATGGCTTCATCTGCGGTAAAACGCCAGAGTTTTTTGGCATCTTCCACACTCATGTGCTCCAGCATTTCGGAAGCTTCCCAGCGCGCCAAACCTGGGGTAAGTTGTCCACCATTTCGCCCTGAAGCTGCGCTGCCAATTCGGTTTTTTTCTACCAAAATGGTATCGATACCGAGTTCAGACAAATGCAATGCTGTAGATGAACCAAGTAGGCCTCCACCAATCACGACAACATCACATTCCTGATCCGACGTTAAGGTATCAAATGAATGCCATTCTGCCAGTGAACTTTCATAATAATTGGCAGGTTGATCAATATCAGCACACTCAGGATTTAACCAACTCCATTCCTTATCGAGTTGGTGGTGAATACTTCGCTTATATTCAACATCCTCTAAAATGAGAGGTTTATCTATCTTTTGCATGTCGGACTCCAAATCTAGAATTTGCTTTTTGATTGAGAGTTTTCTTCAAGAGGGTTCAATAGTTAGAAAACCAAAGAAACTATAAAGTGAACAGCCTTTTTATAAAGTTCAGAAATAAAAAATGAGTGTACTGAACCAATAAATCGCTAATTGTTGACTGGGACTTAAACTTGCCTGACTGTCTCCATACATCTCAATAAAATGGCATTGAATGCTATTTATTGCGGGCTTAAGTATCCTTTAAATTTGAGTGTTTATTGCAAATGGAGCAATTTATATGCCAGTACAATAATCCATTAATATTTGCTGTGATTTCGTTTCACTTGACTGACACTCAAAAATCATCCGATAACTCTATATTGGCGTATTTACATAGCATTTTCTAGATTAAGGCCATATTTTTACAGATACAGCGACGCACCACCAATGCCATCTTCACAAAAAAAGCCTGTCATCGAAAAGACAGGCCTTGGCAGACGTCAATCATCTAAATTACTTGTTCATAATGAAGAAATACTCGCGATAATATTTCAACTCACGAATTGAATCACGAATATCATCTAAAGCCAGATGTGAAGCTTCTTTTTTCAGGCCAGACATAATTTCAGGGCGCCAGCGTTTCGCCAACTCTTTAACAGAAGAAACGTCCAAATTACGATAATGGAAAAATTGCTCCAGTTCAGGCATTAAACGGTGTAAGAAACGACGATCTTGGCAAATCGAGTTACCACACATTGGCGATGATTTGGCATTGACCCACTTTTTCAAAAATTCGAGGGTTTGTACTTCAGCATCACGCGCCGTGAGCTGACTACGACGTACACGATTAATAAGACCTGACTGCCCATGCTGACGAGTATTCCATTCATCCATTGCATTAATGACTGGATCAGATTGATGTACCGCGAGCACAGGCCCTTCCGCCAGCACGTTTAAATGATCATCTGTAATAATTGTTGCAATTTCAATGATTTGATCATTATCTGTATCGAGACCTGTCATTTCAAGGTCAATCCAAATTAAACGTGTATCAGGGGTGCTACTCATCGAGTCAATTCTTATCTGTTTAAAAATTCTCATCTTAGCAAATTTCTTGCAACTTCGCTGTAATTCATCAGGGCTTCATGCTATTTTTGCCATTCTCTTGTGTTGGTCTTTAGGATATGCATGGCTCTCATCCGTAAACGTCGCTTAACTGAGCAACAACAGCGACGGATTCAAAAACAGCATCAATCACGCCAAGAAGATATTGATACATCAAATGATCTCGAAGGCCTAGTGGTGCAACATTATGGACGTCAGCTAGAAGTCAAAGCATTATCAATTCCTGAACCACACCCTGAAAAACCGCCTGTTGCTGAAGGTGAACCTGAACCTTTCTGGAAACCCATTGAACTGGGTAGTGTCTGGCGCTGTCATACACGTACCAACCTCGAATTGCTGGTTACAGGCGATCGGGTCAAATGGCAGGCCGACCCCAATACGGGTTTAGGCATTATTACCGCCATTCATCCACGTCAGTCTTTACTGACCCGCCCTGACCGTTATCATAAAGTTAAGCCTGTTGCTGCCAATGTCAGTTTGATTGTGGTTGTATTTGCTGCCTTGCCTGAACCTGCGCCAATGCTCATAGACCGTTATCTGGTGGCATGTCAGAACGCCGAAATTCCAGCATTACTGGTACTCAATAAAACCGACTTATTAAAAGAAAATGACCCGATTTTAACACTGGTCGCAGAGTATGAAGCTTTAGGCTATGAAGTCATGCAAACTTGCCTAACAGGCGATATTTCAGCGCTGGCACAGCGTTTAGACAATGAAACCGTTGCATTTGTTGGGCAATCTGGGGTTGGAAAAAGCTCCCTGATTAACATCATTGCGCCTGAAGCGGCACAAAAAACCAATATCATTTCGGAAAACTCAGCGCTTGGTCAACATACGACAACATCAACCCGTCTGATCAGTTTTGGTGAAACAGGTGCATTGATTGACTCTCCCGGAATTCGTGAATTTGGCTTGTGGCATTTAACTTTAGATGCGGTTGAACAGGGTTTTCCTGAAATTGCCAATCTACTCGGATCTTGTCAGTTCCGTAACTGTACGCATAAGCATGAGAAAAACTGTGCACTGCGACAGGCAGCCAATGCAGGTGAAATTTTGCCGCGACGTCTGGAAAGTTTTTTACGTTTATGTGATGAGATTCAAGAAGCGCAACAAAAAAACTAAGTTTGTTGAGATTTACCCTTGAAGCGAGGTTTTTGATCACTATTAATATAAGCTATACTCTAGCTCAATTTCTGATGGTTATAAGGTGAATTGTGGAACGTTGGTTTGAATTCATGGGGAATCACCCCTTTCTATTTGGTATTCTTGCCGTTCTTATCGTATTGTTTTTCGTATTTGAAGGACGACGCAGCGGTCGAAAAATCTCACCACAATCCCTTGGTATTTTAGTCAAAGTTAAAAATGCCATTCTCATTGATTTACGTGATGCTAAAGATTTCCGTGAGGGGCATATCAGCGGTAGCCGTAACATTCCGTACAGCCAATTGTCTAGCCATATTGAAGAATTAAAAGGCTCAGATCGTCCATTGGTCTTTATTTGCAATTTAGGTCAGGTTGCGGGAAGTGCGTTACAACAAGTTGGGCACGCTGACAGCTATCGTTTAGATGGCGGTGTTTCCAACTGGAAAGCACAAGGTTTACCACTTGTAAAAGCAAAAAAATAATTTTGAGGAGAATATGATGGCTGAAGTAGTAATCTATTCAACAACCGTTTGCCCATACTGTATTCGTGCAAAACAGTTACTCGAACGCAAAGGCGTGGCATATAAAGAAATCAATCTTTCCAATGAAGCACCTGAAGTACGTGTGGAATTGATGCAGCGTACCAACCACCGCACTGTGCCACAAATTTTTATTAATGATCAATTTATTGGTGGGTTTGACCAACTTTACGCTTTAGAGCGTGAAGGTAAACTTGACCAGTTACTGGCATAATTTCTATCACACGAAGGATTTAACTTAAAATGAGTGAAGAACAACAAGCTCAATTGGCTTTAGAGCGTATTTATACTAAAGATGTTTCTTTTGAAGTTCCTGGCGCACAAGTTTTTACCCAAGAATGGCAACCAGAATTAAATATCAATCTTTCATCTGCTGCAGAAAAAATTGACCCAACTCACTATGAAGTTTCATTAAAAGTGGTTGTAGAAGCGCAGAATGCAGGTGAAACCGCATTTTTAGTGGATGTGACTCAATCAGGCATTTTCCTGATTAGCGATATTGAAGATGAACGTCTTCCTTACATTTTAGGTGCATACTGCCCAAATATTTTGTTCCCGTTCTTGCGTGAAGCAGTGAATGACCTTGTGACTAAAGGTAGCTTCCCTCAATTGTTGTTGACTCCTATCAACTTCGATGCTGAGTTTGAAGCGAACATGCAGCGTGCGCAACTGGCTGCTGCTGAAGGTCAAGCATAAGTTTTGCTGTAAAATATAAATAAAAGCCACACTCTGTGTGCTTTTATTTATATACAAGTTAGATATATAATTATTACGATTGTGACTCTATTCACTTTCTACTGTTTTTACACGAACAAATATTATTCATTATTACAAATATATCCATTACAATCACTGTATAGAAATAGATCCATGGATGCGTGGCTATAAATACATTTTTCGTCTAGGTCAAAATAAATTAGAATGTCTAGTACCTCCATACGTACTCTTGATTCCACAGAGCTTTTATCCTTAGTAAGCAAGCTGACCGATGCGATTCAGCAAAGTATTACGCCCAGTGTGCTCTTAGAATATTGCTGTGCACAACTACAGACCAGTGAAGCATGGTTATTTGAACAATATCACCTTTGGGATGAATGCCATTTTTTTAACACGCCTGACAGCTCATTTTCAGAAACTCAGAGCCAGCAGCACATTTCCAAACACGAGTTTAAGCCATGTCATCCTCATATTGCGATGGCACCAACCAATAACCCTGCATCGAATTACTGTTCAAAGCTAACCTTTAAACTCGCCACGCGTGAAAATCTGGCCAGTATTTATTTATATTTACAATTTACAATACCGCAACCGCAGACGCTGTTCACCAGTATGGAGTTTATGTTGTTTCTCAACATTGTCCGTATGTACTTTTCAGAACGGGCAAGTTTTAAAAATAATTTTTTTCATTCTTTAAATATTAGCGAGTTTTATCAAGATATTGTCGATAATGCGCCTGTCATGATTTACGCGCTTGATGAACAGCAACGGATTGTGATGTGGAATAAACAATGTGAACAGGTCTTCGGCTGGTCGAAACAAGAATTACAACAATTTGAGCAACCCCTAAAACTGTTCTATCCCGATAAAAAATACCGAGATCGGGTCTTAAAACAAACCACAGAAAATACAGGCTCAAAAAAACTCAAAGAATGGAACCCGCTACACCGTGATGGCAATATGCTCACCACGCTTTGGGCGCAGTTATTGCTGCCTGACCAGACCACTTTAAATTTCGGCATTGATATTACCGAGCAGCGTAAAACTGAAAAAATTCTAAAAACCCGTGCCAGTACAGACGGATTGACCCAGTGTTTTAACCGTGATGAAATTTTGCATCAGCTTGAACAACTGCTCGAAGAGAGTCAAAGTCAGCAGCAGCTTTTGCCTTTTTGTGTATTTATGCTGGATCTAGATCATTTCAAAAGCATTAATGATACTTGGGGGCATTTGGCAGGCGATGAATCCCTGATTCACTTTAGCCAACTCCTGCGCTCTGCTCGCAAACAAAATATGACCGTTGGACGTTTTGGTGGTGAAGAGTTTTTACTGATCATGAAAGTTTCGTCGTTGGATGAAGCAATGGAATTTGACCGTACACTAAGAACAACCCTGCAAAACCATCCATTGATATATCAGGACCAGACCATCAAACTCAATTACAGTGCAGGCGTCGTACTGATTGAGCAAGGATGCTGTAATTTAACCAACCTGCTGACCAGTGTTGATCAAGCTTTATACCATGCCAAAAAAACAGGTCGTGGACGTACCATTCAAGCTGAACAACATTTTTAAGTTAACAATTTTCTATCACACTGGGCAGAAAAGCACTCTATGATCTAATTTTGTATAACAATAAGGTTTTTTTAAATATGGCAAATTCAGCAAACTCCCCGACTCGGCGTTTTTTAAAACTTGCAGGGATGACAGCGAGCATTGCCACCAAAACAGTTTCAAATAGCCTGCGCAGCCTAAACGCTGATGAAAACCAAAAAAATGCGGCCAAGTCTAAACTTTTTCAGGAAATTGGAATCCAAATTGCCGATACTCTGGGGCAAATGAAAGGTGCGGTCATGAAAGTGGGGCAAATTGCCTCGCAATACAAAGATATTTTCCCACCTGAAGTTGCCCAAGCAATTAGTAAATTGCAACGCCAAGCCCCTGCCATGCCTTTTACTGAAATTCGGGCGCAGGTCGAGTCTGAGCTAGGACAACCACTTGAAAAGATATTTACTCACTTCAGTGAAACACCTTTTGCCGCAGCATCAATTGGGCAAGTACATCGGGCGACCCTAAACAACGGGCAAGATGTGGTGGTCAAAGTTCAATATCCTGGCGTTGATCATGCCTGTGAGAGTGATCTGAAACAGATTCGGCTGGCACTACGCATGATGGGAATGCTAAAAATTGATAAAGATTTGCAAGATCAGTTATTTAGTGAAATTCAAGAAAGCCTTGCCAATGAACTCAACTATGAACTTGAAGCACAAAACCTTGAGATTGCACGAGCATTCCATCAAAAATTAGACTCAAAAGTGATTATTCCACAAGTATTTAAGGAATACTCGACTCGGCATATTTTAACCCTCAGCTTTGAAGCGGGTGATAGTATTGAGCATGCCAGTACATGGTCACAAGAGTTGCGTAATGAGTTAGGCAAACGCCTGTTTACTGCGATGGGACAGGAAATTTTTTATTTAAAGCGTTTTCACTGTGACCCTCACCCCGGCAATCTGGCATTTCGTCCCGATGGCAGTGTGGTGGTTTATGACTATGGTGGTGTAAAACAGCTCAGCACTGAGCAGGTCCAGTATTTCAAAAAGCTAATCTATGCTGCCAGACAGAGCAATATTCTCGAACTGGAAAATGCACTCACCGAGTTACAAGTCCTGACCGAAAAGCAGCGCTTTCCAAACGAGTTGTATCATGATTGGTTAGAAATTCTATTACGCCCGTTAATCCAGCATTATGACTTTGCAGAAAACAGCGCACATCATGATGGGATGTTACTCATGAAGGCTTCTTTAAAATATTGGGATATTTTTAAGCCTTCGCCAAACACCTTAATGTTAAACCGAACTTTTACAGGGCATTACTGGAATCTGGTGCATTTAAAGGTAAAAGATGATCTCAACAGCCTGTTTAATGAGCTAATTCCTGACAACATGTCATAAATCTCTTCTACAATAAATCCATCTATTTAAAATTGATTGATCTGATTTTAAACGAGTCGATTGAAATTCAATTTATTGCGAAGCCTAAAATCCATCCTCCTTTTAGGCTTCTTTTTTTATGTGCCAGAACAATGCTATGCTTCGCTGTATTTTGAAAAATCATCGAGGTTACTATGGCTCAAGCCCTGTTAGAGCAACTAAAAAACGGTCAAGCTAAATTTGCAGATGTAATTAGTTACATCGAACAGCATTACACCCATACCCCAACCGCTTTTCAAAATGGCGCCCAGCATAATGCCAGCACTGAAAATCAAGGCAGTGCCAAAGTCTTTTCGTTTGCACAGTTAAATGGCTTAAACCCAGCAGATACGCTTGCATTGTTTGCGGAACATTATGCTGCTGTGTTAGCAACCCCTGAAAGCACTGACCATCAAAACATCCGTCAGTTTATGCAGCATGGCTGGCAAGGGATTAAATTTGAAGGTCAGGCTTTAGCAGCAAAATAATCCTGTATCGCTCTTTCATTAAAAGATAGGCACTCAGCTGAATACTGATCAGTTAAGGAGATGATCAATAATCTCCTTAATTTATGAATAAGTATAAAAAATAAATACTTAGATATATGTTATTTTCTGGTTTCTACGAATAAGAAACGAAACCTCGTAAGAAAAGCTGATTGATACACAGGACTCATTGCCCCCAGTTTTTTTCTAAAGTGTTGTGAAAATATCACCACAAAACATATCATCACATCAAATTAAAAATTAAAAATTAAATGCCAGTCAATTTCATCACTGACCAGCATTCGGCTTTTAAGCGAGTCTTTTATGTTAATTGCCCAAGCGAACCAAATTCGACAGGAATTTTGACATAAAATAAGGACAGCTCTTGTTGCTGTAAATAATCCAGCAACTCATCTGCCTGTTGAGCGGTCACAATCAATTCCACCTGAATGGGTTGATCTGCCAGCTCAAAAAAACGACTTGAATGGTTTGCACCTTGTCGCCCAACACTTTCGAGTGCAGTCAAAACTGTTGCACCCTGAATTTTAAATTGCTGTGCAACAGCCAGTAACCATTTGTACATGGCTTTGCCACGATATTGCACTTGCTGTTCGGTATAAAAACGCAATAAATAGCCTTGCATATCTGCCTCCAATTCAAGCCTGTGCGATCAAATAATGATGTGCTGCCATTCCCAGAAAGGTACACAGTAATGAACCGATCAAATGCACCGAGATTGCCAGACATGCCAGACTGAGTTTGCCATTTTGCAGCAAACTCATAATTTCAGCAGAAAAAGTTGAAAATGTCGTCAGTGCCCCGCAAAACCCTGTAATGACAAATAATTTATAGTTTGGACTCAGACTACTTTGTGCAAAAAAGGCAATCGAAAAACCAATAATAAAACCACCAATCAGATTGACTGCTACTGTTCCAAGTGGAATCTCTGGGTAGATCGCATTGAGTTTTAAGCCTAAAAACCAGCGTGTCCACGCACCGAGGACAGAACCTAAGGCAATTGAAATGAGTGAATAATACATAATGATCTGTCTCCTTTAGCACAGATCTAAAAGAGCATAAGCAAAGAATGGGTAAGGCATAGGAGTACTCCTGACAGAGTACGTACACGAACCTACGTACCCTGTCTAGATGAAGGGTGACGTAGGCATCATTAGCCGATATGGCGGTTTGTTACAGGAGGAATGCCATCTCCAGATGAACTTATCTTAGACGATTTTTCATCAGCATGAAAAATCGTTTTTCCCGATCTTTTTATGGGCGTTCTGCATACTGTGGCAATGCATCACAAATCTCATCCCACTCCGCTTTTGATGCTGCAAAAATATGCATGGTTGGTTTTTGTTGTAAAGGCGTATCCAGTGTTCCAATACGCAGGCGATAAGAATCTGGAGTTTCTGCTTTCACGCTGATAATCGGTGAACCACATTCACTACAAAAACAACGTTGTGTCGTTGCAGTTGACTGATATTTTTTCAGTAAGTGTTCACCCTGCACAATTTTAAATTCTGCAACACGAATCGGGGCATTGACTGCATAAGCACTACCATTGGCTTTACGGCAACGCTGGCAATGGCATTCGACCAGATCACCAATGCACCATGTATTTCGTATTGAATGCCTTGGCATAAACAGCTGCCACGATAGATCGTTTCAGACATTTGTTCTTCCTTCAGATTGTATTTATCGTGGCATCAGCATAACAAAAAATGTAGGCTTTAGCTTAAAAACTCAACCACGCCTTGTGCCGCAGCACGCCCTGTTGCAAAACAGGCTGTGAGCAAATAACCGCCTGTTGGTGCATCCCAGTCCAGCATTTCACCACAGCAAAAAATGCCTTTATGCTGTTTGAGTTGTAAAGCATCACTGAGAACATCTTGCTTCACTCCACCTGCACAGCTAATCGCTTCATCAATCGGGCGAAAACCTGTTAGCGCAATTGGCAGTTGCTTGATGTGAGCTGCGAGTGCTTCAGGTTGTTGCCACAAGGCTTTCGGCACAAGCTCACGAACTAGATTGGCTTTTGCTGCATCTAAACCCGCTTTACGCCAGATATTTGCCATGGACTGTTTTTTATGCGGCTGTAGCTTTTGAACCAATTCAGCCTGTGTCAATTCGGGCAATAGATCCAAGTAAAGCTGCATGGATGTTTGTTGGCGCAAATCGCGGTTAAATTTATAAATCAGCCCACTTTCCAGACCGTATTGGGTAATCACAATGTCGCCCAGACTGGCCTGCTCGGCATGATCTACCCAAGCTTTGACCCGCTTTAAAGGCTGACCAAACACAGGTTGCATATAGCTTGACCAAGCACGCTCCACACCTGCATTACTGGCTTGGAAAGTTTGAATTTCTTCAGGTTTTAACCATGTTTGCCATGCACCATCACTACCTAAACGCGACCAGGACACCGCACCACAGGCTAAAATAATCGCCGAGAATTTCTGTTCAATCACAGGAGCATCGGGTGTTTGAGTGTTCTGAAAACACAGCACTTGCTCAGGCTGAATGCCAACACAACGATGTCGATAATGAAACACCACACCAGCATCGGCTAAACGTCTGAGCCATGCACGAAGCAATGGTGCAGCTTTCATTTCAACAGGAAAAATCCGCCCCGATGTACCGACATAAGATTCGATGCCTAAACCACTCATCCATTGACGAATCCAAGTCGCATCCCATTGTTCCAGCCATGGTTTGAGCCAATCCGCATGATCATAACGCTGAATAAATTCAGGTAAGGCTTCGGCATGGGAAATATTCAGCCCTGTTTTGCCAGCCATCAGAAATTTGCGTGCCGCAGAAGGCATCTGCTCGAAAACTTCAACCGCATAACCTAACAGGCTCAACACTTCGGCTGCCATCAGCCCTGCAGGCCCTGCCCCGACAATGGCAACCTTAGCCTGCATGGCTTTGTCCCAACAGCGGCATAAAGTCATCAAAACGGGTGGTGTAATCAGCAGGTTTACGGATAATCAATTGCTGACATAATTCACCACGCTCCAAATATTTGACTTCAAAATGTGTGCGTGCCGAGTCAGAAGCAATCACCTGTTTCTCATACGGTAATTTCCAGATCTCTTTTAACTGCTGCTCTGCTTCCTCAATATATTCAGGAATATTGCTGGCCAGAGTGATTTGCCCCTCGAACTGTAAACGAGACAGAATGAACTCGAAAAATGGCATGTTCAGCCAACGCTGTGCAGGGTTATGCGGTTCAGGATTTGGATACAAAATAAAGAACTGCTCCACCTGCGCAGGATAAAGCGCGTGGGTAATCCAAGGTAATGCATCGGCATGGATTGGAAATAAATTGTTTAAATTAGATAATTGATGCTGTTTTTGCATCGCTTCAAACTTTTCGCGAGTTCGTTCAATCGCATACAGCTTGGATTGAGGTTGCTGCTGGCCAAACAAAACCGCATGTTTTCCTTTACCTGCACCGATTTCTACACAAACAGGCTGATTTTCAATAGCTTGAAACTCACGTGGCGCTTGCATACGCTGGGCTTGAAATTGACGAAGATGCATAATCAGATCAAACTATTCACAAAATGGCACAAGTCTAACAAGTGCTTGCCCAAATGCCTACCCGAAAACGCTTTTGTAGGAGCTTCTCATGCCTCGTACCTTTCCTTGCCCACGCTGCGGTGAACCCAGTCAATGGGAAGACAATCCCTATCGTCCATTCTGCTCAGAGCGCTGCAAACTGATTGATTTAGGGGCATGGGCAAATGAAGATTATCGTCTGCCCACTCAAGATTCACCGCAATCTGATATTTCGCAACAGGACGATGAATTTTAACCGATCATAGATTTCTTTCATCATGGTTCACATCCTCTTTATTTTTTCTCAGAAGAAGAAATAAAATTGACTGATGAAAGATGCTCTATAAAAGTAAAAAGCAGGTCTTAACCTGCTTTACTGGCAACAAAAGGATTGAATTGCTTTTCGTAGCCAATAGTACTGATTGGTCCATGTCCTGAAATAAACTGGGTGTCATCGGGCAGGCTAAAGCATTCACGCTGAATCGAATCGAGCAATTGCTGATGGTCACCACGTGGAAAATCGGTGCGACCAATCGAGCCTTTAAACAGCACATCTCCTGTCCAAAGTAGACCATATTCGGCACTGTAGAACATCACATGCCCTGGTGTATGCCCAGGCGCATAACGCACCTCAAACTGATGTGACCCCAAACTTAAGGTTTCGCCCCCTTCAAGCCACTGCGTTACATGAACAGGCTCTGGAATCGGAAAACCATAACGCACTGAAACATCCTGCAAAGCATCGAGCCAAAACTGGTCTTCTTGCTGTGGGCCAATCACAGGCACTTGCCACACACGCGCCAGCTCACCCACCGCACCAACATGATCTAAATGTCCATGCGTGACCCAAAGGGCTTGTACGGTTAAACCGAGTGCTTCGACTTCTTGTTGTAATTTTTGTGCATCACCACCCGCGTCAATCAGCACAGCTTGTTTACTATCATCATCCCAAACAATTGAACAATTTTGCGCAAATGCGGTGACAGGAACAATTTTAACTTGAAGCATGGCGATTATTCTCAGTAACTGGCAAAGGTCTGTTGTAACGCGGTAAGATGCGCCGACAACAATTGTTCAAACAACTGCAAATGCAGAGGCTGAGTATTTAAAGCAGGAATATAAGCATAAGACTGTCCGCCCTGAGCTTTGAACAGCTCGGCATTTTGAATGGCGAGTTCTTCTAAAGTTTCCAAACAATCTGCCGAAAAGGCAGGACTGAGCACTTGTACAGATTTGACCCCTTGCTGTGCCCATTCAGTCAGTAAAGCATCGGTATAAGGTTTAACCCACTCTTGCTTACCAAAGCGAGACTGGAAACTGATGGCCCATTGTTCATCACTTAAACCCAAAGCGTGTGCCACTTTGTCTGCGGTGATGCGGCAGCGATCGGCATACGGATCACCCTTGTCTGCATACGGCTGTGGAATACCATGAAATGACATCAACAGCTTTTCAGCACGACCATGTTCAGCCCAATAATTGCGTACACTTTCTGCCAATGCCTGAATGTATAGCGGGTGCTGATAATAATCGCGAATAATCGTCAAGCCAGGTAAATTGCGTTGCTGCATCATCCATGCTGCTAACTGGTCGTACTGCGATGCAGTCGACGTTGCTGAATACTGCGGAAATAATGGCAAGACCAGCAAATGTTCTTGTGGTGGAAGTTGCTGTAACAGTGCTTTTAGTCCTGGGTTGCCATAGCTCATGGCAGGCACAATATTCAGTTCAAAGTCTGGGTAAGCTGCTTCAAGTCGTGGCTTTAACCATGCCACTTGCTGAAACATGATTTCCCGCATCGGCGAGTCTTCACCCCAAACCGAAGCATAAGCGTGCGCCACCCGTTTTGGGCGAAATGGCAAAATAAAAGCCCGCAAAATAATTTGCCAAAGCAGTTTAGGGATTTCAATGACTCGAGAATCTGACAAAAACTCTTTTAGAAATTCACGTACTGCGGGTACGGTTGCCGCATCTGGCGTGCCTAAGTTGGCTAAAATGACAGTAATCTTGGGTTTATTCACACTGAACCTATCCATTCATGCGCTGATTGTACACTGCTTGCAACATATCATAAGGATGCTTTGTTTGCTGTCATTTTATCAAGCAAATTCAAACCCTTTTCGGTAAATTTCCACAGGGTACGCTGACGGTCATCACGCCCGACGGGGACAATCCAGTCGCTTTGCCGTAACTGCTGCTTAATGTTTTGCAATACTCGAAAATTAATCTGGGAACGTGCCACCGCGTGCGCACGTAACATTTGTAGCTGTGCATCCTTTAAACCAGTTTCGTTCAAATAATCATTGATGCGAATGGAAAAATATTCTTCTGGCGTTGGATTTTTGAAGACGCTGTATAAAATCTGTAGAATTTCTAGCCATGTCATTAGGCGGCTTAATTTCAGTTCTTTAAAATTACCATCCTGATAAGCATGTAACTGATATTCACACTCAAAAGTGTCTTGACTGGTAATTTTAGGATAACTTAATAATGGATCTGGTTTTTTTTGTGCCAACTGGGTTTCAAGCCCTTTTATTTTTTCTTTGAGCGCAACAATTTCATTATTTAAAGCTTGTGTATTTTGTGGGCGAACCCATCCCCAAGCAGGGTAACGAATCAACATATTTGACATGTTCATTCTGACTGTTAACTCAAGCTCTCGCGTATTGCGAAAATAAAAAATATGTTCCACTTCCTGCAACAAAATCTTGCGAAAGGCATGAAATTTTTCCTGCACGATATCTGGTTCTTTCGGCAAAAGATCGCGGCGTGACTCAGGGTCTGAATGTACAAAAACAATAATCGGTTTATCTTTACTGACCGCATAAATATATTCGAGCTGCATATAGCTCACGCCTGACATAGACTGCTCACCATAATGGCTGCCCAGCAACATAATCACGTAGTCACAGTCATCGATTTGGCGGCGTGCCAAAGCTGTGCTTAAAGGGGTTCTTTGTTCGAGTCCCCAAGCAAAAAAGCCCATTCCAACCAAGGTCTGACACAGTACACTTCGCTCGGGTAACATTTCCTGCCCCGAAGTTGAAATAAACACTTGGTATCGTTTATCGACCATAATTATGCTCTTGAGTGTACTGTAAGAAACAAAACAGACTTAATTTTTAATTCATATAAAAAAACAGCGATTCAGTATAAATCACAGTGCAGGATTTGCAATCTCCCAATCTAAATGTAACGGCATCAGGTGCTCAATCACTGTCATTAACTGAGGGGTTTTACCACCACTGGCATAGCAACAAATTTGCGTCCCAGACATCGGTTGATTATTGAGTAAGGCATGTTTGCTTAAAATACGTGATGTTTGTCGGGCTACGGCGACACCCGAATCAATCAGCTTAAGCTGGTTGCCAAATACCTGCCGAATCGCTTCGCTCAAAAATGGATAATGTGTACAGCCCAACACCAAGCAGTCGGCACCCTGCTCAACCGCAGGGGTCAAACATTGTTTTAATACATCTAAGCAATACGGACTCATTTGCTGTCCTGCTTCAATTAAAGGAACCAGTTCCAAACAGGTGACAGGCAGAACTTTAACCCCTGCTGGCTCTGCAAAATGCTGCATGACATCTTTAATCAGTTGTCCGCGAAAAGTTGCGGGCGTTGCCAGTACGGCAACTACTTTGGTTTTAGTTTGCAGGACTGCAGGCTTAAGTGCAGGCACTAAACCAATAATCGGAAAATTTTCACCATAGTGTTCACGCAAATAGTCCAGACTAAACGCTGAGGCTGTGTTACACGCCACCACTACAGCTTTACATCCCTGACGATATAGCCATTCGATTGCATTTGCAGTCAACTCACGAATTTCCTGCCCTGAGCGTGGCCCATACGGTACATGTGCGGTGTCCGCAAAATACATAATGCGTTCGTTGGGTAAATGTTTGGCAATTTCCTGCACAACAGATAACCCGCCAATTCCTGAATCAAAAATCCCGATAGGCGCATGGGCATCGGCTTTAGGCATGGCTTGGGAAACAAGCGGTCGAGGCTGTATTGCGGTCATGGTCAGACTTCAAGGCAATCAAATATATCTATAAAGCTTAAACCTCAGCTACGTAATTGCAAGAGTAAATCACCACTTTGTAAAGACAAAATACTGTCCCCTTGCTCGGTTTCACTCAATATTCCATAGTCTATTAAATGATAAAAACAACTGCGTTGAATCAACGCATTTAAACCAAAGCGCACATGCACATAAGCACGCCACTCACCCTGATACTGCTGCATAAAAATCGGATGTTCGGCATCCACAATCACAATATCCTGATTGGTGGTGGTCAATTGCAAATAATTTTTTCCATCAATATTGACCTGATCGACCTGACTCACATGTAACGGTGCATCCTCAACGGTAATCTCAATCTGCTCGGCAGGCGTCTTTAAATAAAATCTCTCGTTTTCTTTCCAAAGCACACTGGAAAATAGGTCAATCAGGCTTTGGCGCGTGATGCGTTGACCTTCGTGCCACCATTCTCCGTTGGATTTTATGGTTAAATCCATTTTGCCACAATGCTTTGGGTGCCACTGGTCAAGAGGGGGAATTGACCTTTTGTGACCTTGCTGTCCATCTTTTAAGTATTGAGTAATCTGTTTAAAATTTTTATCATCGTGACTTGATGTTTTTTTGCTCATATCGGGGGAAATCTTTTGATTTGCCATCGCTTTTATGCCCTATTTGACAGAAAATACAGCCCTCTCAGTCAGTGGACTGAATGCGGTTTAAATCTATACTAACCGAAATACTGATCTACACCCAAAGAACGCTCATGGCAGCACCAGCTTACAGATTTGGTTGCCACCTTTTTGCAATATGAGGAGTCCTACATGGAGCACATCGAACGCGAATCGATGGAATTTGACGTCGTGATCGTCGGCGCGGGACCTTCTGGTCTTTCTGCCGCAATCAAAATTCGTCAACTCGCAATTGAAAACAATTTACCCGATCTTTCCGTTTGTGTTGTCGAAAAAGGCTCCGAAGTTGGCGCGCATATTCTCTCTGGAGCGGTGCTTGAGCCACGCGCACTGAATGAACTTTTTCCAAACTGGAAAGAAGAAGGTGCTCCGCTGAATGTCCCTGTAACTCAGGACAAAACCTATTTCTTGCTATCAGACAGCACACATAAAGAAGCCCCGCACTGGATGGTACCCAAAACCATGCATAACGATGGCAACTATGTGGTGTCTTTGGGCAATGTAGTACGCTGGTTAGGGCAAAAAGCCGAAGAACTGGAAGTTTCGGTATTTCCAGGCTTTGCTGCATCTGAGATTTTGTTCCATGAAGATGGTTCAGTTAAAGGTATCCAAACAGGTGACATGGGCATTGGCAAAGACGGTCAGCCAACCCATAACTTTGCACCAGGCTATGAGCTACATGCCAAATACACACTGTTTGCCGAAGGCTGCCGTGGTCACTTGGGTAAACGCCTGATTGCCAAATACAATCTGGATAAAGATGCAGATCCACAGCATTATGGTATCGGCATTAAAGAACTGTGGGAAATTGATCCTGAAAAACATCAGGCTGGCCTGGTGATGCATGGTACAGGCTGGCCTTTTGCTGAAACAGGTACGGCTGGTGGCTGGTGGTTGTATCACGGTGAAAACAACCAAGTGTCTTTGGGCGTGATTGCCGACTTATCCTATGAAAACCCGCATGTCTATCCATTTATGGAAATGCAGCGCTGGAAAACCCATCCGCTGATCAAGCAAGTTCTGGAGGGTGGCAAACGTATTTCTTACGGTGCGCGTGCGGTAGTTAAAGGCGGTTTTAACTCACTACCAAAACTGACTTTCCCAGGCGGCTGCCTGATCGGTGATGATGCAGGTTTCCTGAACTTTGCCAAAATCAAAGGCTCACATACTGCCATGAAATCGGGCATGCTCTGTGGTGAAGCGATCTTTGAAGCCATTGCTGCGGGCGTAGCACAAGGTGGTGAAGTCGGTTTTGCTCGTGTCACTGAAGGTGATGATGTCTTCATCAAAGAAGTGACTACGTACACTCAAAAATATGAAAATAGCTGGCTCAAAGAAGAGTTATATAACTCACGTAACTTTGGCCCTGCGATGCATAAATTTGGGACTTGGATTGGCGGTGGATTCAATTTTATTGACCAAAATGTGTTCCGCATTCCATTTACGTTGCATGACCTGCTACCTGACTTCCAAGCATTAAAAACGGTGGATGCAGTCAACTTCAAACCTGAATATCCAAAACCGGATGGTAAACTGACTTTTGACCGTTTATCCTCAGTGTTTATTTCCAATACTGTGCATGAAGAAAATCAGCCATCACATTTGAAACTGGCAGATGCTTCGATTCCTGTGAACGTGAATCTGCCAAAATGGGATGAGCCTGCACAGCGTTACTGCCCTGCTGGGGTGTATGAAATTGTGGAAGAGAATGATGGTTCAAAACGCTTCCAGATTAACTCAGCCAACTGTGTACACTGTAAGACCTGTGACATTAAAGATCCGTCACAGAACATTACTTGGGTGGCGCCTGAGGGTGGTGGTGGACCAAATTATCCAAATATGTAATTTGAAAAGCATCGCTTTCACACGTGTGAGACGACAAACGCCCTGCTTTGTATTTCGTCCCTCATATGCATAAAAGAGCGAATCTAGCTAAAAAAATCCCCGATTCATCGGGGATTTTTTATCAGTGCAGATGTCAAACATCGAAGTTTAGACCTAGAAAAGCGAGGCTTGCTACGACAAACAACTGACGTATAGTTACGGGCAATCAATACGGCATTTAAAACACGCTCATTCTTAGAAGATTCTGTTGCTGCAAATAAACAGCCAATTCATCAAGCTGCTGACCATACTGCTCCTCATTCCACTGTGGAAAATACTGTTCAAGCAGCTGTGTTAGCTGTTTAGTCGATTGCGGGCCTTGACTGAGTTGTTCGATCAAAATCGCCATGACGGGATGCAGTACATCAACACGAATCTGATCTTGCACATCACGCCACGCCATAATCGCGCTCGGCTGCGGCTGGCATTCATCAATAGATATGCCCAACTGCCACTGATACACAGGATACTGATAGACCAATACCCAGATTTGTGTTGTGAGTTGCCACTGTTCTGAGTTTTCTAATGCACTGTCTGATAATTCAATCGTATCCAGATACAACTCCAGCCATTCATATTGCAACAGCTCAGCCAGCCACGGATATTGCTCAAGAACAGCATGTTGCTCCCGACTGAGATAGTCACGAAATTGCAGGGAAATTTCATTATAGAACGGTGACTGACATTGTTCTTGGGCAAAGAAATCATGAATCAACTGTCGCCAAAGTGACTCAGGAAGCAGGCTTTTGGCAATCGGATAAACATTGTCAATAAAACTGGTGATATTGTTCAGTAACAGTTCTCGATATAGCTGTAGACGCTCGGGTTGTAGCTGCGGCAACTGCGCAGGATCTGCCTGCCGGATAGCTTGGCAAAACTGATGCTGAACTTGCTGAAAATCAGGCTTGGTTTGCATCTGCATACCCCTGCTGAATCTGTCGGATCTGTTGCAGTTCTTGCTGTAACTCTAACCATGTAGGCAGATTAAAATCACGCTCTAATAGTGTCGGACGCACACCCATCTGTTGATAAGTGTATGCCAGTAATTGCCAGACAGGATCAGCAATCGCAGCACCATGTGTATCGATCAGTAAATCGGGGCTGACCTGCTGATGCCCTGCAACATGAAGATAACGCACCCGTTCAGGCGGCATGGCACGAATAAATGCCTGCGCATCAGTACCATGATTGACACTGTTGACATAGACACTGTTGACATAGACATTGTTGACGTCGAGCAGAAGTTCACAATCCGCTGCTTTAAGGACTGCAACAACAAATTCGGCTTCGGTCATTTCTGCCGCAGGCATGGCATAGGTTGAGACATTTTCAATCACTAGGCGCTGCCCTAAAATGTCCTGTACCTTTAAAATCCGTTCGGCAACATAGCGAACGGCAGCTTCGGTCATCGGAATAGGCAGTAAATCATACAAATAGCCACCATCATGGCTATAGCTTAAATGTTCTGAGTACAATAGTGCGTCATGCTGTTTCAGGAACTGTTTGATCTTTCCGACAAATTCCAGATTCAGCGGATGCGGCCCGCCAATCGACAACGATAAGCCATGACAAATCAGGGGCACGCGTTCAACACATGCCGCGAACTGCTTGGCATGCCGCCCACCAAAACCCATCCAGTTTTCAGGCGCAACTTCAATAAAGTCAGGTAACTGCTCAGCCAGCAAAAATGCATCAATCAGCTCACGCCGTAACCCCAAGCCAACACCTGTCAAGTTGTGCATGACCTTCCTCAATAGATCAGCATGTTGACAGTCACTGGACTGTCAACATCAGCTGTTTAGTGATTGCTACCACATGAAGCATCACCAGCTTTGTGACCACCACATGAAGCATCAGCAGCTTTTTTATGCTGAACTGTTTTATGTTGCGTTGATTTTTTCATCATTGCACTTTTGGCTTCGCTGCTTTGCACACTGCTGGCAGATGCAGGCTGATTATCAGCAGCATGAGCGGCTGTACCGGCTACAGACAGTGCCAATAATGCTGCAACAGAAGTCATGCTATGTAATTTGTTCATCGTGCGTTCCTAACTCAATCGGGATATAAAAATGATCATGTACCAAGGTATACAAAGAGGCAGTTAAAATACCGATTTGTGACCATCAGAGTGCATTTTGCGCCCCAGATACCGTCTAAAGCTAAGTTTAATCTTTCAAGCTTAATACTAAATACGCTTTCATTATTTTTTTGTAGCTTATTGCATTTTTCCTGATCAGATTAAGCATTTTGAACGCTTCAAAGCTTAAATGTGCACCTGTATATTTTTCGGTTCCGATCTCATCCTGCATAGTTTGTAGAGCGATCAATCAAACCAGTATGCGTTACGCATCAATCTGAGAACAGGTTGAAACAAACCGTACTTTATCAGATCTAACCTTTTTTCACCAAGTAATGGTATTCCTTCTTCTGTTGTTCATCGAGCTGTTCTTCCTGCAACAACAGTTCATGCCCCAAATGCATACAAAACTTTGGAATGTCCCATGAGGTTGAGGGATCAGTCGCAAACACCTCTACCACTTCACCTGATTTGGCTTTACGAATCGCTTGATGCAGCATCATGACAGGTTCAGGGCAACGCAGCCCACGGGTATTGAGTTGAATGGCAGGGGTAACAGGAACTTCAGACATGGTAAACCCAAGATAAAAAATCGACTTTATTTTAGCATAAAGTACAACAGGACTTGTTTTTTCTCAATTCGTTGTATTGTCGTTGCAAGATGCAGTTTATTAGATGCATCTCGGTTTTTTCTTCGGTATGATTGAGGCCCATTCAGTAAAAAAACACCCATTTTAGGAACAATCATGCACGAGGAATCAAGCCCATCGTGGGGGATGCGAGGCTTAAGAAAATGGTTAGGCACAGCGCCTGAAACCCGAGATGAATTATTAAAACTTGTCCAAGATTCTCGCCGTTTTTTAGAACCCGATACAGTGGCAATGCTTGAAGGTGTGCTGGACTTACCTGCCACCAAAATTCGCGAAGTCATGACACCCCGTACCGCCATGATCAGCTTACAAGAAGATGACGAACTGCTCGACATTTTGCATGTCCTGATTGATTCGGCACATTCACGCTTTCCTGTGTTTTCAACCGACCAACCTGAAAATGTGGTGGGAATTTTACTGGCAAAAGATTTATTGCCATTTTTGATTGACCCGAAAGCCAAACTCGATATTCGTGCGATTATGCGCCAGCCTGTGTTCGTGCCTGAAAGTGCCCGTTCTGACCAAGTGTTGCGTATGCTCAAAAATACCCAGACCCATATTGCGATTGTGATTGATGAATACGGTGCAACCTCTGGTCTGGTTACGCTCGAAGATATCTTGGAAGAAATTGTCGGGGAAATTGAGGATGAACATGACACGGCAGATGAAGAAGCCAGTTATATTGTCCCTGACCCGAAACATAACACTTCCAACGCATGGCTGGTGCAAGCACTCACTCCAATTGAATATTTTAATAGTGTCCTAGATGCCGATTTCTCAGATGATGAAGTCGAAACGGTTGGCGGCTTACTGTTACAAGAACTCGGTTTAGTCAATGATTTGCAAGGACAAGTGATTGAGCTAAACCAATGGCAATTTACCATTTTAGAAGCTGATGCACGTACGATTCATTTAATTCAGGCTGTGCGTCAATGAGTCAAATCTTCATCGCAAAATCCTCTAAAAATAACAGCACGGCAAAACTTCCACTTTGGCTCGCTAGTCTGATTGCATTACTAGCAGGTTCCGCCTTTATTTTCGCTTTGGCGCCCTATTATATTTGGATTGTGGCACTGATTAGCCCTGCCGTTTTATATGCTTGCCTGCAACAACGTTCTGCCCCTCAAGCATTACTGGTTGGCTGGTGTTACGGTTTCGGCTTATGGTTTGTGGGTGCATTTTGGTTATACACCTCGATTCATGAATACGGCGATACCAGTGCATTTTTCAGCGTATTACTGATTGCAATTATGGCCAGCATTATGGCGCTGTTTAGTGCGCTACAAGCCTGGGTCTACAGACGCTTTTTCCCTGAAACACCGCTGACTTTTGCACCCCTTTGGGTGTTTTTTGAATGGGCAAAAACCTGGGTGTTTACAGGCTTTCCGTGGCTATTTGTCGGTTATGCCTTTACCGAACGCTTTTTAGACCAATATGCACCACTCTTTGGAGTCTTTGGCATTTCATTTATTGCCGTGACCATTGCCTGCGGCTTAGTAGAAATGATTCGGCGGAAATGGTTCTGGGCTGTACCAATCGTGGTCTTACTGGCTGGTGCATGGGCCGCTTCGTTTGCAGTATTTGTACAACCAAAAGCTGGGAAACCTTTAAAGGTATCGTTGATTCAGGGCAATATCCCGCAAGATCTGAAATGGCTAACCAGCTATCAGAACCGTACACTGGAAATTTACCACGACTTAAGCGTTCCTGAATGGGGACAGGATTTGGTGGTTTGGCCAGAGTCTTCGATTCCGATGCCACAAAATAGCATTGAGCCGTTTTTACAAGACATTAACCATCAAGCGCTTGCCAAACATTCTGCATGGGTGACAGGTATCCCTTACTTTGATGAAGCTGGCTCGATCAAGGCACAAAAACCATTGTTCTATAATGCCCTGATGGCTTCTGGCGAGCAGACTTCTGGGTTATACCAGAAACAGCGTCTTGTACCCTTTGGCGAATATGTGCCACTGGCAGGCTTACTCAAGTGGGTTTTACCTTCCCTGCAAAATGATGCCAGTGCAGGTGGATTTACAGCAGGTCAGTCAGGGCAAAAACCTCTGTCTGTGAAGGGACACAATTTAGGTGCGGTGATTTGTTATGAAGTCGCTTATCCGAACCTGACCCGCCTGAATGCCGAACACAGTGACTTTATGGTGACTGTGTCCAATGATGCCTGGTTTACAGGCACCGCAGGCCCTTGGCAGCATTTACAAATGGTTCAGATGCGTGCCAAAGAAAATGGACGCTGGTTTATTCGTGCCACCAATACCGGGGTAACTGCGTTTATTGATGCGCAAGGGCATATTGTCAAACAGGCACCTCAAGATAAAACCTTTGTGTTGCGCGGTGAGTTGTCTGCATATACAGGTCAAACCTTGTATAACCGTTTGGGCAATGCACCTGTATTGATTTTCTCTGCTGTATTGTTATTACTGAGCTTGCGCTATCGTCCACGTCAGATTGACGTGTCGTTTAAGTCTCGTCGTTAATTCAAGCAACGTGTTGGTTGCATCAGGTAGCCAACACGCTTCATCATTTAATACTGAAAACTCATCACCAAATATGTGACGACCCCTGCCAAAAACAGCATGGGGATATGCTGATAGATGTGTATGATCCGTTGCTCAAATGGATGTTTTATACCACTCACTGACAGCGTTAAAATTTGCAACGCGCCAATAAAACCCAAACTGGCACAGGATGCAAATAAACTAAGCGCAAAGAATCCCAAAACGATCTGACTTTCAGCATGACTGACATGCCATAAAACATCGGCCACATGCTTTGCGGGCAATAAACTGGCAATTAAACACACAGCTTTGAGCATTTTCCAGTGCAACTCATGCACATCAGCTAAGAATAAGGTTTTCATGCTTTATCTCTTCTGATAAAAACATTGTCTTTTTGCATTATGCGAAGTTTTAAAACCAAGAAACAGCCTGATTTCCGCCCATATTTAGAGTTTCTTGTAACTATTGGCTTTGATAATTATTCTTGTTCTAAATTAAGATGTTAAATTATTCTTTATTGCTGCTTTTCAGGTAAATTTCGCATTTTTTCAGTGTCAGACTTGTCAACGTCCAAACAAATCTTGCATAGTGCTGTCAAATTCAAAATAAGTGATGTTTATGCCTTTACCATTTCGGATTCGAGTTGCTATTCCTGTTCATTTATATGACTGTTTCGATTACACCTTGAGTGCAGAGCAGTATCAGCAGGCAGAGATGGGCGCACGTGTGGCAGTTCCGTTTGGGGCACGGCATTGTATTGGCATCATTGTAGAAAAACTGGCAGCCGATGAACCATTAGATCCACGTTTTGAATTAAAAGCCATTCACGCCTTACTGGATCAGCACAGTTTGCTGGATGCCAACCATCTAAAACTATTGCATTGGGCAGCACTGTATTACCATTTCCCACTCGGAGAAGTGTTGCCTGTCGCATTTCCAACCCTGCTACGTCAGGGCAAACCTTATGATATTTTGGCAAAAATCTGGGTACTCACTGACCCGCACGCGGAAGTGACATTTAAAAATGCACATCGCCAGCAAGAAGCCTACAAAATTTTAAAACTCAAGCCACACGGTGCACCGCAGCATATTTTAAATGCCAGCGGGATTGAAAATAAAACCCTTGAAGCCCTCGCCCAGAAAGGGATTGCTCGTGCAGAATATCAACACCACGAGATTAAAAACGAACCTGTACAACTGGCGCAGCTCCCACTCAAAGCCAACGCTGACCAAAGCAAAGCCATTCAAACTATATTAAAGGCGCAAGATCATTTTCAGGCATTTTTACTGGATGGGATTACTGGCAGCGGTAAAACCGAAGTGTATTTGCAGGTCATGCACGAGGTACTGAAAAAAGGCAAACAAGTTCTGGTACTGGTGCCTGAAATTGGGCTGACCCCACAAACCATTCACCGTTTTCAGTCACGGTTTCACGGTCATACCGTGATGTTGCATTCTGGCTTAACCGATGCGCAGCGCTTACAGGCATGGCAACAGGCTCAAACGGGGCACGCTTCAATTATTTTGGGTACACGCTCTGCGATTTTTACCCCACTGCCTAATCTTGGACTGATCATTTTAGATGAAGAACATGACCTGTCTTTTAAGCAACAGGAAGGTTTTCGCTATCACACCCGCGAAGTTGCCTTGTATCGCGCACATGTACAACACTGCCCGATTATTTTAGGCTCAGCTACACCAAGTATGGAAAGCTATGCCTTGGTCGAACAAGGCAAACTGACGCATTTGCAACTCAACCAGCGTGCAGGTCATGCATTATTGCCACAAATGCATCTGATTGACCTGAAAATTGCCCAGAAACAACATGGGTTGAGTCAGCAGTTAATTCAGCAGATTCGACAGCGGCTTGAGAAAAAACAGCAGGTTTTGATCTTTCTGAATCGGCGGGGTTACGCACCTGTCCTGATTTGTGAGCAATGTGCATGGCAAGCCAACTGCCCGCATTGCGATGCGCATTTTACCCTGCACACCAAACCCTATCAGCATTTGCACTGTCACCACTGTGGACTGGTACAGCGTTTGCCTGAGCACTGCCCTGCCTGTAACCATGACAGTTTAAAGCCGATTGGCATAGGTACGGTCAAAATTGAAGAAGCTTTACAGGAACTGTTTCCTGAGTACCCTGTACTGCGGGTTGACCGTGACAGTACCAGTCGGGTCGGAAGCTGGCAAAAACTCTATGATCAGATTCAGCAAAACCAGCCCCTGATTTTATTGGGCACACAAATGCTGGCCAAAGGACATCATTTCCCCTATGTCAGTCTGGTGGCACTGTTAGATATTGATGCAGGCCTGCTCAGTGTCGACTTTCGTGCCACGGAACGCACCGCACAACTGATTATTCAGGTGGCTGGACGTGCAGGGCGCGGTGAACATAAAGGCGATGTACTGATTCAGACCTTGCGCCCCGAGCATCCCCTGTTTCATATGTTGCTGGAAAAGGATTATCGTTACTTTGCCCAGCATACGCTCAAGGAACGTAAACTGGCACAGTTTCCGCCGTATCGTTACAGCATGCTGGTGCGTAGCCAAGCCCGCAATGCCAACGACAATCAGGCATTTTTACAGCAGATTGCCAACCAGCTTCGTAGTGTGTCAGGCAATGAAATCGAGATTTGGGGGCCGATTCCTGCCCCGATGGAACGCAAGGCAGGACGCAATCAGGCACACCTCCTGCTGCTGGCAACAGATCGTGCCCGCCTGCACATGTATGTGCGCTCATGGTGGGCAGAAGTCATGCAGCAACAACCGAAAAATATCCGTGTTTCCATTGATGTCGATCCGCAGGAATTGAACTAACACAACTACGACCATTTACGGGCATTGTGTGCAATATTGCTGTTTATAATATATGGATCAAAGAGATAAAGTTGGCTACTTGACTCGATGTTTGGGTTTGGTCGATGTTCTGCTGCTCAATATTAAGGCTGATTCATGTCACTACTCCTGCAAATCACGATTTTTTTGGGTGCTGCCCTGTTACTGGTTCCCTTGGGGAAGCGTTTTGGTCTGGCTACGGTTTTAGGCTATTTATTCACGGGCATTATTTTAGGGCCGAGTGTCTTCAATATCGCCAGTGATGCCGATGCGATTATGAACATGGCAGAGTTTGGCGTGATTTTGCTGATGTTCCTGATCGGACTTGAGTTACGTCCGCAGCGCTTATGGCAGTTACGCGAATCCATTTTTGCGATGGGTAGCCTGCAAGTACTCGGGACAGGCATCGTGATCATGCCGATTTTGTATTTCGGGCTGCATTTATCACTTGCCAGTAGCTTTGTGATTGGTTTTGCCCTTGCGCTATCTTCTACCGCCTTTGTGCTGCAACTGCTCAGCGAAAAACAACAGCTGAATACCACGTATGGGCAAAAAGCCTTTTCAGTATTACTGTTTCAGGATATCGCCGCCATTCCACTGCTTGCCACTATTCCGATTTTGGCAGGCAACCAGTCTGCACATCACGGTATTGCCTATTTTGCAGCGATTCTTGCCACCTTTAGCGGCTTGTTTTTATTTAGCCGTTTTGTCATGCGTCCGTTTTTTCGCTTTGTTGCCAAAAGTGGTGCCAGTGAACTGATTACCGCAGTGGCGCTGTTTATTGTGCTAGCGGTCGTCCTGTTGATGCAAACTCTTGGGATCAGTGTCACCCTCGGGGCATTTTTAACTGGCGTACTGTTGGCAGATTCCGAATTTCGGCATGAACTCGAAGCCAGTATCGCGCCGTTTAAAGGCTTGCTACTAGGTCTGTTTTTTATGACTGTGGGCATGACCACACAGCTTTCCTTGCTGCAAAGCATGCCTGAAATCATTGTCGGTGGTGCGGTTGCCCTGTTACTGATTAAAGCCAGTGTCATGACCCTGATTGGGCGTTATTATTGTAACAGCTGGAAAAACAGCCTGTTGCTCGGAACCTGTCTGGCACAAGGTGGTGAATTTGCCTTTGTGGTACTCACCACTGCCCAAGATGCAGGCGTACTGAAAAGCCATCTGCTCGAACCTGTCAGCCTGATTGTAACGCTGTCCATGACTTTAACCCCACTGCTGTACTGGGTAGTGAGTCGCTGGATTGCACCACGTTTTGACCGTCAGGAACAGCCTGCTTATGATGAAATTCCGAATCAGCATAACCCGATGATCATTGCAGGGTTTGGGCGCTTCGGGCAAATTATTGCGCGGGTTGCCCGCCTGCAACATATTCCCTTTACTGCGATTGACCATAGCCTGCAACAAATCGACTTTGTACGCAAATACGGCGGCACACTCTACTATGGTGATGTGACTCAACCTGAAATTTTGCGTTCGGCGGGCATTGAACATGTCAAAATTTTTATTCTGGCGATTGATGATGTCGAAGACTCACTCAATGTGGCTCGGCACATTACCCTGAACTACCCACACATTACACTACTGGCTCGGGCACGCGACCGCCATCATGTGCATTTGCTACGAGATTTGGGCGTGCATTATATCTGGCGGGAAACCTATTTATCCTCACTGGGTATGGCATATCGTGCGTTACGTGAACTCGGGATTGATGATGCCACAGCGTATCAAAAAATCGAGCTGTTCCGTGATTACGATGAAAAGCTGTTATTGGAACAGCAAAATATTTACAATGATGAACAGAAAATCTTTGAAACACACCGTAATGCGTTGGCTGAACTGGAGCATCTGTTTGAAAGTGATGCCTTTGCTGAAAATAAAAGCGATGATGTCAATTTACGTCGCGGTTTAGATCAACAACGCATCAATGTGGCACGGGATGAGTCTGAGTAACTTGTGTTTTATAATATCATCTCCATTAATACAGGGTCTTGGAGAAATATATGTCTAATTTACGTCAACGCTTTTATATTGAAAACTGCCCTGTTCGTGGCGAAGTGGTTCATCTGGAAGAAGCGCTGCAAACCATTTTGCAGCAGCGTCAGTATCCACAAGCTGTACAGATTTTACTGGGTGAAATGCTCAGTGCCACAGCGCTACTTGCCAGCACCTTAAAGATTAAAGGCCGTATCAGCCTGCAAATTCAGGCACAAGGCACGTTTAAATGGGCGATGGCAGAATGTAACCATGTGGGTGAAGTACGCGCTTTAGCCGACTTTGAAGCAGACCCACGCTTTGAACAGGCTACGGACAGTAGCACAGTGTTAGCCGCATTAAGCCAACCTGTATTATTTATCAATATCGAACCTGAGTTTGGCGAGCGTTATCAAGGGATTGTACCTTTAGATCAGCCAAATCTGGCAAGCTGCCTGATGCAGTACTATGATTTGTCAGCACAAATTCCAACGCATATTGTCTTGGCAAGCAATGAAAAACGCACAGGTGGTTTACTGATTCAGCTTCTGCCGCGTAACAGCGAAGAAGAACAGCGTTTTGTCGATGAAGACTTGTGGCCTCGTCTGATTATGCTGACCGAAACCCTGAAAGCTGAAGAATTAACAGGCCTAAGCGCCAATGAAATTCTGTACCGTTTATATAACGAAGAAGATGTGCGTTTACCTGAACTGGAACAGCTTCAATTTGGTTGCACCTGTTCTAAAGAAAAATGTGCCAATGCCCTGATTCAAATTGGCGTTTCTGCAGTCAAAGAAACCCTGGAATTTCAAAATCCGATTGAGATGGACTGCCAGTTCTGCAACACCAAATATCAGTTTACCGCTGAAGAAGCACTTGGCTTGTTTGGCGAGCATCTCAGTTAAATGACTCAATTTAAGATGAATTGAAGAACCACTTCAATTCATCTAAGTTACAACAGGCAGCATCTCCCATACGGGATATAAAAAATTAATTTCATAAAATAGCCTATACCCATCAAACTTTCTGCTGACGATAACCTGCCTTTACCCACATTAAGCTCAATAGAGTGAATCACTGCATTGAGTCTCACAGCAAAACCTAGAAACCGTATTTTGTGAAAACACTTCTGTGCGATGAATTTTAAAATTTCACGATATCTATATTCAATTGAATGCACAACGCCTGTTGAAATCTATGAAAATCGTTTCATAATGAGGAAAAGATAACCATAAACAGCGATGAAGCTATGCCAAAAAATTACTACGAAGAACTAGGAGTCAACCGCAAGGCGAGCGCAGACGAAATCAAAAAAGCCTATCGCAAACTGGCACGTAAATACCATCCTGACATTAGCAAAGAAAGTGATGCTGAAGCCAAAATGCAAGCCATCAATGTTGCCTATGACACGCTCAGCAACCCTGAAAAAAAAGCAGAATATGATCAAATGTTAGATCACCCACAGGGCTTTGCTGGTTTTGGTGGGCAAGCAGGTCAAGGCGGTTTTGATCAGGCGGAGTTTTATCGTCAAGGCAATGCCTCAGATTTTCATGGTTTTGAAGATTTATTTGGGCGGTTTGGGTCAGGTTTTGGTGGGGCACAGCGTAAGCAGTCATCTTATCGAGGGGAAGATCAACACGCCAGTATTGAAGTGCCGATAGACGTTGCTTATCAGGGTACAACCCAACAAATTACGCTACAAATTCCCACCATCAATGCCTATGGCGAGCCTGAAGTCCAGCGTAAAACCTTGCAAGTCAAAATTCCCAAAGGCATGAAAGAAGGTCAACAAATTCGCCTGTCTGGTCAAGGTCAGGTCGGAATACGTGGTGGAGCCAACGGTGACCTATATATTGAAATTCGTTACCAAGATACCGACAGCGTTCGGGTTGAAGGCAGTGATGTTTATGTGACTGTGCCAATTAGCCCGTGGGAAGCAGCTCTCGGACATGGCATCACCGTAAATACGCCTGCAGGTGCATTACAGGTCAACATTCCTAAAAATGCAAAACAGGGCCAACAATTACGTTTAAAAGACAAAGGGATTCCCAATAAAACCGCAGGACATTTATATCTAATTCTCAATATCGTCTTTCCAAGTGCTCACAATGAGCAACAGCAACATGCGTATCAACAATTGGCGGCAAGTTTTCCAGACTTTAACCCGCGTCAAGGCTAAGGAGTTGAGCTATGACTACTATTTATTATCGTGAAATTCTCTGTGATGACTGCACCGATTCGGAAATCATTGATGACCAACTCAGTTTCACTTTGACCCAATTTGCTGAGACATGTGGGCAATCACCAGAATGGATTCTGCAACTACTCGAATACGACATCTTACCCACCCGTTCAGACACGGCAGAACATGTTTTTTTAGGTGAAGACCTCAGTCGGGCACGCCGAGCCTATCGTTTACAACGAGACTTTGAAGCCTCGTTTTCAGCCGTTGCGATGATGCTTGATTTGATTGATGAGGTGCAAAAACTGCGTAAGCAGGTCAGACATGCGAACTTCGAATAAGTGGAGAATTTTTACAAAATACAGGAATATTTTTTATACAAAGTACTGTAAAAAAACCAAATAATCACATAAGCTCTATAAGGAATTAAAAAACTCACAAGCATTATAAATTGCGTTGCATTTGTTGATGCGGTGTAAATATAACAATCTAATACTCACACGAGGAGCAACCATGTTTCCAGAATATCGCGCACTCATTAGCAAGTTAAAACAGGAAGATGCTCATTTTTCCAAACTGTTTGACGAACACAATGCAATTGATCATGAAATCATTCGTTTAGAGCAAGATCCCGTGACTTCTGGACTAGAAGAAATTGAAACGCTCAAACTGAAAAAACTTAAATTAAAAGAAGAACTGTACGATATGTTGAAACGTGCAGAGAGTGATATTTAAACGAGTTAACACTCGCTAGCATCCAAAAAAGACGGGTAACAGCTCGTCTTTTTTATTGCAAATTCAATAAGCTGAATCCTCAGCATCCAACCAGTTTAAGCACTCTTTTTATGCAGACTATGAAATGGGAGTTGCCCCAGCAGCACCTGATCAATCACATCGAGTACCACTTCTTGCTGGTTGTTTTTTTCGGTGACAAAGTTGGCTGCCTGTTTCAGCTCATCAACAGCATTAGCAACCGCAAAGCCATAACCTGACTGTTTGACCATTTCAAGGTCATTGTAGTTATCACCAATCGCGAGTACCTGATCTGCCGAGATACCCCAGCGCTGTTGTAGCAATTGTAAGCCATGTGCCTTGTGGCGATTTGGCACAATCAGGTCAATAAAACCAAAACCGCTCGACACCATTTTCACCGAACCATTCGCGATAAATTCAAACTGCTGCAAATCATCACACAGCGTTGAAAAATCATATTGTCGAGTATCTAAAGTGACTTTGCAGATCTGATCTTGAGCCTGTGTCAGATCAGGAATTTGCTGAAGAGACTTGAAGTATTTGTTGAGTTTTTCCAGATTTTGCTCAGGGACTGCGCGATCAATATACGCACCACGTTTCCCACAGAGAATCAGCGCACTTGCGTAACGCTCTGCAATTGCGACACGCATGTGATCTACCAAGCTTGCAGAGAAATGTGCAAATGAAACTTCTTGTTCCGCATCCACCACATAAGCACCATTTTCGGAGATAAAAGCAAGCTGGTGAGCAATCTCAGGAAAGTAATTTTTTAAGGTTGAAAGTTGATTGCCACTGGCAACTACAAAATGAATACCGCGTTGTTGAAGTTGTTGATACTGTTTTAAAAAGCGTGCTTTGTTATATTTTTTATCTTCGTTAAGAAAAGTTCCATCCATATCTACTGCAATAATTTTAACTGTCATTTACACCTCAGGTTTGTTTTTGTTCATCCCATTATGCACACAAAGGGTTGCGGTTTTGTGAAAAAAATTAGACTAAAGGCGAATATTTTTTAATTTTTATTAAAAAAGCATCAGTAAATCACTTTCTATCTTGGAGAATGATGCAAGAACAAACGGTACAACATCCGTTTGCCCTTCAATATATGACTACTCGTACTCAAGCATCCAGCTTTCAACAAGAAAAGTACCCCATTTCAATATCTAAGCGATAGGATTAAGGCTAAGCGACTTGATAGCCTCATAGCCCGTCTGCTTTATTTAAATTTAGTGATCTTCTCGACTTCTTTCAGGGTCTGTTTAATTGGCTCATAATCTAAAAACCAAAATAAGTTTACGCCACGATGATGGTGCTGCTGTGCGAGCATATCAATCACACTCTTTTCACCACGCCCCACCAAATGACGACGATAAAAATATATCACCAGCATTACTGTACACATGAGCATCACGATCAGCATGACCCAAAAACCTAGAGGTGATTTCAAGCCTGGAATAAATTCAAAATTCATTCCATAAACCCCTGTCAACAAAGTTAAAGGCGCAAATACTGCGGTAATGATGGCTAAAATTCGCATATTTTCATTGGTCTGATTGCTGATCGCCGAAAAATGCAGATCGATTGCTGCCTGAATCGAACTACGCAAGCGTGCGGTATGTTTCTGAATCCGCTCAATATGGCTCACCAGATCGTTAATGCGCACCAACATAATGTCGAGTGCTTCACGATGTTGTTCACCCACTAAATGATGGTAGTTTTCTACAATTTCATCCCGCAGTTCCTGCAAGGTTTCAATCTGTTCTTCGCATAGATTTTCGACTTGCTGGAACGCCATGTTTTCCTGCAACAACTGATGCCATTGCTTGAAATTCCCATGCCCTTGCAACAGCTCACGCTGCCAATATTCTACGCGGCGCGTCAATGGTGACCGTAACTCCAGATAATCATCAATCATGCTATTTAAAATACGCAATGACAGATTCAGAGGAGTATTGGGAAGCTTACGTAGACGGTTTTGTTCTTCAGGCGAACGATGCATAAAACCATGCAAACGCTCAATATAATTCTCAATGGCTTTGTTGCCCTTTTCGCGTACGGTCACCAACGCCCGTGAACTCATACAAAACCCCACAGGGGTTGTCACCAAACCAAAATCACTACTATGAGTTTCGGAGTTTTTATCAGTGAGGTTAATACGGTCATTCAGGGTAATCAGTTTACGAAAGATCAGGAAATCATAATCTTCCATCGCATCAAAAGCACATGGATGCTCAATATTTAAAATATCCTGTACATGAAATTCATTTAAGGACAAATTTGCCAAAGCATGCAGTTTTTCCTGCCATTCATCACTTTTACCGACCACATCCTGCCTTAAGCAATCAACCCAGACAAAATCCAGCACATAAAATTCAGACTGTTCTTGGCTAATAAAGGCGTAATTTTCGTCGGGATGATGGTAAAAGTAATAAATCTGCATATATTCACATTTAAAAATACACTAAGACTTTTATCATGCCATAAAAAAAGCCCGCTTCAAGCGGACTTTCTTTATCAAACAACAGTCAGATTATGCTTGAGCAACATCTTTCATAGTCAATTTAATACGACCACGGTTGTCCACATCGGCAACCTGAACGTTAATTTCTTGGCCTTCTTTCAATACGTCAGTCACGTTAGCAATACGCTCATTTGAAATTTGAGAGATATGCAACAAACCATCTGTACCAGGCATGATGTTTACAAACGCACCAAATTCTACAATGCGAATGACTTTACCTTGATAGATTTTACCTGGCTCAACTTCAGCAGTCAGTGCTTGAATCTTGGCAATTGCAGCGCGTGCAGCCGCTTTAGTTTCACCAAATACACGTAC
This sequence comes from Acinetobacter sp. ANC 4636, assembly GCF_054454555.1. NCBI lineage: Bacteria > Pseudomonadati > Pseudomonadota > Gammaproteobacteria > Moraxellales > Moraxellaceae > Acinetobacter > Acinetobacter sp. ANC 4636. Next base: position 81,344 of record NZ_JBTKVD010000006.1, on the reverse strand, counting down.
TGTACCGTTGTCTTCAATGTCAATCGCCGCTTTAGTTTCTTCAGTAATTTGACGGATTGTTGCACCGCCTTTACCAATCACGTCACGGATTTTGTCTGGATTAATCGTAATCACTTCAAAAGTTGGTGCGTGCATTGAAATTTCAGGGCGAGCACGAGAAATCACTTTGTTCATTTCATTCAAGATGTGCATACGACCAGCAAATGCTTGGTTTAACGCAACTTCCATGATTTCTTCAGTGATACCTTCGATCTTGATGTCCATTTGAAGTGCAGTAATACCGTTGGCAGAACCTGCTACTTTAAAGTCCATGTCGCCAAGGTGGTCTTCGTCACCCAAGATGTCAGAAAGAACTGCGAAACGCTCGCCTTCTTTAACTAGACCCATTGCGATACCCGCAACTGGTGCTTTAAGTGGAACGCCCGCATCCATAAGTGATAGAGAAGCACCACATACAGAAGCCATTGAAGATGAACCGTTAGATTCAGTAATATCAGATACGATACGGATTACATACGGGAAGCGGTCTGCTGCAGGAAGAACAGCTTGTACACCACGACGTGCCAAACGGCCATGACCGATTTCACGACGTTTAGGTCCAGATTCACGACCAGTTTCACCCACAGAGTATGCTGGGAAGTTGTAGTGCAACATGAAGCTGTCAGTTTTAGTACCTGCAAGGGTATCAACCATCAACGCATCACGTGTGTTACCCAAAGTTGTTGTGACCAACGCCTGAGTTTCACCACGAGTGAACAATGCAGAACCGTGAGCACGATCTAACACACCAACCTGTACGTCAAGCGCACGAACTGTTTTAGTGTCACGACCATCAATACGTGGTTTACCAGACAAGATGTTGTCACGTACGGTACGGTATTTAAGATCTTCAAATAATTCGTTTACGTCGTCAGCGATACCATCGACATCTTCTTCTGGAACGAATTGAGCAATAGCTTCTGCCTGAAGTGCATCAAGTGCCGCATAACGGTCTTGTTTCACTGCAATGGTGTAAGCTTCAGAAATTTTTGCTTCAAATGCTTCTTTGAGTTTCGCACGCAATTCTTCGTTTTGTGCTGGAGCAACCCAAGTTGATTCTGCTGCGCCAACAGCTGCTGCAAATTCTTTAATCGCTTGAATCGCAATTTGTTGTTCGTCATGACCAAACAATACAGCACCAAGCATTTGGTCTTCTGAAAGTTCTTTCGCTTCAGATTCAACCATCAATACTGCTGATTCTGTACCTGCAACCACAAGGTCAAGATCGCTTTCTTTTAACTGTTCATAGTTCGGGTTAAGAACATATTCACCGTTGATTAAACCAACACGCGCACCACCGATTGGGCCGCGGAATGGTGTGCCTGCAATCGCAAGTGCAGCAGAAGTACCTAGCATCGCAGCAATGTCAGCGTCCATAGTTTTGTCAGAAGACACAACTGTTGCTGTCACTTGAATTTCGTTGTAATAACCTTCTGGGAACAACGGGCGAATTGGACGGTCAATCAAACGTGAAATCAAAGTTTCTGCTTCAGAAGCACGGCCTTCACGCTTGCCATAACCACCTGGGATACGACCCGCAGCATATTGTTTTTCTTGGTAGTTAACTGTTAACGGGAAGAAATCCTGACCTGCTTTTGCAGTTGGCTGAGCCACAACTGCAACAAGAACAGTTACCCCACCCATAGTAATCAATACAGAGTTGGCTTGGCGTGCAACACGACCAGTTTCCAAAACCACTTGGTATTGACCATACTGAAATTCTTTACGAACAATATTAAACATCGACATATATTGTATTTTCCTAGTTCTTTTTGAACAATTATTCTAGTGGAGACCCCTAAGGTTTGGCATTCACAACACAAATCGGAAATAAATGACAAAGCTTAGAAGCCGACCTCACTAGATGTTAGACACGAAGAAGGAGCGAATATTCGCCCCTTCTAAAATAGCTTAGCAAGCTAAGCTTTGCTTGATTTTCAGCGACGAAGTCAGAAACATTCGAAATACCGAAAAATAAGCCTAAATCGAATTAACGACGTAAACCTAAAGCGCCGATCAAAGCAGTGTAACGACCATGATCTTTACCGTTTAAGTAGTCAAGTAATTTACGGCGTTGGTTAACCATACGGATCAAACCACGACGGCTATGATGATCGTGTTTGTGTTCTTTAAAGTGACCTTGCAAATCATTGATTTGTGCAGTTAACAAAGCAACTTGTACTTCTGGTGAACCAGTGTCATTTTCTGCACGAGCAAATTTAGCAACAATTTCTGCGCGGTCTTGGTTAGTTAAAGCCATTCGATTACTCCGAGATGCTTAAAAAAATAAATAAAAATGATATATATCAACAAACTAATATAATTAATTTACTGATTGCCGTGCATCACTACAGCAAGCCATCTATTTTAAGTCAAAAGCTAGGCGATTGCAAAAAAAGCGTGAGATTCAATCAATTTTTTATAAAAACAATAAAAAAATGCAAAAGCCCAAACGATATTGGTTTGGGCTTTTGTACGCTGTAGTTTCTTGTTTTGCTTTGTTGTTATTATGAGCGGTTGAGTCGCGCTTCTTAGTTAGTTATTGATTTAACGTCCTAACTTGGGCTTATCATGCTTCCATGAGCATCATGTTCGCATAAAAATAGTTGGTCACCTATGGGCGTTGTCTCAAGCTAATGTAAGCAAAAACTTACAAAACAAACACGATTAAAATACTCAAGAAACATAATTTCACAAAGTTTATTAAAAAATATTCAATAAATTCAAATAAATAAAAATAGATAAAAGATTATACCTATAGTTTTATATATTTAAAAGAGTTGACCATTTGATACAAATATTTACATGGTTAATTTCTCTACTTTGCATAAAAACACAACTGGCCGGTTGTATCTTGATGAATCAAGATGATGATTAACAAGTCTAAATCTTCAGGATATAAAAAAACCCTGTAGTCTCTCCCAAAACTACAAGGTTTAGTGGCTGTAAGTTTCCTGCGTATGACTCACGTCCCGTAAGTTTGCTGTCTATTGACTATTATTATTCTTATGCAATTATAATTTAGCTCATCCATGCTAAATCAATTTGGCAAAACCATAGTATGAACATATAACAGACTAAACTATTCGGCAATTTCCTTATTTAATGTAAGCCATTTCTTACATTAGCCTCTATTGTAAAATAAAACTTTACTATTCAAATGATTGTTCAATTTTTCTAATCAAACCACTGTATCTAACTGTCTGACAGGTTAACGCCTGAGCAAAAGCTGCCCGATCGACCAATAATGATACAGCTTTTTTTGCCCGAGTAATGGCTGTATAGATCAGCTCCTGACTTAACAGCTTTTCCGCTTGAGCATCAAGTACAACCGCCGTATGCGCAAACTCTGAACCTTGCGACTTATGAATGGTGAGTGCAAATGCTGTAGCAATATTTTTAGGTAAGCGCTGGGCAATCACCCATTTTTGTAAGCTCGGAAAAAATACCGAAAACTGCTGATGGTCTTCTTTCTGAAAAAAGCAGATTCCAATATCACCATTGGCAAGTCCAAGCTGGTCGTCATTTTCCGTCATCATGACAGGACGACCAATATACCAATCCCCAACCGCCTGTGTATAAGGGAGTAGTATTTTGAGTAATTGCTGCTGCATAAATTGGTTGATATATTCCAAACCGAACTCGCCATGATGAATCGCAGTCAAAATACGATAATGGTCAAAACAGGCAATGACTCGTTCGACCTCAGCCTGTGACTGTTCACCTTGCAAATAAGCCAGCAGGCTTTGAGTATAGTCTTCAAAGCCTGACCATAATTGCTCCAATGCCTGTTCTATGGCAGTTTCAGCATTTAAATACTGTAACTGAACTAAATCTTTTTGAATCCTGTTTAGATCTACAATTTGCAGTTGACCCGCCGTAACAATATCCTGTTCAAATGCGCTCAATACTTGTTCAGTATTCAGTTGTCGCGCTGTTACCTGCTGAATAAAACGTGCCATTTTGCCAATTAAAGCATCATCACTAAAACGCCGACTATTGAGCAAATTTACGCGGTACGGCTGTAAGCGTTTGGGTTGCTGCAAATCCGCCAGCACCGAACCAACATCCACCGATGCCAGCTGCTGCGCATCGCCCAACAAAATCAGGCGAGCATGATCAGGAATTGCCTCAAATAATAAGGTTGCCAGATTTAAATCCAGCATCGAAGCTTCATCGACAATAATCAGATCATAAGGTAAGGGTTGCTGGGCGGTAAACTTTGCCTGCCCTTGCCTACCGATTCCAAGCAAGCGATGCAATGTCACAGGCTTCAATAACAACAGTCCAGACTGAATCAAGCCTTGTTGTTGCAAATCAGGATCATTAAAAGAAAGTTGCAAGGCTTCCTGCATACGTTGCGCTGCCTTACCTGTAGGTGCAGCCATTGCAATCCGTAAATGAGGCAAGCAATGATTTAACACTGCCACGATTCGTGCCAGTGTGTAGGTTTTCCCAGTCCCAGGCCCGCCCGTGATCATATTTAAAGCGGACTGCCCAACCATTTGTAAAGCTTGCTGCTGATATGGATCAGGTAATAACGATAAATAACTGGAAGTATCGACCTGCGTAGGCTGCTGAGCGACCAAACGTTGTACTTGCTGAGCCAGACGTTGCTCGAGTGCAAAATAGCGATACAAAAATAAAGCCTGCCCATCGTAGATAAAAGGGGCGACCTGAGCCGGATGCATACTCACCAGTGACCCAAGTTGCTGCGCTTGCTGCTCTGTACAGCGAACACAACTGTCACCACGAGCTTTTGCCATAAACAATTGTGAAATGTAGAGTATAACATCAACATTTTCGCTTGACTTTACAAGGCTTTTTGTCAGATACTTCGCCCACTTTTCAGCCCAGACAAAATTTTCCCGCTGCTCTGGCATGATTTCCTGCATTATCATCTAGTTATCCTCATACTTATTCACATAGATATCAACAGAGTTATACCCAAAGTTGTCCACAATTTAAACTTTTGTTTTTTATACATTTAGCCAAGTTATGCACTTTTTTGTACCTTGTTCTGTACATGCGTATAACCCAAAATGGCATCTAGCCTTAAAATAAACTCAGGTTCTGGTCGCCAGTAATAACTGCCAAATCCAGCCTGTGCCGACATGCCACGCAAATACAGATAACTCGCTCCACCCAGATGCTGCTCAATCGCATAATTTTCCAAGCGAGTTTTCAAATAACGGTGTAAAGCCACCAGATAAATACTGGCCTGTAGCCAATAGCTGCTTTGCGACATATTTTGCTGAATGCCAAGCACATTATAATCTTGCAGGCTATCGCCCAAATAATTGCTTTTATAGTCGGCAATATAAAAGCGCCCCTGATACTCATATACCAAGTCAATTGCTCCATTTAAATAACGTGCAGATTCGGCAGGATTAAACTCAGGCATGTATAACCCATATTCTTTAAAGAGTGCATGTAAACGTTGCACCGCAAAGACCTGATCAGACAGCACCATAAAAAATGGAAACTCCGCCAAGTGCTGTGCAGGCTCTAGCTGCTGCAAACAAAAATCACCATGAATGGGCGTTGCTAAAATCTGAGTTAACCATTGCTGAATTTCGGCAACCGCGCAGTCTTCAAGTGTCGTCTCAACATGCAAATCACTGCGCTGTTGATAGCGCTCCAATAACTGTTGCCATAAGTAAATATCATCATTTTTAAAACGGCGGCGAATTTCATAATGCCAGCTATCATTTTGCTGAAAATCCAGATGTTCAAAAATTCCATGCAAGAAATTCCCTGCATGTGTACCTTGTGGAAACTGGCGCTGAATCCACGGCAATTTGTCTCGCTCTTGTGAAAGCTGAGTCATTGGCATAAGTGACTGCCATTCATCCTCTGCAGCTTGTTGTTCACCGCTATATTCTGCCAGTAAGTCTTTGGCTTGCTGTCTGGACAGATGTTGGGCCAACCCTGTAAAACTGGTTCGTACACGCGGATAAAAACGCTTTTTCGGCAATGGCAATGCCTGTAGTTCCATAACCGTTTCAGGTGCAGCAGAAAAAATTGGTTTGGGACATTCGGTTAAAAAAACCGCTTCGCCACTGGCAGGATGCTGAAACTCTTGGGCCTGATTTTTCCAAAATGCCAAGCCTGTAATGGATGTGCCTTTATGGTCTTGCAACACGGCATAGACTCGATAACTGGCACGGGTCAGCGCCACATACCAGAGACGATGCTGCTCGGCTTCAAGACGCAGTTGATGCTGATCCAAATCGGCCTGCGGGATATTGTCCCGATCATGAATCGCAATCACACGCTGTGCTTCGAGCTGCTGAGTTTGTGGATTTAACTGCTCTACCGTCGAAAAATTCAGTTGTTTGTTGGGTTCACTGTGTTTGCCATCAGCATTCAGTAAAAATACGATTTTAAACTCCAGCCCTTTAGACTGGTGAATGGTCATGAGTTGCACACCCGCAGCAGTAGAGAGTTTGCGTTCCAGTTCCCATTCCCGATCACTCGGTTTTTGCACCTGCGTCATGTACCAGTGATACAGGTTTTGTGCCCCCTGATACTGCCCACTGTGTTGACTGAGCAATTCAGTCAAGTGGCGTAAATTGACTATGACACGTTCATTGTCACGGCTCTGGCTCGCCACCACAGTTTGCCACACCGCAAAACGCTGCAATAAATACTGCCATGCGGTCAAGAAGTTACGTGCCAACCACAGCTCACGCACGTGGTCAAACTCTAAAATATACTGGCTCAGACCATCAGCTTGAGCTTGCAAATCGACCAATTGTTTCAGCGTTAAACCAAACAAACGGCTTAGCAATGCACGCTTGAGTTTGGCTTCATGATAAGGCTCTAAAATTGCGGTCAAGACTGCTGCAACATCTTTGGCAATCTGGCTATCAAATACACTTCGTTTGGCAGGGCGATTGACCCGAATATTCAACCGTTCCAGTACATGTTGCACCTGATCCAAACCATCATGATTTTTGGACAGCACCGCAATATCATCGGCAATCAGCGCCCGTGAGCCTGAGCTCTCGGCAAAATACAATTGGCCTTGTGCCGACTGGTTCAGCAACTGTCGAATTTGCCATGCCACCTGTTCATGGGGAGGCTGTTTTTCAGGAATGTTCAACCAACGTAACGGCTGCGGATTTTCCTGTGCCTGATCAATCAAGGCAGGATGAGGACGATGCCCTGCCTGCACAGGGTAATAGATGACCTGCTCACCAAAATCGGGCTGTCGCTGGAACAAAGCATCGACCACTTCAACCAAAGGTTGAATCGAGCGTTGATTATGAATCAGTTGATAGAACTTGCCTGCCTTTTGCTGTACATCCTGATGCGCTTTAATAAAGGTCAGCATGTCACCGCCACGAAAGCCGTAAATGGCCTGTTTACGGTCACCGACCATAATCATGCAGCTTTGACCATAACGCTTAGGATGCCGCCAGATACTCGCCAGCATATCATCCTGATCTTGGTTGGTGTCCTGAAACTCATCGACTAAAATAAGCGGATAACGGTTTTGCACAAAAGCCGCAAATTTTTGCCCTTGCTCACCTTGCAAGGCTTCTGCCAGTGTTCGGATTTGCTGGGAAAAAGTGGTTTCACCATGTTGCTGCAACAGCTGCGGCAAACGCTTTTTGACTTCCTGACAGAGATAGAATTGCAAAGACGTATTAAATTGCTTTAAATCTTTTTGAATCTTAAGTTTCGTTTCTAAAATATTTTTTAACGACACAATCATAGGATGCTGATAAAAAGAATCCTGAATGTGTTGATCGCATTTATTAAAAATACTGGTTCGTGGTTTCCCTTTTGAATCTAGAAATAAAACCTCAATGTCTTTCAATATGCGCTGATCAAAATATATATGCACACCTTGTTGGCGAATTTGTTGAATAATTCGAGGCAAGCCTGTAGTAAAAATGCCATGGAAACGATCACTTGCAAACGCTTTCTTATTGATCAATTTATAATATGCGCCATCCAGCAAATAGTAATCTTGCAACTCTTCCCAATGTTGCGATGGCGTAGATACAAATTGATTTAAAGCGGACTCAAATTCAACAATACTGAAAGTAGGCACATCAACGCTTTTAAACTGGGCATTACTAAAATTCAGGCTTTTTTCAACCACCTCGACATAACTGTCAACCCGCCCAAGCTCACCACTGATATATAACCAGTCAATCAACTGCTGAGGCTGTGCCTGAATCCATTCGCGTAAAATGTCATGCACCAGTTGCCGCGTATATTGCTTGGCTTGATCGGTAATTTCGGCATGTTCAATTTTGCCACTTTCAAATGCAAACTCACGTAATAGCTTTTGGCTAAAACTGTCGAGCGTTCCGACAAATAACTCATCCAACTGATCGATGATCAGTTTGAGGCGTTCACAAGCATACCCAACCTGATGGGCAAACTGGCCGAGAATCTTGGCTTGTAATGGGTCGCTACACTGCTGTGCAAATGCCAGATTTTCTTCAGCCGTCGCACTACGCCGAGCATCAAAAAAACGCTGGCTTTCTTGTAAGCGTTTACGAATCCGGGTTTTTAACTCTGCCGCCGCCGCACGGGTAAAAGTGGTGGCAATCACCTGACGCGGCAGATATTGTTCCAGTAAAATCCGCACCATAAGGCTTGATAAAGTAAAGGTCTTGCCCGAACCTGCGGACGCTTCAATCCAGTGCAAACCGCTAAAATCAATGTCATGAATCGGGGTGGTTGAAATACAGGTTTTATTCTTATTCATTAGGCATGTTCTACTGCACGTTGGTACTGATAAATAGGCGCATACAGACGATAGGCAAAACGCTGACAGGCATCTTGTAGCAACAGGTCAGCATCTTGTTCCTGCAAAATAAACTGCCAGTCGTCGTGATACTGAGTGGAACGATCTTCATGGATTGAAAAGATACTGTTAAAGTTTCCTCCACCTTGCCACTGTTTCAACAGATTTTTTTCAGGTTCAACGATGTGCATACTGCCCTGTTCATCGGCTTGCCATTCTAAGATTTTACCCGTTTCGAGTGGTTTCAATAACAATGCCGCAGGCAACACCAAGGGTGAAGTTTGCCCATAATCCCATGCCTTCAGCCATTCATCCAAATAAGCTTTTGCCTGTACCGAACTCAGTCCTTCACAAATCAGGGTGCTGTTGCTAAATACCACTATACGTTTCAGCTGCTTGCCTTGTTCTCCGAGGTTTAAATACGTCAACCACAGCAAATACTCCAGCCATGTTTTGGCACGGCGTTCAGCGCGGGCACTGGATGGATTCAGGCTTACCCAATCCTGCTGTGGCTGTTTAGGAATCACAATCCGTATGTGCAACTTGTCACGCAGATGCAAAGTCTGCCCCGTGGTTTCAGTTTGTGCAGCAACATATTGTTGTAACTGGGTCAAAAGTTGCTGATGTTCCAACTGACCGAGCTGCCATGCGCTGTGCTGAGTTTTACCGACAGGCAAGCGGTCTTGCAACAGCTCGGTACTTGCGGCATCCTGCTGCTGTAAAAACTCGCGCAAGCTATAACGCCCCAAACCATCGAGTAACAATGGCTCAACTTCATCGGGTAAATCCTGCATACGCAGATTTTCAACCCCAAGGGTTTTTAAATACAGCTGGGCTGGAAAGACCATGTCATTCAGCCACTGCTGGCTGCTGAGCATAATCACATCGGTTTCAGACACCGTATAAGTTTGATTACTCCACGGCTGACGCTGCCCTGTGGCTTGCTGAATTTGCTGAGCTACAGTAAACCACTGGTCTTGATAGCGCAGATATTCGGCTGTAAAACCTTTCAAGTCAAAAGGCTGTAGCGGGTGTACCTGATATAAACTCAGCACATGCTGTGGGATCTCTAGACCTGCATGCTCTACAGTTACATCAATCTCGGCATCGGGCTGCTCGGATGCCACAATGTAGCCAATATGATCCAGCAGTTCTTGCAAAACACTGGATGGCTGGCGCACTTCACCATCGCTAATATCAAAACCATTATAAAATAGCCAGAGTTGCTCTTTAGCCAACAGCAGCGCATCTAGAAATGCGCCCTGATCATCTTCCAGACGCGAACGATCCCCTAACTGTGGTCGTAAACTTTGCATCAAATCAAACGGGGTATGCGTTTGTCGATTTGGGAATTTCCCACTGTCCAGATTCAGCATGACCACCAAACGATACGGCAACGGACGAATCTGCCCAATTTGACTAAAAGTAATCTGTCCGCTCGGTTCAGCCTGATCGAACTGGCTGTCGAGCTGCTGCTGAATTTCTTGCAAAACCACGCCCAGTGGCAGGCTAAAATCCTGTAATGCCACCTGTGGTGAATGTTGCTGTTTTTGATAATGTACCGATAAGGTCAGCATACGAATGTGTTTACGCACCATGTCATAAGCAGCACCAAGTGCGGTCACACCTGCCTGCTGAAACTCATGGATATCTTGCTGGATCTGATACAGCCAGTGTTCAACGGTATGATTTTGTCCAAGTTCATGCAAAATCAGCCAATCACGACGCTGTGCCAAATCTTCATATATGTCTATCAGGGTCGCGATTAACTCAAAATCACTCGACAACACTTGCGCATAGCTCAGTGTTCCTTCAAACAACACATGTTCAGGAATCGCCACTCCAAGTGCCAAACGGTCTAGGGCAAATTTAAAACTAAAACGATAATCCCGATCTTCTGGACTAAGCTGACGCGCCAGATGGGCTTCATCCAACCCGCGTTTAAAACCAGCCTGAATCAACAACTGCAACGCCCGCTGGGTTTGTGAGGTATCTAAACCATAACGCTGCTGCGTCGCAGGCAAACTCAACCAGTCTGCAAACTGTTCAAACTGGAAACGTCCATGCGGTAACTGAATCCGATCACATACTGCCTGCCATGCCTGACGCATATCCAGCTGCGCCACACCGCCAATTTTGACAGGTAAATACGGCGCTTGCTGTGCATTTTGTACCCGTGGTGGCGGTGCAAAGACACTGCGAATATGAGGCTCAAGCGCCTTGATGTCTGGTGTTAACACCAAAATATCATCCAGTCGGTGCGGTTGTTCCGTCGTACCCTGTGCCAGCCAATGCAACAGCTGATCTTTCAAGACTTCAAGCTGACGCAATGCAGAATGACAAACATGAACCTGAATCGACTGATCATCGGGAGAAAGCTCAAATTGATGCTTTTCAGGTTCCATCAGATACAGCACATCTGACTGGATTTTACCGAGTAAACTCTCGGAATAATCTTCATCGAACAAATCGAGCCATTGCCCTTCTTCCCCCGAAGACAAATGCGATAACAACGAGAAATGGTCACGTGCCTGCTTGCCAAAACGGGTCAATAATGGATGACGCGACTCACGCGCTTCGGCATTAAAATTGAGGGTAAATTCATCAAAGAAACGTTGCAGATCGGCATCGGAGGCTTGCGGATGTTTTTGCAAAAAACGCTGCTTGACCCCAAGGTCATAGCGTTTCTTCCAGTTCGGATCGACACTGTCCGCCCAGTATTCCTGCGAAGGGTTATAGTGCAAAATCACCACGTCTAAGTACTGCCCCAAGCGCCGTAAAAATTGCAACTGGGTCGGAGGCAAATCCAGCACCGTAAAAATCAGCAATTGCTGCGGCAGGCGTTTCAGCGCGGCTTTACGCTGCTCTGGGTCATCCAGAATTGCCCAAAAATCGCGGTCGATCTGCTGCATTTGCACAAAGTCAGCATGAAAGACTTCTTGCCACAGCCAGCGCTGCCATGCTTCAAGCTGCTGTACCTGTTCCAGTTGATACAGTGCAATGCCGTGTTCATCCGCCTGAAATAATTGCTCAATATCCAGTTCGCGGTTATTGCCCCAAGCCTTAAGCCAGTTTTGAGGGCAACCACATGGCTCATGCCAGTGGTGCTGACATTGCCCACGGTAAACCATGTAATGGCTAAATACTCTCGACACCTGCTCGGATACCCAGTACAGCATGTTTTGTTTTTTGAGTTGCTGTTGCAAACCTGGTGTTAAATGCGCTGCACTGTCGTAAATTCGCTGCACAATGCTATACAGCGGATGCTCGGCAGCAAGGCTGAGCTGTTCGGGTTCAATATAGGGTTTTAACGCTTCATAAATACGCCACTGCATCACCAAACGTGGAATATTGGCCTGACGTACTTGTTCTTTATTTTCTAGAACTTGTTGATACGCATACCATTGAAAGGTCTGAATCCGTTGATGATACAATTGGTTGGCGCTAATGCCCTGATACTGAGAAATCTGCTGCTGTAACCATTGCTCCACAGCAGCACTCGGCACCACAAAATGCTGCTGTTGTAACACCTGTAAAGGATGGCTTTCTGCCTGACTAATTTGGGCTAACAGCGTTTGCAATAACAGTTCTAATCGCTGACTTTGACAAACATGAATACCCATAAATCACTTTTCTCGCTGTATTTTTGCAGAATGGATGCAATTTGCACAAATTGACACACAGATTGTACTATTTCTTTAACATGACTTATGTCATTTTAAAAAACAATACGTTGTGATCACAATGACTGTATTTCAAGTAAAATAGCACCTCAACAGGTAAAGACTTTATGAAAATTGATCATATTCCCGACTCGATTGCCCCCGATTTGAATCTGGAACAGGTACGCCAAAACTGCTTGGCTTTAGCGAAAAAACGCGCCTATCTGTCTGCGGGAGCTGCGGTCATTCCTGTGCCTTTTTTAGATGTGGTGGTCGATGTCGGTATTTTGTCGAAACTGATTCCTGAAATTAATGAGAAATTTGGACTCGACCCTGAACACATTAGCGTGTATGACCCGAAAACCCGTGAAATTCACTGGCAGGAACTGCGCAAACGTGGCGTGCAATTTTCAGGCTTAATGGTGGCACGCACAGGTGTCAAAAAATCATTGAACGGTTTTGTGGGTAAAATGATTACCAAACAAGTCTCCAAATTTATCCCTTTAGGCGGGCAAATTGTTGCTGCCAGTCTGGGTTATCTGGTCTTTAAAAAAATTGCTTCTGCACATGTTGAAGACTGCTACCAACTGGCAAAAGGCATTCAACTTAAACAAAAAGCCCAACCCGTTGTGAGCTAGCATCAGGCGGATTACTCCGCCTTTAACTGATTTAAAATAGCTTGCATAATGTCCAGTCGTGCCTGACGCTTACTGTCGGTAGAAATCACATGCCACGGTGCATAAGCAGTATTGGTCAGATAAAACATATCGGAGGCAGACTCCAGATAGTCATCCCATTTTGCCCGATTACGCCAGTCATCACTGGTAATTTTAAAGTGTTTGTGTGGTGTTTCTTCACGAATTTTGAAGCGCTGTTCCTGCTCACCCTTACTAATGGCTAACCAAAATTTAATCACAATGGTCTGAGTATCGACCAGATCTTTTTCAAAGCGGTTAATTTCCTCATAAGCACGTTGCCACTCAAAATCTGCTGCCAGATTTTCAATGCGTTCGACCAGCACTCGACCATACCAAGAACGGTCAAAAATGCTGATCGGGCTGGCGTTTTCGAATTTTGTCCAGAAACGCCACAAATATGGATGATGCCGTTCATAATGCTCAGGTGCAGCGATACAGTGAATGTCGTATTCACGCGGATCGAGGTTTTTTACGATTCGGCGTATTGCGCCCCCCTTACCCGCAGCGTCCATTCCTTCAAACACAATGACCACTTTGCGCTGATTGTAACGCAAGCAATCTGCGACCTTACGCGAGAGTTTTTTAAGCTGTGCCTTATAGTCTTTTTTGCTGATTTCAGGATGTGTAATTGCAGATAAATTTTGTGGAATCGGGGCTTGTGGCCATTGATTTGCAACTAGGCCCGTATGTCTAGGCAAGTCTTTGAATGCCAGCAATAAATGCTGGGAAAATTCACGGTTACGCTGATGTTTATCTTCGCAATCCAGTACAATCCAGTCCTCGCTATAGCGCTCACGTAATCGCTGGATGTTGTCATACTGTTTTTTATTGCGCCAGTCCAGACCATGCAATTTATGCCATTTCTCCTCGGAAGGATTCATATTGTCCAGGCGTTTTTGCAAAGATTTCCAAGATAAGTCGAACCAGAATTTGACGACATCGACCTGATTGTTTTTTAGATCCTGCTCGAACTTGCGCATTTGCTGGATGTAAGCATCGAACATGGTGTCATCTAAAGGCTTGGAGACATGCATGGCTGTATTGAGTAAGTCGTTGTACCAGTTACTAAACAGCACCACCACTTGCCCTTCGGCAGGAATCACCTGTGCATATGGCTGCCAAAAAGGTTGTTTGTTGTTAAAAAAATGCGGTGGCTCGGCATAGACATGTAAATAACGTGGATCGACCCATTCGCGCAGTTGCTTGACTGCCTCACCTTTACCTGCCAGTTCAATACCACTCATAATCACCAGAACGCTTTTACCGTGATCACTCCCTCGGCTATTTCGCAGTCGGTATTGGGCTTCAATGAGGTCAAAGGAAAGTTGATGGTCATGTTTTATTTTTTCTGGTTTTACACTTTGATCCATACTGAGTGACCTATGCTTATTCAATTCTTATATCTGGCATGATACTACACTCAGCTCAGGCATATACCATCCGCCCCCACCAAAAAACAAAAGGCAGGAATCCCTGCCTTGTTTCTATATTGTTTTCAACATTTTAATTATCTCGACAAGCAAGATTCGTGGTGTCAGATTTAAGTGGCTAAAACTGCCTGTAGCACCTGTTGTTCGAGTTCAGCAAAGCCAATACCTTTTTGACGCGGGCGTGGCAGATTGACTTTAAACTGCTGCGCAATATGCCCTTTATCCAGCAAAATAATACGGTCTGCCAGTTGCACTGCCTCACTGACATCGTGCGTCACCAAAATTGCGGTAAAGCCCTGCTCACGCCATAACTTTTCAATCAGATTTTGCATATCCAAACGGGTCAAGGCATCCAGTGCGCCAAGCGGTTCATCCAATAATAGAATCCGTGGGCGATGCGCCAAGGCACGTGCCAATGCTGAACGCTGGCGTTGTCCACCCGAAAGCTGACTTGGCCACAATTTGGCTTTTTCTTTTAAACCGACTTTTTCCAGTAAGGCTATCGCCTGTTCAGACTGTTGCTTGGGCAAACCGAGTTTGACATTGTCCTCAATGCTCTTCCATGGTAGCAAACGCGGGTCTTGAAACATCACCCGAATATCATCTGGCTGAATCGTGGCACTGTGTGCAGGCGCAGTAAAACCGATTTGCCCCTGACTGGCTTGCTCCAGACCTGCAACCAGACGTAACAAGGTACTTTTACCACAACCACTGCGCCCGACGATCGCTAGAAACTCACCTGCCTGAATATTCAGATCAAGGTTTTCCAGTACCGTGACACTGCCATAATATTTGTTGAGTTGCTGAATATGAATTTCAGCGCCTGTGGTCGGCGCAACTTTATACTTGGGCGAGATGACTAGCTCATCCGCGTAATCCGCAATACTTAAATCAGTCATGATGCTCTCCTCAATCGTGTTGATAACCCGCATGCCAGCGCAGTAAATAGCGTTCCAGATATTGGGCAAGAACATCTGCCAGTTTACCCAGTAAGGCGTAGAGTAAAATACCGACCAAGACCACATCGGTTTGCAAGAATTCACGCGCATTCATGGTCATATAACCAATGCCTGCCTGAGCAGAAATAGTTTCCGCGACGATTAACAATACCCAGACCAAACCGAGTGCAAAGCGTAAACCAACCAAAATCGAAGGCATCGCTCCAGGTAAAATGATGTCTTTATACAACTGCCAACGGGTCAAGCCATAGCTTTTACCCATTTCAATCAACTGCGGATCAACCGAGCGAATACCATGATAGGTGTTGATATACATTGGGAAAAATACCCCGATGGCGACCAAGAACAGTTTTGCCGATTCATCAATCCCGAACCACAAAATCACCAATGGAATGAGTGCCAGCGCAGGGATATTACGAATCATCTGTAAGGTGGTATCCAGTAAATTTGAGGCAATTCTGGAGGAACCATTGAGTAACCCGAGCAGTAAGCCCAAACCACCGCCAACCAATAAGCCGAGCAAGGCACGCCCCGCACTAATCTTGACGTGATGCCACAGTTCACCACTGATCGACAGCGACCAAAAAGCACCGAGCACCGCAGTCGGCGCAGGTAAAATCCGGCTTTCCAGCCAACCTGTCACCGACGCCACTTGCCAGAAAATCACCAATACCACGGGCACCAGCCAAGGCAACGTGCGTTGCCCCAGCCGTTTTACCACTTGGGTCATACAGCCTCCTCTGCCCGCTGACGTTTTTTGTCTTCATCAGGCACATAGTTGTTGGCAATAATTTCGCCAAATGGTCCAGTCAAATTCGGCTGTGACAGTTTTTGACGGGTTTCTAGTGGCAATAATGGGAACACCAGTTCGGCAAAACGAATCGATTCTTCCAGATGCGGATAGCCCGAGAAAATAAAGGTGCCAATGCCCAAATCGGCATATTCCTGAATACGTGCCGCAACAGTTTCAGGATCACCCACTAACGCCGTGCCTGCACCACCACGCACCAAGCCAATGCCTGCCCATAAGTTTGGTGACACTTCCAGTTGATCACGGCGACCGCCATGCAAGGCTGCCATGCGGTGCTGCCCGACTGAATCCATTTGTGCAAATTTTTTCTGTGCTGCGGCAATGGTATTGTCATCAACGTATTGAATCAGGTCGTTGGTGGCTGCCCATGCTTCTTCATTGGTTTCACGCACAATCACATGCAAACGGATACCATAGTTCAAAGTACGCCCTTTAGCTTCGGCTTTGGCACGCACTGCTTCGATTTTTTCTTTCACCGCAGCAGGTGGCTCGCCCCAAGTCAGGTAGGTATCAACCTGTTCTGTCGCCAAATCAATCGCCACATCAGAAGAACCGCCAAACCACAGTGGTGGATGAGGGTGTTGCACAGGTGGATAAAGCAGTTTCGCATCATCGACATTTAAGTGTTTGCCGTGGAAGCTAAATGATTCGCCTGTGTGTGAACGGGTTAAAATTTCACGCCAGATTTTCACGTACTCATTGGCAGTTTCATAGCGGGTGGTATGATCTTCATACAAGCCATCACCTTTGAGTTCTTGTTCATCGCCACCCGTCACCAAGTTCAGTAACACACGGCCATTGGACAAACGGTCAAAAGTTGCTGCCATACGTGCAGTCAACGCTGGCGTAGTCACCCCAGGGCGTAACGCCACCAGAAATTTCAGATTTTTAGTGGCATCAATCAAACTGGCTGCCGTGATCCACGGATCTTCACATGAACGTCCTGTCGGAATGAGCACCCCTTCATAGCCCAAATTATCCACGGCAACCGCAATCTGCTTCATGTAAGCGTGGTCAACCTGACGTGCACCTTTGCTGGTACCTAAATAACGGCTGTCACCATGAGTGGGAATAAACCAGAAAATTTTCATTGTGTTGTTCCTTTAAATGTCTAAGTCTTTAAAACTCAGAGCGCGGTTAGTGCTGCGCCCAGATAATTTGGTTGATCTCGATGGAATTTGGGATCAACTTCTCTTGATAAAAACGATTTGCAATCTCTTGCTGTGCCTTGACCACCTCAGGAGTAATCGCCTGTGTTAGTGACGGCTTATAGCGCTTGTCGAGTACACGCTGGGCGATGTTGGCATTTAAACCTGTCGCCTGTTGATACAACTGCAATGACTCTTTTGGATGATCGACAATCCACTGTGCAGCATGATTCAGTGCGGTTAAGAACTGTGTGGTTTCCTGTGAATGGGCTTTGACAAAGTCAGGGTTACCAATCACAAAGTTATAGGTGGTTTCAAAGGCTGTGCCATCAATAATCGGGCGGGCATGTCCTTCCACTTCAGCCGCACTGCGGAACGGTTCCCAGATTGCCCATGCATCCACTGATTTTTTATCCAGTGCCGCACGCGCATCGGCAGGTGCTAACCAGATCGGTTGAATGTCATTCCAGGTCAGATTGGCTTTTTTCAACACACGCCCGAGCAAGTCATGTGCACTTGAGCCTTTTTGTACCGCGATGCGTTTGCCTTTGAGGTCGGCAATCGTCTTGATTGGGCTGTCATTCGGCACAAGAACTGCTTGCCATTTCGGATGCACATTTTCATAACCGACATATACAATGCCTTTATTGGCAGCTTGGGCAAAAATCGGGGGCGTATTGCCAACCGAACCTAGATCAACTGCACCAACTGCCAAAGCTTCTAGCATTTGTGGCCCTGCGGGGAACTCTTTCCATTCGACCTTGGTTTTCGAAAACTCTTTTTCCAGCAAGTGCTGCTGTTTCAACACAATTGAATTTAAAGATGATTTTTGAAATCCAATACTCAGTATTTTTAGCTCAGCCGCATGGCTTGCAGCAGGTGCAGATGCCTGTGCAGGGGCAGTTTCAGACTTCTGGCACGCTGCAAGCAGTACCGTGACACTGGTCAAGGCTACAAGGCTGGTGCTTCGTAAATAGCTCATGTCTGTCCCCGTTATTTATTGGGTGCGCTTAAAATCGCATCTTGAATATGAATCTGATTTGGAATCAGTTTTTGTTGATAAAAGGCATCGGCAACTTGCTGCTGTTCTGCAATCACTTGGCTGGAAATAGGCGTCACACCAAAACCCATGCGCGAAATTGAAGTTTTCAGCACGCTATAATCTAGCCCTGTTGGTTTTTCTAATAATTTTGCAGCTTCATCCTGATGGGTCTTGACCCATTCAGTGGTCTGATTCAGCTCTTTGACTACCGTGTTAAACACTTGCGGGTTGTTTTGTGCAAACTTGCGATCGGCTAAATAGAACTGGTGATTGCTGACCAAGTTCTGCCCTGTCGACAACACACGTGCGCCCAGTTGCTGCTGTGCTGCGGCAAAGAACGGATCCCAAATCACCCATGCATCGACTGCGCCTTTTTCAAACGCGGCACGGGCATCGGCAGGTGGCAGGTACACCACTTGGATGTCTTTTAAAGTGAGATAGTTCGCTTCCAAAACTTTCAGCAACAAATAATGCACATTCGAACCTTTGTTCAAAGCAACACGTTTGCCTTTTAGCTCCTGAATCGAATGAATATTGGAGGTTTTCGGCACAATCAGTGCTTCTGCCTGAGGTGCAGCAGGCTGGTTTGCCACATAAACCAAGTTGGCATTCGCTGCTTGAGCAAAAATTGGTGGCGCCTCACCTGCCTCACCAATCACCACGCTGCCAACATTCAGACCTTCAAGCAGTTGGGGACCCGCAGGAAACTCCACCCATTTCACCTGAACCCCTTGTGCCTGCAAAGTTTTTTCTAGGTCACCACGTGCTTTGACAATCGGCAAAAGACCATACTTTTGAAAGCCAATACTTAGAGTTTTCAATTCGGTTTTTGGCTGCGATGCTGCCTGTGCATTGCCTTGTTGCTGCTCGGCAGGTTTGCTGCATGCACTCAGTGCCAAACTCAAACCTGCACAACCAATCACTGACCACTGTTGAATACGATTCATCTTTCTACATCCTAAATTCTGTGAGTTCATTCAAAAATATGTTTTAAAATTCAGTTACATTCGAGCAGACTGACAACACATGTTTGGCATAACCGTGAAGGATTGAAGATAAATAGATGACACCACGAAGGTGCGAAGTGGTATACAGCGATTCATGGCTTTCTGCGCTCTTTCGACAAAAATGATCTGGAAGCCCATACCTTAAAGCTTTGTCTTTTTTAGCAAAATAAAGAAAAAATTGGATAATTATGAAATTTTCTGCATAAAAGATTTTCTGCAAAGTTTTACAGGTTTACTGCTAAAACCACTTTCGGCTTAATTCAAAAAGTAGAAGAAAAATTTATTGTTATACATATATTTAGATATCTTTAAAACCGATAAAGCCTTTCTGAGTGTATGACCAAAATGCATCAAAGCCTCCATCCTTGTGGATTTTTTACATATGCATAGCAGAATTGCAGATATAGCCTTTAACGGCTTTTCCAAAAACCCAATTGTAAATCAGCAGTTTCCTGCTCCAGTTCCGCAACAGGGCCAATCAGCTCAATGTCCTTTTGCCCATGCGCAAACACATCAGCCGAAGATACGTTCGTGGTCGGGCACAACCAGTACCGCACCAAAGGGATGATGATCTAAAGATATGGCGCGTTTACCCACGTCATTGGATAAACACAGAAAACGTGAAATTTGTTCAGGATTGGATGCAGACATTGGCTTTCCTTGAGCTAAGCACGTGATAGCTCAGAGTGATGCGATCATCTTAAAATTTTGTATGTGCGTAGGTTTCGGATATAAAAATAGAAACTCACGGTATGAAAAATTTGAATGTTATTCGGAATGAATTTAAATGACAGGCGGCATGGATGCCGCCATGTTGTACTGCGTTATAGGGACATAACGTCAGTACAACAAAGGATTTTTGTTACTTTTCATCCCTGAAAAGTAAAACCATTCGCATCAATATCCAAGTTCTATTCCCTTTATTCGATCATCAACTCAAACTAAAGCAAAAACGTCTTGCCCAACGACGCAGGCAAATTCATCTTTAATAACTTTTTATCCCGAGAAATCAGCACCAACACCAAAATGGTCAGTGCCAAACCACAAGCGGACTGATTGGTACTCAGTGACAAACTAAAAAACAAAAATCAGTGCCATGAGCATACCTCCGCCTGCCCCGCCCCAAAGCGCGCCAAACACACTCAGATCGAACTGCACTGACAAGACAATGGGTAATTGCGCCGACCAGCATCATGCCCTACGCAGAGGTTAATTTCCCTTGTCCGCTCGGCTACCCGTTTGCCTAAACCTGCAAAATCAAAGGGGTAGCAACAACAACGATGCGGTTAAAATTGCGGTAACTAACATATCCGTATTCTTCTTTTAGTCTTGCATTGCCAATGCAGCTGCTTTGGTTTTCTTTTCAATAAAGGCATTGGTTGCCAGTAAAAACATCAGCAATAAGCCCTGAAATACTCCTGCAATCGCTACGGGAAGCTGTAACTGCATTTGTACCATTTCCCCGCCCAAGCAGACCGAGCCAGTCATTATGACCATTGTCGCAAATATTTTTAACTTCGATGAAATTGGCATTCTTGTATTCTCCCCGATTGTTATTTATTGCAAGCTGAACCATTCACGGCATTTGTCACAGTATTCAAGCAATATCCATTCCATGTTGACTGAGCATCGGCATAAATCTGCTTTTTTACAGTCAGATCGCTGCAAAATTAGCGCTTTTCCAGAAAAAATTGCTAGAATGAAATGAGGAATTTCCTACGATTAGAAAGCGATATTTTTGTTATTTTTTGGGGTTTTAAATGGATCATACAAACACACTTAATCCAGCCATCGTACAGCAAGCCAAGCAACTGGCACTCGAGCTGTATGAACAGCAGCTTGCCAACACACCTGAGCAATTTGCACCTGTTAGCGATTATCAACAACACTGTGTCCTTGCCCTGAACATGAAAGATGCAATGGAGCTTTATAATGAAAATAAAGTGTCCAAATTAGGGCTACCACCACTGACTTATGCCGAAACATTATTTGATGTCTTTGTTCATGACAGCCTAGACCCTGCGTTGCTCAATGATGCCAGCGCATTGGCACAGCATTTTATGGAAACCCTTTCTGATACGGTATTTTTCCAGCTTAAATCTGATACTTTAAACAATATCGATCAGGTGATTGCCGAAGTGAAAACTTTCTCATACTGGTCACCTGTCTGGGTACTGCTAGCAGAACAATGGCATGACACGTTTAATCACAAACTTTCTGCCTAACCACAAAAAAGCTCTTATCCCGTGTAGATAAGAGCTTTCAGTTTGAAAATGTGAGCAGCTTTAAAGTGTAGGTTTAAGATCATTGCCCCTTTTGCACGTGCAGCAGACCATTTCTAAAAAATAACAAAAAAGTTCCCAAAATTTAGAGTTGATTAGACACTCGCCATAAACCCTTTTGCTTTTTCTTGAAATTTTGATCAGAGAAAAAACAGCATGTGATCCACGATAAAAGCATTCTATTGCTTAAACCCAAATTTAGAATGATCACCCCATTATCAAACACTTCTGCATGCGACTACACATAGCATTAAGTAGCCGCCAGACCTTGTGCCAAATATTTCTGCATCTCAGTTTCAGGCACCATGCCACCGCCTGTTGCCCAGACTAGATGCGTCGCCTGCCGCAATTGCGGTTCTGAGAAATGTTGCGCATTCAGATAATCTGATGCCTGCGAGATCAATACCGCACCGTACATACTTGCCAAAGCCGAAGGTTCAAGCTGAATATTTTCAGCATCACTGAGCCAGCGCAGCATGTCATATAAACGCTGATCATTCAGAGTGTAATAACCATCTATCAGGCGCTGCATGGCACGACCCACAAACCCCGAAGCACGACCAACCGCCAGACCATCTGCGGCAGTTAAATTATCAATGCCCAAATCCTGTACCGAAATCGCATCGTGTAATCCTGTATGCACGCCAAGCAACATGCACGGCGAATGCGTCGGTTCAGCAAAAAAACAGTGCACATGATCACCAAATGCCAGTTTCAAACCAAATGCCACACCGCCAGGCCCACCACCCACGCCGCAAGGCAAATATACAAATAGTGGATGTTCAGCATCCACCACCAGATTTTTTTGCTGGAACTGCTGCTTTAAACGCTCGCCTGCCACGGCATAGCCCAAGAACAGCGTGCGTGAATTTTCATCATCAATAAAAAAACACTGCGGATCTTGAGCGGCTAAAGCACGTCCCTGTTCAACTGCGACACCATAATCCTGTTCGTATTCAACTACCGTCACGCCGTTGGCACGTAGCTTGTCCTTTTTCCATTGACGGGCATCTGCCGACATGTGCACCGTGACCCGAAAGCCCATTTTGGCACTCATGATGCCAATTGACATTCCCAAGTTACCTGTTGAACCCACCGCAATCGCATACTGGCTAAAGAACTGTTTAAACTCAGACGAATACAACTTGCGATAATCATCTTCAAGATTCAGTAAACCGGCTTCGACTGCCAGTTTTTCGGCATGAGCCAGCACTTCATAAATCCCGCCACGCGCCTTGATCGAACCTGAAATCGGCAAATGGCTGTCCAGTTTTAACCAAAGCTGCCCAAAAATTTCTTGCTGATATTGCTGTTGCAAGCAATGTTGCATTGCAGGAATTGCTACACAGTCCGACTCGATTTTACCTTCAGTCGCTTCAAGTTCTGGAAAAGCCAACATTAAATATGGTGCAAAACGCTGCAAGCGCGCATGTGCCTGTGCCACATCTTCTGCGGTCAAACCGACATCCGCCAGCGCCACATCCAACGTGGTACTGGCTGGGTTAAACCATACTGTTTCCTGTAAATCCTGTAGCTGTTGCAGCAACGGAAATTTAGCAACAAGTTGATCGATTTGAATAGGTTGCATAACAGATTTCGCTCTTGATTAAACTGCAATTCGGTTCGGTGAAAAAATATTTGGGTCAGAAATTAACTGGACTTTCCCTGTCATTATTTCTGCCAATAAACGCCCGCTGGCTGCGCCCAAAGTAAAACCCTGATGCCCATGCCCAAAGTTAAACCACAGCCCTTTATGGCGCGGTGCAGCACCAATATACGGTTTCATATCGACACTGCAAGGACGGCGACCCAGCCATGCAGGTGTTGGCAAAGCTTCCCCCAAGTCCAGCCAGTCACGGGCACGTTGCTGAGTCTTCTCCAGTTGCACAGGCGTTGCAGGCGCAGAAAAATGCGCAAACTCGGCGCCTGTAGTCAGACGAGTGCCTTTTTTCATCGGTGCAAGTACATAACCATATTCAGCATCGAGCATTGGGCGGCTCAACTGACTGCCTTGAGTATAATGTTGATGATAACCACGCTTTACAAATAACGGATTGTGATAGCCCAGTTCAGTTATAAATTTCGATGACCATGGGCCAAGCGCCAGCACCACATTCGGTGCAGTTAAAGCCTGCCCATCAGTCTGGACTTGCCATCCATGATCTTGCTGTTGTAATTGCTGAATCTGAGCCTGTACGATCACACCGCCAAGCTGCTCAAATAATCGAGCATAGCGCTGTACCAGTTCACCGGGTTCAATCACACTCCACAGCTGCGTCCAGTGAATCCCGCCAATTAAAGGATGATCGGCTTTCAGATTCGGTTCAAGCTGGTTGATTTGACCAGTATTTAAAATCTGACTCGGCACGCCATAACGCTGCTGACGGCGCTCGGCATCCTGAATGCCCTCTTGCAATGCCGCTTCACTACGGTAAAGCTGAATCCAGCCATTTTTTAAAATCAGATCTTCAGCCTGTGCCTGAGCAATCAACTGCTGATGCTCCGACAGTGCCACCCGAATCAGCACCGCATAATCCTGCGAGATGGCCTGATGAATTTTCGGACTGGAATTACGCCAGTATTGCAACAGCGGTGCAGCATATTCTGGTAAGGCATTCACATGATAATTCACCGCACTATCCTGTTTTAGCGCGACTTTAAATAAACTTACCCATTCACGCGGAAAGGCATACGGTTCAACCGCTTCTGTTTGAATAATCCCGGCATTGCCATAGGAAGTTTCTGTGCCCGGTGCGGACTGGTCAACCACCGTGACAGTATAACCTTGCTGTTGCAAATGAATAGCAGTGCAAATTCCGACCATACCTGCACCTAGCACCAAAACTTCTTTCGACATTTCTTATCCTTTTATTTTGGCAATCACAATAATTTCAATTTTTGCATCAATCACCCAATCTGCTATCACTGTGATTCTGGCAAGATCAAACTGGGCAAAAAACTGCTCTGGACTTGGTCAAATGTTGCAAAATTGGGTTTATCAATCAGGTGCTCGGTGATACTGATCCGATCATTTAAACTGATAGGCTATTGTGACAGCTTGCCATAAACCCTTGCCAAGTCGATAAGTTAAATTCTAGGTCAATTATGATTTTGATCAAGGCATTCATTGAACGGCAAATGCTTAGCACATCACTGATGATGCAGTTTTTGATTCATTTCAAAATTTAGCAAAAATTAATGCAGAGCTTATAGAAGAAAAAAACAGTTCTTTACCTAAAAAACAATTAATTTCATAAATTTAGTCAAAATTATTATGAGTCTTTATTTTTCTATAGACAACAAAAAAGGCTGAGTCTTATTCAGACTGAGCCTTTTTGTTTGGTAACAACATTTTATTTATCTAAAATGTTGGTGCGGAAGGGGGGACTTGAACCCCCACGCCCGAAAGCACTACCACCTCAAGGTAGCGTGTCTACCAATTCCACCACCACCGCATGTGCGTGCATTCTATTCGCTTCATTCAAAAAAGAAAAGTCTTTCTTGGCATTAATTTGCAGTTTTCTGCGTATTTGATGAAGTTTCAGTCGAATTTTTTACAGGCGTTGTTACAGGTGCTGCGGGTGTTCCCAAGCTATATGCTTCTGCTGTTTGCTTCTTGGCAAGTACAGCTAAAGTAATACTGGTCACAAAAAATAGCGCCGTTAAAATTGCAGTTAAACGGGTCAAAAAGTTACCTGAACCTGAAGCACCAAACACAGTAGCAGCACCGCCACCACCAAAAGAGGCTCCTGCTTCTGCGCCTTTACCTTGCTGTACCAAGATCAGGACAATCATCATGACAGCCAGTAAAATATGCACAACCAGTATAAATGTATGCATGTTGAATCTCCTTAGGATTGGTTTGCCGCAAATGCTTGAGCAATTTGATAAAAAGACTCTGCATTTAATGAAGCGCCACCCACCAAAGCACCATTAATATCAGGGCATGCTGCAAGCTCCTGAGCATTTTCAGGTTTCACGCTACCACCATACAAAATGGCGACCTGCTGACCTGCTGGACTTAACTGCGCCAGACCTGCACGGATTTTTTCATGCATGGCTTGCGCATCTTGTGCAGAAGCGGTTTTACCTGTCCCAATTGCCCAAATCGGCTCATAAGCAATAATCATCTGGTTTTGCCAATGCTGCTCAGAAATCACAGTGGCCACATCACAGATTTGTTGTAATACCACTTGCTCAGCTACACCTTGCTCACGCTGTTCAAGGGTTTCACCCACACAGTAAATCACGGTGAGACCTTCTGCCAAAGCTTGTGTGATTTTTGCTTTCAGCACATCGGGCGTGTCACCTAACAACTCGCGGCGTTCTGAATGCCCGATCAGGACATAACCGATTTGACTATCGGCAAGTAAAGTCGCGCTGATCTCACCTGTAAATGCACCTGTTCCAGCAAAACGTGAAACGTCTTGGGCAACAGTATGCACAGTCCGTGGCGCGTTGTCTAATTGCACCTGTACTCGATTTAAGGCAATTGCAGTGGGTGCAACGGCTAAATGGCATTGTTGTTCTAAAATTGGAGATTGCTGTAAATGTTGCTTAAATTGTTCAATCCATTGTTGGGAACTCGCCCAAGCAGGGTTCATTTTCCAGTTACCAATCACCCAAGGCACAATTGTCGAACCCGACATACAAGAAAACCCTTTCACCAAAATGGGCTTATTTTACACAGTTTTTCTCAAATTGACGCTTTTTTTGCTTTTTTATACAATTTAATCTCACAAAGCTATTTTTTCTGTCAAAATAAACAACGCTGTATGCTCAGTAAGTTCTATATTTTTTATAATTAGGTTAAATACTCGTAATTCAGTGTTGTAACATACTGTTAGCTTGCATTCGTGCATGGCGCTTTGTGAAAGCAACCGTATAATTTTTTCAATATCGAGTATTCGCAAACGATCAAATCATAAGGCAAATACATTTATGGCAGACATCTCTATTACGCCACGTTTATCAGGCTTTGCCCGTCGTTTAGTTGCAGATGGTCATATTTCTGAAGATAAAATGCTACAGGCTGTTGAGGGGGCAAAAAAAGCTCGGCAAAACCTTGTACCTTATTTGATTGATCATTTGCATCTTGCTTCGTTAACCATTGCAGAAGCGATTGCAATCGAATTTAATGAGCCATTGTTTGATCTTTCTAGTTATGATCCTATACAGCTACCTCGTGATTTGGTTGAAGATAAACATATCTTAAAGCACCGAATTGTGCCGCTCATGCGACGCGGCAATAACATCTATTTGGCAATCAGTAACCCGACTGATTTAGAAGCCATTGATGCTGTTCGCTTTAACAGTAAGCTCAACCCTGAAATGGTGATTGTTGAGCATGATAAATTAGAAAAATTTATTGATAAGTATTTCACCGAAGAAGATAACTTTAACTTCGGTGACGAAGAGCTAGATATTTCATTGGATGAATCTTCACCTACAGAACCTTCTGAGGATGATTCTAAAGAAGATGAAGCACCAATTGTCAAATACATTAACAAGCTTCTTGTCGATGCGATTCGTATGGGTGCATCAGATTTGCACTTTGAACCTTACGAAAAATCTTATCGAGTCCGTTACCGTGTCGATGGTGTGTTACGCCAGATCGCCAACCCACCACTACAATTGGCAAACCGTCTTGCCTCTCGTTTAAAAGTCATGTCACAAATGGACATTTCAGAAAAACGGATTCCTCAAGATGGTCGTATTAAACTCAAACTATCAAAAACCAAAGCCATTGATTTTCGTGTCAACTCTTTGCCGACCTTATTTGGTGAAAAAATTGTATTGCGTATTCTTGATCCATCAAGCGCAATGCTGGGGATTGATGCCCTCGGTTATGAAGAAGAGCAAAAAGAGCTGTTTTTAGAAGCACTGCACCGACCTCAGGGGATGGTGCTGATTACAGGCCCGACAGGTTCTGGTAAAACCGTATCACTTTATACGGGTATAAATATTCTCAACACAGAAAATTCCAATATTTCGACTGCCGAAGACCCTGTCGAAATTAACCTTGAAGGGATTAATCAGGTCAACGTCAACCAGAAAGTTGGCTTAAGCTTCGCGGCAGCCTTACGTTCCTTCTTGCGTCAGGATCCTGACATTATTATGGTCGGGGAGATTCGTGACCTTGAAACTGCCGAAATTGCGATTAAGGCAGCACAAACAGGTCACATGGTGCTTTCAACCTTACATACCAATAGTGCGCCAGAAACCCTGACTCGTTTACGTAACATGGGTGTGCCATCATTTAATATTGCAACCTCTGTCAATCTAGTGATTGCGCAACGTTTAGCACGTCGTTTATGTTCTAAATGTAAAATCCCTGCTGATATTCCACAAAACAGTTTGTATGAAATGGGATTTACTCAGGCAGATTTAGAGGATCCAGAATTTAAACTTTATCAACCTGTGGGTTGTCCTGAATGTCGAGAAGGCTACAAAGGTCGTGTGGGGATTTATGAGGTGATGAAAATCACACCTGAAATTTCCAAATTGATTATGGAAGATGGTAATGCTTTACAAATTGCCGAAACAGCGAAAAAACTGGGATTTCCTGACCTTCGGCGCTCAGGTTTAAAGAAAGTAATGCAAGGGGTGACTTCTTTACAAGAAGTCAATCGTGTCACTAGTGAATAATGCATAGCGAAATTAAAAAAAGGATAATACTATGGCGGTAAAAAAAGCTCAGGCGATGCCAATATTTGCCTATGCGGGGGTTGACCGCAAAGGTATTAAAGTTAAAGGGGAACTTACTGCTCGCAACATGGCTTTGGCCAAGATTACTTTGCGAAAACAAGGTGTAGATGTTAAGTCTATCCATGAGAAGCGAAAAAATCTGCTTGAAAATATTTTTAAAAAGAAAGTGTCTACACTCGATATCACCATTTTCACTCGTCAGCTTGCAACCATGATGAAAGCAGGTGTCCCGCTGGTTCAAAGCTTTGAGATCGTCGCAGAAGGATTGGATAATCCTGCCATGCGTGAAGTAGTTTTAGGGATTAAAGGTGAAGTAGAAGGCGGTAACACATTTACAGGTGCGCTGCGAAAATATCCACAGTATTTCGATCGGCTATTCTGTTCTCTCGTGGAATCAGGCGAACAATCTGGTGCGCTTGAAACTATGCTGGAACGTGTCGCAACCTATAAAGAAAAAAGTGAGCTTTTAAAACAAAAAATTAAAAAAGCCATGAAGTACCCAATGACCGTAATCGTGGTGGCAATCATCGTCACCATTATTTTGATGGTCAAAGTCGTTCCGGTTTTCCAAGACCTATTTACCTCATTTGGTGCGCAGTTACCCGCCTTTACTCAAATGGTCGTGAACATGTCAAAATGGATGCAGGAATACTGGTTCATCCTGATTATTGGGATTGGCGTGACGGTATATGGCTTTCTGGAGGCGAAAAAACGCAGTCAAAAATTCAGGGATAATCTCGACAAACTCTCTTTAAAACTCCCTATTTTTGGAGATTTGGTCTATAAAGCGATTATTGCTCGTTATAGCCGTACGCTTGCAACCACTTTTGCGGCAGGTGTCCCACTGATTGATGCTTTAGAATCTACGGCTGGTGCAACAAACAACGTTGTGTATGAAACAGCCGTAATGAAGATTCGGGACGATGTCGCAACTGGACAACAATTACAATTTGCGATGCGCGCTGCCAATATCTTCCCTTCTATGGCCATCCAGATGGTGGCGATTGGTGAAGAATCAGGTTCTCTAGATGCCATGCTCGACAAGGTTGCCAGTTACTATGAAAATGAAGTCGACAATGCTGTGGATGGTTTAACCGCAATGATGGAACCCTTAATTATGGCGATTCTAGGGGTTCTTGTGGGTGGTCTGGTGATTGCCATGTACCTTCCAATCTTCCAGATGGGTTCTGTGGTCTAATGCTAGAACTCATCAATTATTTTGTACAGAATTCCATAGCTCTCTATCTCGCTATCGGTTTAATCAGCTTATGCGTGGGTAGTTTTTTAAATGTCGTCATTTTTCGCACACCCAAAATGATGGAACAGGAGTGGAAGCAGGAGTGCCAACTGCTGCTCCACCCTGAACAGCCCATCATTGAACATGCAAAACTGACTTTAAGCAGCCCACCTTCAACTTGCCCGAATTGTCACACAGCCATTCGCTGGTATCAGAATATTCCTGTCGTGAGTTGGTTAGCATTGCGTGGGCGCTGTGGCAATTGCCAGCATCCCATCAGCAAACGTTATCCATTCGTTGAACTGCTCACCTGCATCTGTTCTTTGATTGTCGTTACCGTGTTCGGTGCAACATGGCAAATGCTGTGTGGTGTGGTACTGACTTGGGTACTGATTGCCCTCACCTTTATTGACTTTGATACTCAACTGTTACCTGACCGCTTTACCTTGACCTTAGCAGGCGCAGGGTTAGCCATTAACAGCTTTGGCATTTATACATCACCAACCCTGTCGATTTGGGGAGCTGTGATTGGTTTCTTATGCTTATGGATTGTCTATATCCTGTTTAAGTTGATTACAGGCAAAGAAGGCATGGGCTACGGAGACTTCAAGCTTCTTGCTGCACTTGGTGCATGGATGGGCCCCATGATGCTGCCGTTGATTATTTTATTGTCGTCTATGGTGGGTGCTGTCATTGGGATCATTTTGCTGAAGATACGTAAAGAAAATCAACCTTTCGCCTTTGGCCCCTATATCGCGATTGCTGGCTGGATTGCTTTTTTATGGGGTAACGACATTATGAAAATCTACTTGGGTCAATAAGATGTATGTGATTGGTCTCACAGGCGGTATCGGTAGTGGCAAAACAGTTGCCAGCGACTGGTTTACTCAACAAGGGATTCAAGTGGTTGATGCCGATGTGGTTGCACGTGAGGTGGTACAGGTTGGACAGCCTGCACTGCTACACATCCAACAGCAATTCGGTGACTGGGTCATTCTAGAAAATGGTGAACTGAATCGGCGTGCACTACGCGAATATATTTTTCAACATCCTGAAGCCAAAAAAACGCTAGAAAATATTACTCACCCTATCATTCGGCAAAGCATCATTCAGCAGCTACAAACTGCGGTAAGTCCTTATGTAATTTTAGTATCACCCTTATTATTTGAAACAGGACAAACCCACCTGACACAGCGTAATCTACTGATTGATACACCAGAACATTTACAATTACACCGAGCGACTCAGCGCGATCAAATTTCGCATCAGCATATTCAAACCATTATGTCACATCAAATGCCACGTGAAGAAAAACAACAACGTGCCGATGATATTGTGATCAATGATGGAGAGCTTGCACATTTATATGCACAACTCGAACCCTTGCATCAACAATATTTAAACTATGCCAAAAAAACAGCCTCAATGTGAGGCTGTTTTTTTCTGTGCATTCAATTGCTGTTGCAATGGGTCTTTACGGTTAAACCAGCGCCAAGGCTGTAACGCACCCACGCCCATACCAACCAACCCAAAAATCATTGCAGTATTTAAGGGTTCACCCAAAAGTGGCACGGCGACAATCGCCGCAATAAACGGCGCAAGCGTCACGATACTCCCCGTTTTAAATGCGCCTAAACGCTCAATGGCTGCAACATAGCTCAGGGTTGCAACGATTACAACCAAAATGCCATGAAAGAAGCCCTGAATCGCTAAATGCATTAGACTGGCTTCCTGAAAATGCTTTGGCAAAAACAGGATATAAATTGGCAAATAAATCAGTGCCGACCAAATTGCCACACCACTCATGGATTGCCAAGCGGATAATTTCCAGTGTTTCAGCAATACGGTAAAAATACCCCACCAAATAGCAGACAGGAAAAATAAGCCATCACCAATATTCAGGGCAACATGCGTCTGCTCATACATCATGACACTCATGACTGAAATTGCACCCAGCATAATGATCAGGCTGATCCAGGTGTGTTTATCAAAAGGTTGCTTAAACAATAGATAAGCAGCAACTGCGGTACATAATGGAATACAGCCATTGAGGAAAATTGCAGCATGAGCTGCAGGCACATAATGAAACGCCGAATACGACGTCAGACAGTATGCAACCCCACCGAGTAACCCTAAGATAAATGGCTCTTTTTTCCACAAAAATGCAGTTTCACGACGCCAGATTAAAATCGGCATTAAAACCGTAAAACCGATGGTAAACCTTAGCGCACAAATATCCCATGCACTGATATGCCACCCTGCATTGAGTCGGGAAAAGATCGTGAAGCCACCCCAAATCAACATGGTAATGGCAACAAATAAATACCCTTGGGTACGTGAAGTCATTATCGGCTCAAAGTTGGCTTAAACGAGATTACGCTGGCGGCAAGCTTCATAGAGTGCCATACCAGCCGCCACACTGACATTTAAACTTTGTAGATTACCTGCCATTGGAATATAAACTGTTTGGTCACACTGGCTTTGGGTAATCGGACGTAAACCCGTATCTTCTGCCCCCATAACAATCGTTACTGCGCCAGTAAAATCAAATTTTTGAATTGGCAGCGCTTTTTCATCCAGCATAGTGCCAACCACACGCATATGATGCTGGTCTTTGATATGTGCCAAGGTACGTGCCAGATTAGTCACTTGAATAAACGCCACTTTTTCTGCCCCACCTGCAGCAACCTTACGTGCCGTTGGCGTTAAACTTGCAGAACGGTCGCGCGGGACAATCACCGCCTGCACGCCCATTGCGGCAGCGGTACGAATACATGCGCCCAAATTATGCGGGTCAGTCACTTGATCGAGTGCTAAAAGCAAGGCATCTGGGTTTTGCTCAAGCAAATCATCAAGGTCTTTTTCATTTAAGGTTGGATGTGGACGTACAGCGGCGACCACGCCTTGGTGAAACGGTAAACCTGCCAGCTTTTCCAAACTGTCACGGCTGGCTTTTTGCACACTGATACCAAACGGCTCAGCCAACTGCAAAATACGCTGCAAGCGCTGATCATCGCGCCCTTTGAGGGTAAATAAAGTCAGTACCCGTTCTGGCTCAAGTTCCAACAGTGATTCCACTGAATGTACGCCATAATAGTATTCTGGTTTTGCCATGAACGGGTGACCTCAAAAACGATACAAATAAAAAAATAAAATCCTGCAAAGCCAACTTTACAGGATTGATGATGAGCATAGTTTAACGGATTTTACCGTGATTTGCTTAACCTTCTAGGTGGCAAACATAGTCCAGTACATCGTCAGTTTCAATTTTGAATTTGCTGTTGCCAGGTACATAAAATGATTGCCCTGCGCGGAAAAGCTCACTAGTTTCACTGTCTGCAATTTTTACGCGACATTCACCTGAAATAATTTCCATACGTTCAGGAACATGCGTTTCAAATGTAAGTGGCTGTTCTGTTGGTAGAATGACACCAAGTGTTTTTTTAGTGCCATCTTCAAATTGAACCGTATGGCTGATACATAAACCACCAAAATAAACATTTGATTTCTTTACGACCGAAACATGATCATACTGAGCAGACATGCATATTCTCCAAATAATGTGCATTTATTGTAAATACGTGAGTCTAGTTTAAATAGGGCTGCGGTTTGAATCAATCACCATCTGATTTTAATGTCAATTAACATCGATTTATGTGAAAAATTTTACTCAACATATTGAAAACAAATAAATCATGATGACTCAGCCTTACCATTTTGACTCGTATCTCAGGGTTCTTCTCCCCTGTTCGATCTGAGAAGCACAACTTCACAAGGCTTTCAAAATGAACAGCATTGCTGCACAAAGACTACCCTCTCGCACACTCTGTCAGATATCATCATCTTTTTAATACATTGATAAACAATATCTTAACAATGTAGTCCTGATCTCAAACATAGCGTAGAGGTTTCTGCACAACCTATTCTTTCTATACATTTCATCTTGAACTCAGGTTAAATTAGCAAATCCTATACCAAACTGGCTGTTTTACTGTACGAATTGCAGATTGATATAAAAATCTTGTTTACAGTGCCAAGATGTTTTGTATGATCGTTGTCAAAGATGAAGCCGTTATGACTTAAAACCTCATTTATTTCAAACATCATTTCTCGCAGTCTGGATGCGTCCATATATGTTGACTCACTTAACTCTGATTAACTTTGCTTTGGCTGATCATTTAGCCTTGGATATTGAAGCAGGCTTTCATGTCCTCACGGGAGAAACGGGTGCGGGTAAATCCCTGCTACTCGATGCACTTTCTGTCTGTCTTGGGGAGCGTACAGACAGCCATATGGTACGTTATGGCACAGATAAAGCCGATGTCACTGCCATTTTTAGCTATGAAGAACATTCTGCCGAAGCACAGTGGCTAGCGACACATGAACTGGCTGATGAATCTGGCGAGATTCATCTACGTCGGGTGATTTTTGCCACAGGACGTAGTAAGGCATGGATTAACGGACGTCCAAGCAGCCTTGCAGAACTTAAAGATCTCGGGCGTTTACTGGTTCAGCTCTACAGTCAGCATAGTCAGCAACAACTGCTCGAACCGCCTTATCCAAAACAGTGGC
Source organism: Acinetobacter sp. ANC 4636 (assembly GCF_054454555.1). Classification (NCBI taxonomy): domain Bacteria; kingdom Pseudomonadati; phylum Pseudomonadota; class Gammaproteobacteria; order Moraxellales; family Moraxellaceae; genus Acinetobacter; species Acinetobacter sp. ANC 4636. Next base: position 46,979 of record NZ_JBTKVD010000006.1, on the reverse strand, counting down.
TCGACCGTTATAGCAACTTTGCTGAACCTGCCCAAACAGTACGCGACGCCTACAGCGTATGGCAAAAAGCCATTCGTCAGCATGAACATGCCTTACATGCTCAAGCCACTCGTCTGCAACGCATTGCCACCCTTGAACTGCAACTTGAAGAACTCGAAGATACCTTACAGTACAACTATGCTGAAATTGAGCAGGAATTTGATCGGCTTAGTCATCATGAACACATCATGCAGGACTGTGCTTATGGGTTAAATGTACTTGATGAAGCTGAGCAAAACCTGACTCAGGAACTGGCAAGTGTAGTACGCCGCTTTGAAAGTCACGTCGGACGCAGTGAGCAACTCTCCAATATTTATACGGCTCTCGTCAACGCACAAAGTGAACTCGAAGATGCCACAGCAAACCTGCGCCAGTTTATTGACCGTCAAAGTTTTGACCCAGAACGCATGGAACAGCTCAATCAACAGCTTGAGATCTTTCACCGTTTGGCACGTAAATACCGCACCCAACCCGATGAGTTACATACTGCATATGCCACATGGCAGCAGGAACTGGAGCAGCTACAACAACTGGATGATCCTGAAACCCTTGCCGAACAGGTGAAGCAAACCGAACAGGAATTTTTGGCTTTTGCCGAGCAACTCGATCAGCAACGTCGTGATGCAGCAGGACCACTTGCTAAATTGCTCACCGAGCAAGTCAAACCATTGGCATTACCCGAAGCCTATTTTGAGTTTAAGTTTGAACCACTGGAACAACCTAATGCTGAGGGGCTAAGTTTCATTCAACTGCTATTTACCGCCAACAAAGGCATTCCAGCACAACCACTGGCTCGTGTGGCCTCAGGTGGTGAATTGTCACGCATTGCCTTGGTCATGCAAGTCATGAACGCTGAAAAAACCGATGCTGAAGTTTTGGTTTTCGATGAGATTGATGTCGGGATCAGCGGTGGTACAGCCGAAATTGTTGGGCGTTTACTTTCAGATCTGGCTCAACATGTGCAAATTCTGTGTATTACGCATCAAGCGCAGGTTGCTGCACAGTCCGATCATCATTTACTGGTTCAAAAACGACAAAGCGACCCTGCCAGCAGCACCATTTTTGCCCTGAACGAAGAGCAGCGTATTCAGGAGCTAGCACGTATGACAGGTGGGGTTGAAATCAATGACACCACCTTGCAACATGCCAAGCAGTTACGCCAATTGAAATTTCAGCACACGAAGATCGAAAAATCCTGAGTAAAAACTATTGGCGAAAGCGATTTACTCTTGTATGTTGATAAAAGGTCTCAATATAACATTGAACAACTAGATTTTAGGAGAACGGCTTAGGTGAGCAAACAATATTTGACGCATCGTTGTCTCATTGCTCCCCCTGATATGGCAGATGATTTTTTTGCCAACACCGTGATTTATTTGGCACGTCATGATGCCGATGGTGCACAGGGAATTATTATTAATCGCCCTGCAGGGATTCAGGTTAAAGAGTTACTCAATGACTTGGAAATTGACGCAGACAATGTACAACCGCATGAAGTGCTACAAGGCGGACCACTACGCCCTGAGGCAGGCTTTGTTTTACATACAGGACAGCCTGTCTGGCATTCGTCAATTGCGGTTGGTGAAAATCTGTGTATTACCACCAGCAAAGATATTTTAGATGCGATTGCTCACAATGAAGGCGTTGGACGTTATCAGATTGCATTGGGCTATGCCAGTTGGACTAAAAACCAGCTTGAAGAAGAAATCGCCCGTGGTGACTGGCTGATGTGTGATGCCGATATGGATCTGATTTTTAACTTGCCGTACCCTGAGCGTTGGGATGCTGCCTATAAAAAAATCGGCATTGATCGTAACTGGCTTGCCTCCGAGATTGGTCATGCCTGAAACAATGCAAACCCTTATGGCATTTGACTTCGGCACACAAAAAATGGGCATTGCCGTGGGTCAGTCGGCCATTCAGAACGTGAATCCCCTCCCTCTTTTTCCCATGAAAGACGGTATTCCTAACTGGGATGAGTTGCTAAAACTGGTCAAGCAATGGCAGCCAGATGTATTTCTGGTGGGGCTTCCTTTAAATATGGATGATTCAGAGTCTGATTTGTCCATGCGCGCACGCAAATTTGCCCGCCGCTTACGCCATCAAACCAACATTACGACATGGATGCTGGATGAACGTTTGACCACACGTGAAGCCCGTGAAGAACTCAGTGCCTTTCAGCGTCAGGGGCGTGCCAAACGCGTGGCTGCCGATAGCCTTGCAGCAGGGTTATTACTGGAAAGCTGGTATCGTGAACCCGAAGGGATCACACCCTAAAACTCGAAGTTCAAGACATAAAAAACCTGCAATTTAATGCAGGTTTTTTATTGGGAAAATAAGACAAAGTCAAAGTTTAGGTGATGTGCCCAAAGACTAGCTTATTTTTTGGCAGGCTTATTCTCTAGAATATGAATGGTCGCGGTACGCCCCGCCACAAACGCCAATGTATTTTTTGGCTCTTCATCCAAAATAAATTTGACAGGTACACGCTGTGCCAGACGCACCCAAGTAAAGGTCGGGTTTACATTTGCCAGCAAATTCGAACTGGTTGAACGCTCACGGTCATCAATCCCTGAAGCAACCCCTTGCACATGCGCTTTAATTTTTTGTGAATCACCCATCAACTGAATCGTGGCATGATCGCCCAAATGAATACGATTGAGTTTGGTTTCTTCAAAATAGCCCACCACATACAATTGTTTACGGTCAATCAATGCAGCAACATTATCACCCACTTTGATATAACTGCCTGCACGCAAACTAAAGTTCGACAAAGTTCCATCTGATGGCGCAACCACTTGTGAGCGGTGCAAATTCAAGACTGCCAGATTGACTGCACTTTGAGCGACTTCAACCGCTGCTTTTTGCTGCTGAATATTGGCTTTAGCTTCTTCAATCGCCGCTTTGAGCTGACCTTCTTCGGCATGCGACTGATCACGTGTGGCAAACATTTGATCCTGTTCCTGTTTGGACACCGCACCATCCATTAAACTGGAATAACGCACCGCATTTTTTTCTGCCAGATGGGTATTGGCTTGTGATTTCACCAAATTTGCATTGGCTTGCAGCAAATTGGCCTGCATTTGTGCCAGACCTGCTTTAGCTTTAGCCAGATCGGCGCGTGCTTGCTCAACATCCAGTTGCTGACGCGCAACGTCAATTTTGAACAAGACCTGGCCTTTCTTCACCGTCTGGTTATCTTGTACCAGTACATCCGTCACTAACCCAGAAACATCGGAAGACACCTGAATCACATCACCACGTACACGACCATCACGTGTCCATGGCTCAGCATTGTAGTAATCCCACAAATGCACCACAGCATAAATTGCGATGAGCAATGTCACCAGTGTCACGATAGGTCGAACGACTTTACGTGCATCAAATGAATTCATAACTTTATCCTAAACGTTCATCACCTAAAATTAATACGAAAACTGAGCAAACACCCAGTGTGTCAGCAATAGACAAACCATATACAAACTCAGGTTAAATATGCCTGGAAAGGCAACCCAGTCACGTTGAATCAGGCGATCTGTCCATTTACTCAGTAGCATAAAAACAATATATGCCAGCAGTGCCTGAATCAGCAGACTCGGCACAAAAACACCATATAGATTGAATTCACCCATGCTTATGCCCCTGCCTGCGTGGTTGAAATATGAAAAATACTGCTACGGATATTGTTAAGACTAATGCGTAACCGCTGTTCAATATCGGCTGGCGTTTCTTGCTGAAGTTGTTGTTCTAACTGTGTAATCTTCTGCATGACCTGCGCAAGAATATCTTCTGCCAAATGCAACTGCTTTTCCTGATTGCGAAAAGCATCGTCTAATATGCTTTGCAATTCACCAATCTCTGTTTTCAATTCAGTAGGCATTTCTGCCCGATTAGCCAGCTCATCCAAGCGGCTTAAATCCACAATTGCACTGGTTTCAATCAGGGCCAAATTCATGGCTTGCTTTAAGTCAGCAGACTGAACCAGCTTAGTATTTAGTACGCCTATTCGATCTAGCATACTGCGTAAATGAATTCGGAATTCAACGCCATAAGGTAAGTACAATGCTTCGCGCATGGCTTTATAGTGGAGGGATAAAATTCGGCTGGCACTTTGTTCGGGAGAAATGGCACGAATAAAATACACCGCCAGTACCGCAATAATAGGACCTGCTACACTACCCAAGCAACCTTCAAAGGACTTTACGGGGTCAATACTATAACGGTTTTGCAAATTCAGACTCATGATGAACGTCACCATGGTCGGCAATGCCAAACCCGCCAACGGTGGATGTGGATAGAGCATGACAAAGAAAATCAGGACTGGCGCAAGAACTAAGCCTAACTGCCAGAATTCCTTGACCTCAGGCATAATGCCCAAGATATAAATCACCGTTAAAATTCCTGCATAAATACTGCCACGAATAAACAGTTTCAGTGCAGGAACAGGGTTATCCATTGCAGTTAAAATACACGCTGAAACTGCTGCCAACTGTGCCATCATGTAACCTGCACTCCAGCCGCTATACACCCACAGCGAAAATGACACAAGAATTGCCACCATCGCTGCAAGCGCCCCACGCAGTGCCATACCATGATCGCGATGCAAACTTGGATAACTGGTGGTCAAAGTCGCGATTGATTCAGGAATGTGCTTGTCACCACGTTGAATCAATTGCCAAATGAGTTTCACTGTAAAAACATTTTGAATCAGATGGCGAATATCCATTTTCAGACCATCAAGTATGATCTGTTGTTCTGGGCGTGCCAGCTGATGCAGATGTTTAAAATCCTGTTCAAATTCAGCAGGTAATGCCGTTAAATCAGATTCTTGAACCTCTGTTTTACTTTGAATAAATACTCGAATATGTTGATGCAGGGTCAATACGCCTTGCTGATAATGCGCATCGATGGCATTGAGCTGGCGAATCCGTTCTGCTGTCGCTGTCAGATTGGAAACAATCATGGTGACCTGATGCAGTAACTCCTGAATCGGTTTGGTCATGCCTTGCAGTTCGCCTTTTTCATAGGCCAAGTGTGCTGCCAAAGCATGTATATCTGCAATATCACTGGTGATTGCACCGAGCAGCTGGGTATAGTTATTGTCAGCAATATGCTCAGTTAAAATTTTCTGAAAAATCTGGCGAGTATCATTTAAGGTTTTATCGACCCGCTGTTGAATGGCTGGCCCCAGATGCATAGGGAAAATCGTGGCAAAGACCACCGCAGTACAAACCACCGCCAGCGAAATTTCAAGTACGCGTCCCAGTGCCATATCAAAGACACTCACGGTTTCGATACTATTAATCGAGTTACATACAATCATGGCGGTGGTATAACCTGCCAGCATGAAAACATAACTACGTGGTGTGCGGTCTAGTAAAGAGATATATAAACAGAAGCCTACCCAAGCTGCCAAGACTGACATAAACAAAAATGGCGTATTGATCAAATGGGGTGTAACCAGCGTTGCGACCACCGCCCCTGCGGCAGTACCCAATAAACGGTAAAGCGCTTTGGACGACACCATACCTGAATATGGATTGACAATAATCATCACGGTGCCGATGGCCCACATGGGATAGGTCAAATCTAAACAAAAGGCGAGATACAGTGCCAACATGCCCGCAATAAAGGTTTTTACCGCAAAGATAAAATCCATTTTTGAAGGGCGAAACGCCAACAACTGTTTATAGAGCAACATGCATATCTCTCGAATACTCGGTTAGATTTTGATGATGTATCACTCTTTGCTCAAATTAAAGACAATAATGTTCTAACATTTGCTCAACAAACAGCAAATCTATGATTTGTCACAATGCCATAGCATACTTAACCCATAGGCTTGTCTACAGGCGCTGTATTTGGTCGGAGGTTTTCTTGCCTGTTTGAGGTGCAAGAAAGCAAAGAGTTGAATTCGTTTAATGCAAAGAAGATGCAATTTAACGTCTTCATTCGATATTTGGTTTGCCGATTTTTTCAAAAAAAAACATATTCGTCAACACTAATATCTTAATTTGATAATTTATGTTATTTTATACAAACATCTTATGTTTTTTTTATGCGAAAAGATGTACCGTTTTATAAAATATAACGACTTTGCCACCTTTATTTTTGGGAAATCTATTCTCTATGGCTGTTACGAGCTTTGGTAAAATTTTAACCGTTTTAGATTTATTCTCGATTTCTCGACACGTCATCAATGTCGATATTATTAGTCAGGAACTCGGTTTATCCCGACCGACAAGCTATCGTTACTTAAAAGAGCTGGTGTCCGCGGATTTATTGCAACGTATTAGCGGTACTTCAGGCGACTATACACTTGGACCGAAAATTGCGGTACTGGACTATATTTCACGGACGACTGATCCGTTGGTTCAAGTCAGTATTCCGTATATGAAAGATATTGTTGAGCATACCGAACTCAGTTGCCTACTCACTTTCCTAAACCATGATTACTGTATCGACATTCATGATGAGTCTTTTCAAGGCAACTTACTGGTGTCGTATGGTCGAGGTAGCCCGCGCCCTGTCTATATGGGAGCATCACCCAAAATTATTGTGGCACACATGAACAAGCAAGGCTTGCACAATTTCTACGAGCATTATTCCGCACAACTTGCCAAAGTCGGTTTTGCTCAGGATGAAAGCCAGTTCATTCAGCACATGCGTAAAATTAAAAAGCAGGGTTATTATTTTTCTCAAGGTGAAGTCAATCCACTCTATTCAAGCTTGTCCGTACCGATTAAATATTCCAGCAAAATTGCACCTGTTGCCCTAACAGTTGTCGGTTCAAAAAACCGTTTTGAATACGTCAATCTGGAAAAAATCATTCAGACGTTGAAAGAACATGCTACAGAGATTGAGAAAAAATATTTAAGCCTTGCTGAACAGGTTGAACAGCAGTCTCATCACGACTAATTCACTTTTTTAAAAATCACAAGGCGGATAAACATCCGCCTTGCTTGTATCAAACAAGATTTGGTAATTACTCTAGAAAATTGACTTGACCGGTTTTTACATCGTAAATTGCACCAACAATTCCAACTTCACCCTTCTCGACCATCTCACGTAGCACATTGCTATGTTTTAGAATATACGCCATGTTGTTTTTGACATTCATCATGGTCACTTCATCAATAAAACTGTGCACGTTCGGATCATTCGCCATCCGGTTTTTGACCGTATCAATAGCCGACATAATCGGTTTCAGCACATATTGAATGTTGGGTGTATCTTGAGCCTGACTCACATCAAGTTGCTGCTGATACATCTGACATGCTGCCGTGACTGCGCCACAGTCTGTATGCCCAAGAACCACGATCAGGCGAGAACCTTTACTTTTACAAGCAAACTCCAGTGAACCGAGCACTTTCTCCCCTGCAATATTCCCCGCAATGCGCAAACTAAACAGATCACCCACGCCAACATCAAACAGCATTTCGGTTGGGGCACGCGAATCCATACAGCCTAGCACTGCAGCAATCGGATGCTGTCCATATTTGGCGGTAATCTGGATTTGTCGGGCAATATTATGTTGTAACCGCTGCTGCGAAACAAAGCGTTGATTGCCATCTTTGAGTTTTTGCAAAACCAGTTCAGGGGTCAATTGTTGCTGCAGCTCACGGGTACTGACATCAACATCAATCACATCATCTTCATGCAACTCGGGATAGTGTGCCTGAAAGCCAATCAGCTTCAGGTCAATCTGCTGTTGTGTGGCTTTATCCTTCTGAAACTCATGAATCACCTGATACAAATCTGGATCAATATATAGGGTGTTACTGGCATCAATCACCACCGTCTCATGGCGCTTGATTTTGTTGAGTACAGACAATAACGTCGCGCGGTTTAAAAAGCTGACATTTTGCGCCAGTTCAATACGGGTTAAACTGCCATGCAAATGCTTTTCATGAATCACTTTGACGCCACTATGCATATTGCTATGCAAAATAAATAACACACTCAACACTAAACCAATCATGATCCCGATCAACAAATCGGTCAGCAGAATTGCAACAATGGTCACCATAAACGGTAGAAATTGCTTCCAGCCCTTCTGGTACAACTGAATAAACAGCTTTGGCTGTACCAGTTTATAACCTGTAAGTAACAGAATTGCTGCCAATGCCGACAGTGGCACAACATTCAGCAAAGGCGTTAAAAACACAATCGCAATAATCAGCAAAATGCCGTGAAAAATGGTCGATACTTTAGTTTTGGAACCACTGGTCGCATTGACGGAACTTCGTACAATCACCGATGTGACAGGCATCCCGCCGACAAAACCCGATAGCGTATTACCAATCCCCTGCGCCAGCAATTCACGATTTGGCGGTGAACTGCGCTTTTGCGGATCCATCTTGTCGGCAGCTTCCAGATTCAGCAAAGTTTCCAACGATGCAACCACAGCAAGCGTGACTGCTCCCACATAAATTTGCGGGTTATTCCAGTAAGAAAAATCTGGGAAATAAAAAATTTTCTCTTCCGAAGAAAACAAACTCGGTAAATCAATCAAATGCTGATCACCTACCGCAAAACTTGAACCAGTCTGAATCAACAACCAGTTCAGAACGCCTGCAAATACCACCGCAACCAGTGCCGATGGCAACTGCAACTTCTTTAAAGGCGTTTGATCCCATAGCAAAATCAATGCGACAGACAGTACACCAATCACGGCTGCACCCACATCAATATGTTGTAAAACCTGAGGGAAATTTTGCAGACCCAACTGTTTTACGGTTGCCATATGCAAACCAAACAAGTTAGGTAACTGATTGATCATGAGAATTAAACCAATTGCCACCAACAAACCCAAGATCACATTGGTTGGGACAAAATTGGCAAAGCTGCCCAGCTTTAAACAGCCAAAGACCATTTGTAGCAGCCCTGCCAAAATTACACACAGCAAAAATGCCGAATACTGACCATCCAGCGCCATGAGCTGTGTCAAAATAATCGCAGTTAAACCCGCTGCAGGGCCTGAAACACTAATCTGTGAACCGCTCAATGCACCGACTACAATTCCGCCGATTACACCTGCAATCACACCTGACAATAACGGCGCTCCCGATGCATGGGCAATTCCCAAACACAACGGCAACGCCACCAGAAACACCACTAAACCTGACATTAAATCGCTCGGATAAAACTTCCGATCTAAAAACATTGTTTTCATAAATAACCGTCTAAAATGAAAGAATAAGACAGCTCGTTATTTGTTATTCCTATCTCTTCCCTGTTTGACAACACATCATCCCTAATCCTTGAAGGAAAACTTCACGTGCCGCACAGCATCTTGACAGAGCTCTTTTTAAAAAAAGGTAGTTTTTCTCAACACAGTTGTCAGCATCTGTAATGTTATACAGTGTTATTGCTAATAGCCCTTGCATAAAGCCAAGTTTTTCAATAAGGATTATTTTTATAAAATTTTACTTTATAAATCATTTAGCTATTTTTCCCATACATGCTATTTCAGCAAATATGCACACCCAAAAAACAGGCACAAAAAAGCCCTGAACATACAGGGCTTTGGCTCTCAGGGCTGTTTTAAATACGGCCATGCCGCCTTGAGATAAATAAACATCGACCAAAGTGTCAAAATCACGGCGGTATACAACAGGATATAAGCAAAGGTATCGAGAGGCTGCCAGTTCAGCAAGAACACGCTAATCGCTATCATTTGAAAAGCTGTTTTGTATTTCCCAACGGTGGACACTGCAACACTGGTACGCGCACCAAGTTCAGCCATCCACTCACGCAGCGCAGAAACTGTAATTTCACGCGAAATAATCACAATCCCAGCAAATGCCATAATAATGGTCGGTTTCCACTGTACCAGTACCACCAAAGCAGCTGCCACCATCAGCTTATCCGCAACAGGGTCAAGGAAACGTCCAAATGCCGAGGTCTGATTTAAAGCACGCGCCAGATAACCATCAAACCAGTCAGTGACTGCTGCCAAGACAAAAATGGAAGTCAGCAGAATGTGGCGTGAGAAACTCCCAGTATGTCCTTCGACACCAATTGCAGGAGGCCAGTAAGCCACAAGTAAAAATACGGGAATGAGCACAATTCGTGCAATGGTGAGAATATTTGGAATATTCAGGATTCGCCCTGTTGTCATAGCCACCGCCAATATAGCCCTTGCAAAGTCCGCATAGAGTGATTTTTAAACGTATTTTTGACTGATCAATACAGTCACACTTTATACGAAATGCATAGATGTGTCGACTACAAAGCCGATACAGCAAGGCAAAAGATTCATCGACCAGCCCCTATCCTCAATAACAGCAAATTCATGCCATCACTCATGCAGTACCTGATAAATCGTGCGTGCCATGACCTCTCCAAGCCCAGGCACCAAAGTCAGTTCTTTTTCCGAGGCTTTCAGCACACCTTGTATTCCGCCAAAATGCGTCAACAAATCACGGCGGCGCTTAGGTCCAAGCCCCGGAATCACTTCTAAGACAGAACCTGCCCGACGCTTATCACGTTTGGCGCGGTGCTTGGTAATCGCAAAACGGTGTGCTTCGTCACGTACCTGCTGAATCAGATGCAACGCTTTATGATCTTCTGCCAGCTGGATTTTACGTCCATCGGTAAAGTGCAAAGTTTCCAGTCCCGGTTTACGTCCTTCGCCTTTGGACACACCAAGCATAAACGCATCCAGTCCCAAGTCTTGCATGACCTGCATCGCCATGTGCAACTGACCTTTACCACCATCAATCAAGAGTAAGTCAGGCAAAGGCGCTTTTTTATAACGGCGGGTCAAGGCTTGGCGCATGGCGGCATAGTCATCTCCTGCCTGAATATCTTCAATGGCAAACTGGCGATAGTCGCGTTTACGTGCCCCACCCTGATCAAACACTACACAGGATGCAATGGTGGCTTCGCCCATGGTATGACTAATGTCAAAACATTCAATACGGTCGATCGGGCGTTCTAAAATCTGCTCTAACTGATAAAAACGTTCGTGTAATTCCTGATGCTGATTCAGTTGTCCCTGAATCGCATGTTGCACATTCATTTGTGCCAGTTCCAACCACTCGGCACGGGTTTCACGTACATTCGGCTTAATCTGAATTTTTTTCTGGAACTGCTGGCTGAGTGCCTGTTCCAGCTCACCACGATCAGGCAGATCAGTATTCACAATCAATTCCTGTGGAATTTCATCGGCAACCTGAAAGTAAAAATTGGCCATAAAATCACTGAGCATTTGCCCGAGGTCATCACTGAGCATATCGGGGAAATAGCTTTTTCCTCCGAGCATCCGTCCATTACGTACATACATGATCTGTACACAGGTCACGCCTGCCTGCTGCGCAATCGCCAGAATATCGGCTTCGCCCTTGATTTTATAAACGGCTTGCTGCGCTGAAACTTCACGCAGCAATGCCAATCGGTCACGATAAAACACAGCTTTTTCAAATTCTAACTGTGCAGCTGCTGCTTCCATATTTTGGATCAGTTCTTGATTTAATTCTTTCGTGTCGCCCTGCAAAAAGCGAATCGAGTTTTGCACATCTTGTGCATAGTCTTCAGGAGAAATCAGCCCGACACACGGCGCAGTACAACGTTTAATTTGATACTGTAAACAAGGACGTTTACGCTGAGAAAAATAACTGTTTTCACACTGCCGCACATTAAACAGTTTTTGCAAAATCAATAAAGTATCGCGTGCCGCATAAGCGCTCGGATAAGGCCCAAAGAATTTACCAATCTGATGTTTGCCCTTGCCGCGTCCACTGGCAATCCGTGGATAAGGCTGATCAGCCGAAATGAAAATATAAACATAGGATTTATCGTCCCGCAGCATGATGTTATACGGCGGGCGATGTAACTTGATCAGGTTTTGTTCAAGCAATAACGCCTCAGTTTCAGAACGCACCACCAGCGTTTCAATATCATAAATGCGTGCAACCAAAGCCTGGGTTTTTGGATGTTCAATGGTTTTGACAAAGTAACTCGACACCCGATTTTTCAGGTTTTTAGCTTTGCCCACGTACAACAGCTCGCCCTCCTTGCCCAGCATTTTATATACCCCTGGCAATTGGGTCATTTTGGCAAGCAGTTGCTCAATGTGTTCGCGGGCGTTTGGGTTCACGGCTGGCTCAGCAATCAAAACAGTTATGACAGTATGTAGCGCCTGAACCCGCAGATTTCAAGAATAAAATGATTTAACGTGCTGCTGCATTACAACTCGCAAGCTCTCGTGAACCACTGTGCCACTCTGCACCTGCCGAATTGCTATAGCTACTGATACGCCCGACTTTCGCTGCCAAATTACGGCAAGAATCAACGGATAAATCATTGCCCCAAGGGCCAGACATACTACATTCGTGCCCATTGCAATCCCAAACAACAGGCGCACCACCTGAAATTTGAGTTTGAACTTTACCCCGATAATGACTTGCAGCATACCATACGGTTTCCCCATGGTTGCTTGGGCGACTGGCTGCCTGATTACACTGATTCAAAGCAGATGAACCCGCTGACCACATGCGTCCCGCCGAGTTGCCGTAATAACGTAGCTCACCCACTTGTGCTGCCAAGTTCTGACAAGACTCAAGCGATAAATCATTGCCCCAAGGACCAGACATTTGACATTCACGACCATTACAGTTCCATGTCACCCCTGCACCGCCTGAAATGCGGATATTCACATTGCCGCGATGCTCTGAACCCGCAAACCATGTCGTAGCATGTCCCAACACACTCAGCCCCAATGCCCCCAATAAAACCGCAAGTTGTTTGGTTTTCATTTGTATTTTTCCTACCATTGTTTTTGATGAATTTATCTCCAATTTTATGGAATATTTATTTTTAGACAATGAAAAATAATATTTTTTATGCATAAAAAAACGCCCATTATTGGGCGTTTTAAATCACATTTTTTTATTTAAACACATAAGGACGAATAAAGATCAGGAAGAAAATACCGAGCATCAGTACCCATTTTAAAACGTAGTACAACTGACGATTGGTTTTTTTCAACGCTTTGGCCTTTAAACGAATCTGATACACATAAGCAAAGGCTTTATTTAATCCGCCTGTTTGATCATTTGTATCATTCGGTGAGCTTGCCGCAGTCATGACATTTTTACCAAACCAGTGGTTAAATTTTTCCATCAAACGGCTTTTGAGGGGGCGTTCAACATCGGCAAAAAAGATGATGCGGTTCTGCTCTGTGCTATTTTCAGCATAATGAATATAAGTTTCGTCAAATACGACACTTTGCCCGTCACGCCAAGAATACCGTTGCCCATCGACATCAATAAAACAACGATCATCATTCGGGGTCATTAAACCTAAATGGTAACGCAATGAGCCAGCATAAGGGTCACGGTGACGAACCAGACGACTGTTTGGCGCGAGTTCAGTAAACATTGCGGCTTTAATGCTCGGCAGTGTTTTCAGCAAAGCTGTAGTTTTTGGGCAAAGCTCGGCTGCTGAAGGATGTGCAGAATCATACCATTTTAGATAAAAACGCTTCCAACCTGTTTTAAAAAACGAGTTAAAGCCTAAATCATTATAGGTATCTGCTGCTTTAATGCCGCCACGCGAATACAGTGCTTTGGCTTCATCACGAATCATTTCCCAGTTTTCATCGAGGACTTTCAGATCTTTAAAGTATTGCGTTTCGATATACGGCTGATTGGGTACTTTCGAAAAGGCATACATTAAGAAATTAATCGGTGCGAGCAAGGTTGAATGGTCAAAAAACTGACGATAAAACGAATGACGCACTTTGCCGCGATATTGGATATACAGTGCTGATATCACAAAAATCGCTAAAATAATCCATTTAATCATAGTATTACTCAGAATTAATCAATGATTCGATCAGCCTAAAAAAGCAACTGATTATCATGTTGTGAAATTTTACCAAAAAAATAAAAACTTACTAGAGAAAAGGCTGTTGTTAGAGGAATGTTTAAAAATAATTCTAACTTTCATTTTTATAAATTCAGGCGAAATAATTTTCGTTGATTATTGGGTAGATTGATTAATCACGCAATGATTATGCTTCTTTCATAACGATTTAACCCAGCATATTCTTGGTTATTGTTGAATAATACTTCTTTACGTGACTTAAGTGTGCAGCCCTAAACACCCATCGGAATTTGCTTGTCGGTATTTTCTAGAGAGTCGTGTATTCAAATTAAAGCGCTGTGCAATTTTGTATGCATCCTCCTTGTAGAAGGTTTATAGAATTGACTCAAATGACAAAAAATACATTTTTATAATTTTTTCAAAATTCCCAGATGATTATTTTACAAGCCAATGATTTACATCATGATAAATTCTAGAAATCTGTATTTTAGGTATGCATATTCAACAAAAAAACTGCCCAGTTCGCTTTTGATGCAAAAAATCAGTGACCATTGCGTCACGGCTTGATACAACTCCAAGCATATTTTTTGTTTAGAGTTATCGTAAGATGAAAAGCACTCCAGATGCGTGCTTTGCACCATAACCCAATAACATCAACGTACAAGTCCTCCAAAATAAAGGAGATCAGGGCATGATCCACGCTGGCAATGCCATTACCGTCCAAATGCTACAGGACGGAATTGCAGAATTCCGCTTTGACTTACTCGGTGAGTCGGTTAATAAATTCAATAAAGCCACCATTAATGACTTCCAAGCCGCAATCGCTGCGGTACAGGCACATCCTGAAATTCAAGGCTTAGTGGTAACCTCTGCCAAATCGACATTTATTGTCGGTGCAGACATTACTGAATTTGGGGAAAATTTTGCTCAAGGTGAGCAAGTGATTCAGGACTGGCTGGTAAGCATTCATCAAGTGTTTAACAGTTTTGAAGATTTGAATATCCCGAAAGTGGTTGCCATTAATGGCATGGCTTTGGGTGGCGGTTTTGAAATGTGTCTGGTGTGTGACTACCGCGTGATGGCACAATCGGCACAAGTTGGCTTACCTGAAATCAAACTTGGTCTCTTCCCTGGCTTTGGTGGCACAGTCCGTTTAAGCCGTATCATCGGGATTGACAATGCGGTTGAATGGATCGCTATGGCTGTCCCTAAAAAACCGGATGCTGCACTCAAAGATGGTGCAGTTGATGCTGTAGTTGCCGATGACAAAGTCGTTGTCGCCGCGATTGATTTGGTGAAACAAGCGATTGCTGGACGTCTGGACTGGAAAGCCAAACGTCAGGAAAAACTTGATCCAGTCAAACTCAATCAAATTGAACAAATGATGGCATTTACCACCGCCAAAGCTGCGGTGCTGTCTAAAGCCAACCCTGCCCAGTACCCAGCACCAAAACTGATGCTGGACTCACTACAAGCAGGTGCAACACTCACTCGTGATGAAGCAGTCAAAATCGAAGCGCAAGGCTTTGCCAAAGCTGCGGTGACGCCACAGGCAGAAGCCTTGATTGGTTTATTCATCAACGATCAGGTTGTGAAAAAAGCCTCGAAAAAACATGAGAAAGGTGCACATCCGATCAACCAAGCTGCAGTTTTAGGTGCAGGGATCATGGGCGGTGGTATTGCCTATCAGGCTGCAAGTAAAGGCACGCCGATTATTATGAAAGACATTGGCAACCCACAACTCGCATTGGGGATGTCTGAAGCCAACAAATTACTCACCAAACAAGTCGAACGTGGCAAATTAACTGCGGCAAAAATGGGCGAAACCCTGACCCGTATCCGTCCATCTTTAAGTTATGACGAATTTAAAGAAGTCGACATCATCATTGAAGCCGTGACTGAAAATCCAAAAGTCAAAGAAATGGTTCTTGCCGATGCCGAAAGCAAAGTGCGTGACAACACCATTCTTGCATCTAACACATCGACTATTTCGATTACCCGTTTGGCCAAAGCGCTAAAACGCCCTGAAAACTTTGTCGGCATGCACTTCTTTAACCCTGTGCATATGATGCCACTGGTAGAAGTGATTCGTGGTGAACACACCTCTGAAGAAGCGATTGCAACGACAGTTGTGTTGGCTCAGAAAATGGGTAAAACCCCGATTGTCGTCAATGACTGTCCAGGCTTCTTGGTTAACCGCGTTCTGTTCCCTTACTTCGGCGCATTTGATCTGTTACTCAAAGACGGTGCAGACTTCCAGCAAATCGACAAAGTCATGGAAAAATTTGGCTGGCCAATGGGCCCTGCTTACTTGATGGATGTCGTCGGTATCGATACAGGTGTACACGGTGCTGAGGTCATGGCAGAAGGCTTCCCTGACCGTATGAAACCAGACTTCAAAGGTTCAATCGAAACTTTATATGAAGCAAAACGCCTCGGTCAGAAAAATGATGTCGGTTTCTACAAATACGAACTCGACAAGAAAGGCAAAAAAGCCAAAACCGTTGATGCGACAACCTATGAACTGATTGCCGCTGTGGTCACAGGTGAGAAACGTGAGCTTGACCCTCAGGAAATCATTGACCGTATGATGTTGGCGCTCTGCAATGAAACGGTTCGTTGCCTAGAAGATAAAATTGTTGCTACACCACATGAAGCAGACATGGCAATGATCATGGGTATTGGTTTCCCTGCCTTCCGTGGTGGGCCATGCCGTTATATCGACCAGACTGGCGTCGCTGAATACGTGGCACTGTGCAACACCTATGCACATTTGGGCAAAGCCTATGAAGCACCGCAATTGCTGCGTGACATGGCTGAAAACAACAAGAAATTTTACGGTTAAGGAGCAGCGTGAATGACTACTTTAAATCCACGTGACGTTGTGATTGTTGATGGCGTGCGTACCGCCATGGGCAAATCCAAAAACGGAATGTTCCGCAATGTGCGTGCCGAGCATCTGTCGGCTGCCCTGATTCGTGCGTTGGTGGCACGTAACAGCTTTGACGTGAATGAAGTTGAAGATGTGCTTTGGGGCTGTGTGAATCAGACCCTTGAACAAGGCTGGAACATTGCCCGTAATGCTAGTTTGCTGGCAGGTTTGCCAAAAACCGTTGCAGGTCAAACCATCAACCGTTTGTGCGGTTCATCGATGCAGGCGATTCATACTGCGGCGGCTCAAATCGCCACACATCAAGGTGAAATCTTCATTATTGGTGGTGTGGAACACATGGGTCATGTCAACATGATGCATGGGGTTGACCTCAATCCTGAAGCGTCTAAACACTATGCCAAAGCCTCAAACATGATGGGCTTGACCGCAGAAATGCTGGGTCGCATGAATGGCATTAGCCGTGAAGAGCAAGATGCTTTTGGGGTTGAATCACATAAACGCGCTTGGGCAGCCACCCAAGAAGGTCGCTTTAAAAATGAGATTGTTGGCGTTGAAGGTCATAATGCTGATGGTTTTAAAATCTTCTGCGATGTCGATGAAGTGATTCGTGCCGATGCCAATCTGGCAGCTTTCCAAGCGCTTCGCCCTGCATTTGATCCAAAAGGCGGGACAGTAACCGCAGCAACCTCATCAGCACTGTCTGATGGTGCATCTGCCATGTTACTCATGTCCGCTGAACGTGCCAAAGATTTAGGTCTCAAACCACGTGCCGTGATTCGCTCAATGGCAGTGGCAGGTTGTGATGCGGCAATTATGGGTTATGGCCCTGTACCTGCGACACAAAAAGCCTTAAAACGTGCAGGCTTAAGTATATCTGACATTCAAACCATTGAACTGAATGAAGCCTTTGCTGCTCAAGGTTTGTCGGTACTCAAAGGCTTAGGTTTGTATGAGAAACAGGATATCGTCAATCTCAACGGCGGCGCAATTGCACTTGGTCACCCGCTTGGTTGTTCAGGCGCGCGTATTACCACGACCTTGCTCAATGTCATGGAGCAAAAAGATACTCAAATCGGTCTAGCGACTATGTGTATTGGTTTAGGTCAGGGTATTGCGACTATTATTGAACGTGTTTGATTTAAGCTTGAAAGAAAATCCCCGCTTAGTGCGGGGATTTTTTTAGATAGTTTCGAATTCTTGATAATTAAATGGTTCAAATTTATTAGGCCATTTAGTTTTTAATTCACACAGAACTTTGAATTGAGCAGGCGCATCTAAATTTACTTTTTTAACTTCAACATCAATATCTTGTGGACCAACATACTCCAAAAGATTTTTTAGATCTTTACATAGATAATGTGGAAGATAGCCAACTTTTAATTGAAAATCCTTCAATAAAATAGTTGCCTCGTCATCTACTGGATTTTCTTTATCAAATTGATAACTTAATTTATCGCCAGTTTGGATTAATTTTAAATTCTCTTTCTCTTTAGGATTTAAGTAATTAATACTACTTACAAAAAACTTTACTCTGTAAAATCCATCATCATTTTTAGGGAGGCTTACAATACGAAAATGATCAGTCTTTTTCTCACCACCAGAGATAGCCAATAGCTCTAAATAATCTTTTGAACTTACAGATAAGCCAGACCACTCAAACATACTGTCATGTTCTGGCCTACTTTCTGGCATTAATCTATTTTGAAAAAAAGTAAATAATTTATCCGACTTATAAATTTTGCTTTTGTCTTCCATACTCGGGAAGAAGCTAAAATTTTTATGATTTGCACCTTTTGTATATTGAAAAAGATAGCTATTCTCTGAAGACTGTACCAATTTAGCAACTGGATACCACATTCTAGTACCTGCTAAATCTTGCCACATTACGAAAACACTCTTCATTATGACAATCCCTTAATAACTCTAACAAACATTATAAAAACTCATTATTCAATTTTAGTAGATTTTCTTTGTTATGCTCTATTAATTGGTAAGTAAATTCCTTGGAAACATCAGACATTAAAGTATGTGGAACTTTATTAATTAAACCTCTTAAACACCCTTCATCCAAGAATCTTAATTTAGTTAACCAAGCCCTTGCTGCTTTTTTTTCAAGCATTCCATACTGATAAAAAACTTCAAGTAACTTCAGCTTTTTATTACTAGATGGATCTAAAAATTGTGAGCGGGCCTTCAATACATAAGATGCGACTTGTTGACCTTTATCTTTAGATAAAAGTCTAGTCTTTCTTTGAGCATCACTTTCATTCCTAGCCAAGCTAGCTCCATGATCATAACTAGGGGCCAAATGAGTAGCAGCTCTTACTGTACGAATCATTCCCCAATTTTCATTATGGCGATCTTGATTTGAAATCAAAGCATCAAACATTAGATAACCTACAAAAAATTCACTTGCTGTTTTAACATTAGGAAAACTATCAAAACCAATAGGTTTTCCCACTATCTTTTGAGTCATAATTTCATATACATCTTTTATGTACTGTATATTGGGATTTTCATCAGTAGATATTCTTAAATACTCTTGTAGAAGCTCATTACCTGAAGTTAAATATTCCCCTTTTTGAGAAATAAAATTCTGTGTAATTACCCCTCTCACACCATCATGAATAGCTAATTCATAATAAGCATGAGGTAAACCTATACATTGGGCTAACTCACATGAAATTTTTTCAGCCCAATCTTCACCAATTCTATCACCACCTTTAGACTCAATACTTTTAAAGAGATATTGTCTTTGTTGATCATCAACGTACCAGAATTTACTTTTAGTCCCTAACTGCTCAAATTGCTCAGACTCAAAATTAGAGATATCAAAAATTTCATAGTAACTTTCTCTATATTGCATAATTATATAACCAACTATTTGTCTAATTTTTTTTAATAACGATTGTAACGACACAAGTTGTCGTAAAACAATTTATTCACCCACTCTACCAAAACCGCAAAATATGAAAGAAAATTGGCGCAGAAAAACAGATTGAATCAATCCGATCGAGCCACCATACCCATGAATCAGTGAAGCTCGATCTTTTAAACTCATTTTTATTTCATCAAATTCTATAATTATATTAGCGAACCAATTTCTTTAAATGCAACAGCCGAATATTCTCAAATAATGGCTGCCCTACATTCGCATCGATTGGATAATCTTCAGTTTCACCTGTCAATACATAACCCCGACGCAAATAAAACTCGATTAATTCGGTACGACAAGACAGTACTGACATTTTAAAATCTGTAACCGCAAAATTTTCCTGAGCAAAATCTTCTGCAAACTGCAACACCTGTTTACCCAACCCTTGATTTTGCCACTGTGGATGTGTGGTCAACATACCAATATAGGCCTGATCTTTATGTTTCTGCACATGCACACAGGCAATCAGTGCAGCAGCATCAAACAACAACAGGATTTTAGAGTCAGCAATAAATAAATCCTGAAGCTGTTGAGCAGATATCCGATCTCCCTCAACCACATCGGCTTCTGATGTCCAACCCCGCAGATCTTGTGAGCGGTAAGATAGATTTACCAGCTCAACAATGTCTGGAATATACTGTTGTGTTGCTTCAATCAACATGATAGGTTCTGACTTCTTGTATTTTATTTCAGCATTAGATCATGCTTTTTCAAGCATTGACATTAAACATGGTGAAAAAAACAATGAACCCCGATAAGCGCCTTGTATGGTTTTTACCATCACCATTGCCCATAACAGCACAATACATCCCGCAAAGCTGAAACCGATATACAACAAAGCCTGACTCTGGATTTGCTGGGCAAGATTTAAAATCGCCAGATCAAACACACCCAAAGGAAAAGTCAGCCCCCACCATCCCAGATTAAAGCTCAACCCTGTACGACTATGTTTATAGATCGTAAACAATGCGATAGCGAACCACCACAACCCAAAGCCCAACAAAATAAAACTGATCCAAATGCCAGCATAATGCATCAAATTGCCGAGTTCGACCAAATGACAGGCTGCCAAAATACGTGGAGCTTGTTGTCCCAACAGCAGCAATGCCAGCGCACCTGTACCAATAGGTCCCAATGCCAGACAAACAGACATTGCCATTTGTGCTTCAGGTAAACGATGCAGTGCCAAGCGCAGCAATAAAATCGTTAATACTGCAAATGCGGGTAAAACTGACATTCCCCATAAAACATAGCAGCCAAAGAGTAAATTCATTGCAGCTTGACTGGCAGGCAAATGTGCGAGCAAAACACCTCCAGAGCTTGCCACCACTTCTGCCGTCACAATGGGTAATAACCAAATCGCCGTCATGGTGTTTAACTGATGCTGCTGATACACAAACATCAGCATCGGTACACCCACCGCCACAGTCACCGCCAAGATGACATCGATGCCCCATAACAACTCAGCCAAGGCCAAATGTTGCGGCATGAATTTAACCAGACCATTGATGATGGTTGCTAATCCCATTGGAATCGCGCCAAAGAAAAATGCCATGCTTGAATGTTGAAAAATCTGTTTGGCTTCATGAAAATAAAAAAGCCAACGTAAGCTATACAACACGACAAATAAGATAAACAGCACAATATTTGCCAACCACAATATACATGCCAATTCCTCACAAAATGCAGTCATCAGCGGAGATGCACTCAAGAGTAGTGCGACGACTCCGGTTCCCATATTGACCGTAAGCCAGTTCGGGGTGAAATGTCGAATCAACTGTTGTGGCTGTTGCATCACAAATATCCTGTGGGTATTTGTGATTATCTTAAAACAACCCAATTATCAATAAAATTGATTTATTTTTATTTAAAAAATAAGATTTACAAATATAAGATACATAAATCAAGCGTTCTTCAAAAACCATAACATTTGAATAAAAATCGAAGCTGTTTATCAATCTATATATATTTATTCATCCATCGACTATCTCGAGGCTTTCAATTGCCTACTTAAAGCGCTCATGTCCACACACTTGTAGATCTGGCTTTTTCACTGAAGGGTAAATCTACGACCTTGCTGATAAAAATAAATATCGTTCTTTTATGGTTATCGCTTAAATATCAGCAGGCTGTTATGGCACAGCTTTTCATTCCCCAATCTAAGCTTTACTATGCAAAGTCTATTTATCAGAGAATCTGAATATGCGTGTAGATATTTGGTCAGATGTGGTCTGCCCGTTTTGCTATATTGGCAAAAAGCGTTTAGAACATGTCGCACAAGAAGCAGGCATTGAACTTGACATTCATTGGCATAGTTTTGAGCTCGACCCAGATGCACCAGCCAGACATACGCTGAGCAATACTGAGCGTCTAGCCCAAAAATACGGTCGCAGTTTTGCCGAAATGCAGGATATGGAACGCAATGTTGCTGCGCTTGCTGCCAGTGAGGGCATTGACTTCCAGTGGGAAAAAGCCAATTCAGGCAATAGTTTCAATGCGCATCGCATTATTCATCTGGCACAAAGTAAAGGTCTGGGTAATCAAGCCAAAGAAGCATTTTTTCATGCCTACATGACCGAAGGTTTGGCGATTGGTGAACGTGAAGTCATCGAAGAAATTGCCTCACGTATCGGGCTAGATCATGCCGAAGTTGAGTATGTACTCGATTCAGACGAGTTTGCCGAATTTGTGCGTCATGATGAAAAAATTGCACATGAACAGCTCAATATTTCAGGTGTACCTTTTTTTGTCTTTGAACAAAAGTTCGCACTTTCAGGCGCTCAGCCGCGCGAAATCTTCTTACAAGCCCTGCAACAAGCGACTCATATTCAACAGAATACCGATGCAGCTCGTTGTGATGATGAGCAATGTCAAATCCCACCTTCAGCAGCGCAGTAAATCTGCGCTTTTTTAAAACCAGAAAATGCCACACTATTCATATTAAATATTAATTATATAAATGAGTTACAAATTATTTAACGATCTAAAAATGTTTTTATTAAACATATGTTTTAAACTGAATGAAGTTGTTTATAATTAAAGCCATCTGTGCTTTTTAGTCAGGCTACCATGCTAAAGTTACAAGAATTTTTACAAGAAAAAGTTCGCTATGATCAGCTGAATTTAGACGAACTGATCGAACTTGCAAACTACTATACAAATCAAGAGACTAAAGAATATCGGATGCTGGAATTAGCCCTGAATCAGATACTGACACAATATCTCAACAAAGCTAAAAACTATATTAGCAAGTGAGCTATTAACAATGAATTTATTAGAAAAAGCATTACTGATTAAAGATATTCATCAAACTATTGTCATGATTGACAATGAGCATCTCCCCCTGTTTAAGCGTGCTCAGGCAACCCACCATCTCAAAGAAATTTTTCAACTCTGTGAAAAACCAATTACCTTTCGGACACCGAAAGGAACACATATTGCTTCTGAAGCACATGTGCATTTAAGTAATGAACTGCTGAAGCTGTCCAAATTTAAAAATAGCTATCGGGGGTTGTTTTATGACCGCTCCTTACTGTTACAGGCGCTGAATCAGAACCCCAACATGGGATGGGCAATTTTATATAATCAGGAAGAGCGGCTTTGGCAAGTCTGGCTCATTCCACAAGCGCGACGTGGGGCTATTCACTGTAGTTGGAAAGGACATTTAAACGAAGGCTATCAATGGATGTTACAGCAACAAAACCTGTTGCAGTGTTTACTGACAGATGATGAATTTAATGAACGTCTGGGTATTCAACCTGCAGTTCGGGCAGAACAGCAAACGCCCGACCAGTTACCGAGCGTTGAAATTTCAGATGACATGCCTCAACAGCCTTCTGCAGAAAAAATCGATCATTCAATCAATATTCACCAAACTTCCCCGATTCGAATTGAAGGTTTTAGCCAGTTATGTTTTGAAGTCATTTTTCAAAGTCATGACCATATTTCAAACTACCTCACCTGCTTTAGTTTGTCTCAACGGGTCAATGAAATGCAGCAGGCTCCGACAGTCGTTGCTGAACGCATCAATACAAACGGGCAGTTTTTAGGCTATATTGCCATTTTAGGCATTCGTGATATTCAGACCGCAGGGCAGCTCGCACAGCAATATTGTTTGCAGACCGATACGATCTTAGCCAGTGTCAAAACCCTCTCATGGGGTCAGTTTCAGGCCAGTTATGACCGCATTGAACTCCTCTTCAATGAGTATTTAAATGCCAAAAATCTGTGGCAACAGCAATATATGTACCCGTTTATTCCAGCCTCAATGATTTTGCCGCAGCGTTTTATTCCTTTTGAAGAAAGTGAAGCCAATTTAGAAACCCCCTTGCTACTGATTAAAGAACGACAAAAGTATCGGGTCTTGCATGGTGAAAAACGGCTACAACTTGACCCTGACGAGCTCGGTTATCCATGTATTTTGTTTTCACGCCAAGATGGGGTGAGCTGGCAACTATTTCGTGAAATTATCGAGGTCTTGCCTCAACCCATTCGTGCAGAAACTTTATATGCTCAAACCCAAAAACTGTTGGCAGAACATTAGTTTTTAAGCAGCTTTTAAAATAGCAGATTTATTCTCATATGCTACATCAATGCTTTTGATGATTTTATGCCCATGATTTATTTCAATGCTTTTATAAATCGAAAATTGCTGATTATGACACTATTTGTTTCTACAAATACTGTTGCAAACCAATTACTTAACCAAGAACAACAACATCACTTATTCTCATTTTCCAATGAAAATATCTGTCGGTTACACAATCTGCAACCCTCACGGTTATGGCCACCTTCGCCATTTCAAAATTTACCAGAAAATCCATATGCGCCTGAGTTTGATCCCTATTCACCACAACTCAGTGAAGAGCTAATGGCCGTATTTTCTCAAGATTCTTTGGCAGAAAAAGCACAAAAAGCTGAGCAGAATCGTCGTAAACGCCGCATATTTGGTGAAAACCGTACACAGAAAGCAGTCCATAAAAAAACCAGTACTGACAATCACTGGGTCAAACATGTGCTGTCAGATTTATCCAAAATGTTACCTTTTCAAAATGATATGAACCTGGGGTCAAATTCACCTTCTGATGTTTATGTTGAACTCAGCGCTGAAAAAAACTGGAAGCTCACCCCAAAATTTAGCTTTAACGCGGCGCAAACTTTTCGCTATGGTGCACAAAGCCGTAACTACTCGGAAACCAATTTTAAACTTACACAGCAAGAGTCTAAAACAACGCTTGCATCAACACAGTTTTCAGTCGTCAAAACCTTTGATGAAACCTATACCTGGGATAACCATCTATTTCGCCAGCAGCAATTTCCTAACGACAAGCGTTTAACTTATGGGATTTATTCGAGCGGTATTTATGACAAGACCAAGCGTGATATCGAGTTACAAAGCTGGGGACCTTATGTCTCTTGGCGAAGACCATTATTGTATAACTGGATTTATATCGAAAATGAAGTCTCTTATTACAAGGAGTTAACCAATAATGAGGGACGTCATATTTTCAGTACCTCACTACAATTTCAAACTAACTTCTAAACCAACAGATAGATTGATCAAGATAAGAAGCATTTCCAAAGTGAAATTATTTTCAATATCCCCAAGATTATTATTAACTAAATAACTGATTTTTAAATATTTTTTAAAAAATAACAATTCAATTTGGCTAAAAAATAGCGTAAACTTGGCTTTCCTTCTGCAGCTATTTCATTTTACTTATGTTAATACCGCATTTTGATGATACTCATGAAGATGATTTCATTCATCCAGAACAACGGGCTAAAGCTGCCAGTAAAACCACTTGGGTCAGCGTGGTCGTCAATTTATGTCTATCTATTTTGCAAATCATGATCGGTATTTTTTCTAAATCACAAGGTCTAGTTGCCGATGGTATTCACTCTTTAAGTGATTTAGTTGCTGACTTTATTGTATTAATTGCCAATCACTTTAGCCAGAAAGATGCCGATGATGATCACCCATTTGGGCACTATCGCTTTGAAAATGCAGCTTCTTTTGTACTAGGACTTCTATTGGTCGGTGTAGGGGTTGGCATGTCGATCTCTGCAATTAATAAAATTATGCATCATGAACAGATTGCACAAGTACATAGCGTTGCGATTTATGTTGCAGCGACTGCCCTGATCGCTAAAGAACTGCTATTCCGTTACATGCTTCGTATCGCCAAACAAGTCAAATCCAGCATGCTAGTCGCAAATGCCTGGCATGCGCGTTCGGATGCTGCCTCATCTTTGGTGGTGATGGTCGGTATTATTGGTAACATCATGGGTTATCCGATTTTAGACCCGATAGCAGCTTTGATCGTTGGCTTTATTATTTTAAAAATGGGTGTTGAGTTCGGTTGGGACGCGCTGAGTGATTTGATGGATCGTGCTGCCGATGAAAGTGAAGTCGAGGCGATTCGCCAAACCTTTTTAACAACAACTGGTATCAGTGGCGTACATAACATCCGTAGCCGTAAAATGGGTGACATGATTATTGTTGATGCACATATCGAAGTTGAGGGTTCACTCAGTGTACGTGAAGGCCACGATATTGCGGTCAATGTCCGAAACCAGATTATGCAGAAACATCGAGTGATTGATGTGATTACCCATATTGATCCTGTATAAATTTTACTTTCTGTCTTTAGAAAAATAAAAAGCCTCTGATTTACAGAGGCTTTTTAGATTTAACACACTATTATTTTAATAACAGGCTGTTAATCCGTTTTACATATGCCGCAGGGTCTTCAGGTAAGCCACCTTCTGCAATCACGGCCTGATCAAAGATCACATTGGCTAAGTCATCAAACTGCTCTGAGCTATCAAGTTTTTTCACCAAGGGGTGTTCAGGGTTAATTTCAAGAATCGGCTTGCTTTCAGGTACTGCCTGACCTGCCTGTTTCAACATGCGCAGTAACTGTGGTGACAGTTCGCCCTCACTGGTGACTAAGCATGCAGGTGAATCCACCAAACGGGTCGTTACACGTACTTCTTTGGTTTTGTCTTTGAGTGAGTCAGACAATTTTTCAACCACTGGTTTGAAATCTTCAGCGGCTTTTTCCAGTGCCTTTTTCTCTTCAGCATCTTGCAAGTCGCCTAAGTCTACCGCACCTTTAGACACGCTTTGCATTGGCGTACCATCGAACTCATGAACAAAGTTCATTGCCCATTCATCGACACGGTCTGCCATCAACAATACTTCGATGCCTTTTTTCTTGAAGACTTCAAGTTGTGGCGAGTTTTTCGCAGCCGCTAAACTGTCAGCAGTCACGTAATAGATGGCTTTTTGCCCTTCTTTCATACGTGCCTTATAGTCAGCTAAAGAAGTGCTGATTTCGTCGTTATTTGATGTCGCAAAACGTAAGATTTTTAAAATACGCTCGCGGTTACCAAAGTCCTCACCCAAACCTTCTTTGAGTACAGCACCAAATTCAGCATAGAACTGCTTGAATTTTTCCTGATCTTTTTCGTCTTCTGATTTGGCTAAACCATCAATTACAGTCAAGATACGGCGCGCATTACCCTCACGAATGGTTTTGACATCGCGGCTTTCTTGTAACAATTCACGGCTGACATTCAATGGCAAGTCAGCGCTGTCCACAACCCCTTGTACAAAACGTAAATAATTTGGAATCAGGTTGTCTGCATCATCCATAATAAACACGCGTTTTACGTACAGCTTGATGCCTGCTTTCGCTTCACGGGTGAAAATATCTTGAGGTGCTTTGCTTGGAATATATAAAAGCTGAGTATATTCAGTATTACCTTCAACACGGTTATGCGCCCACGCCAGTGGTGCTTCATAGTCATGAGTTAAGTTTTTATAGAATTCAACATATTGCTCTTCAGTCACGTCATTTTTGTTACGTGTCCACAGCGCACTTGCCGAGTTAACCGCTTCCCATTCGTCAGTTTTAACGTACTGACCTGCTTTCGGTTCTTCACCTTCAGCCACTTCTTCTTGCTGCCAAACTTCTTTTTGCATTTGAATTGGCAAGCTAATGTGGTCAGAGTATTTGTTGATGATTTGCTTAACTTTATAAGATTCTAAGTAATCCAGCTTATCTTCACGCAAATGCAAAATAATGTCTGTACCGCGTGAAGCTTTTTCAATTTGTTCAACTTCAAACTCGCCTGTACCGCCACTAATCCAGCGAACCCCTTCAGATGCAGCTACCCCTGCACGACGTGACTCGACTGTAATTTTATCGGCAGCAATAAAACCCGAGTAAAAGCCAACGCCAAACTGACCGATCAACTGAGCATCCGATTTTTGATCACCTGTCAGTTTAGACATAAAGTCCTTGGTACCTGACTTGGCAATTGTTCCCAGATTTTCAATCGCTTCTTGTGCCGTTAAACCAATCCCGTTATCCGAAATGGTAATGGTTTTTTGTTCTTTATCTAAACTGACACGTACATGCAAATCAGCATCATCTTCATAAAATTCTGGATGATTGATACCTTCAAAACGCAATTTATCACACGCATCTGACGCATTTGAAATCAATTCACGTAAGAAGATTTCTGGGTTGGAATATAGTGAATGTGTCACGAGATGCAAAAGTTGGGCAACTTCTGCTTGGAAACTATAATTTTGTGACGCTTTTTGTTCGCTCATGAATCACTCCTTTAAATATACATCGGTATTTTTTCTTGAATGCTTTATGAATGGAGTAATTCTGAAATTTTTCAATGCTTACAATATAATTTTTTTCACCCTAAAAAGGTCCATGATTCAAAATACGCTGCTGAATCATTGTATCGAGCTGTTGTTGGCGCTGCTCATAAGCTTTGCTTAAACAAGGAACATTTGCTCCGCAGGCATTACGGGATTGGAGCCATTGCCATTGAATTTCTTTCTGTTGATCACGTCCACCCATGGGCAAGGCATGCAGGATAATTTGATAGGTGGTTGCCATTTTCACATCAGCATCATTCAGTGAACGTCGCTGGCAAATGGTTTTTTCTGCCTTTAAACGGGCTTTGTCACAAGAAAAACTGGCTGCCTGAGCTTGCGAATAAATTCCCAAAACCAAAATACAAAATCCGATAGATAATTGAGTCATCATACTTTCCTCTATAATCTGTCTGGTCACTCTAGTCTAAAGTTTAAAAGCTCTCCAACCCATTATATTTATAAGGCAATTCAGTACATCTACTGTATCAGGCATAAAAAAACCTCATTCAAATGAATGAGGTTTTTAATTCTAACTCTGTTGCAAAGAGACTTAGAAACGGTAGCTATAACCAACGGTATAAACCCAAGGGTTCACATCTAAAGTACCAATTTTTGTACCATTGACTTTAAGCTCAGAACCAATGTCTGCATAACGCACATCTACGAAAACACCCCAGTTTTTCGCATCAGCAGGCTGGAAGTTAAAACCGACTTGACCTGCAACGCCATAAGCATTGTCTGCTTTAAGCTTAGCGCCATCAACAGCAATTTTTTCACCCCATGGAATCACTGCTGTAGCACCTACACCAATATATGGCGTAAAGCGAGTTGAGTTTTTAAAATTATATTTAACAGTCAATGTTGGTGGTAATTCTTTAAAAGATGCAATTTTTTGACCATTTGTTTTTACATCATGCTTCAATGGTGTTGCCAACAACAATTCAGCAGAAACATTACTTTGACCAAAGAAATATTCTACAGATGGTGTAAAGCTGTATGCGCTATCAGCTTTAACGTGCGTTAACGCACCATTTGCCAATGTATTATTATCTTCTGACGGAGCAACAACGCTGCCACCAACTTTCACTTGCCAATTACCTGCAAATGTTGCAGATGAAGCCGCTAATAATGCTAGGACTAATGTTTTTTTCAACATGTTAATAACCCCTTTTATAAATTAATTAAATATTAAGAGCTGATTTAAACGAATGCAATACATTTTTTAACAACAACCAAAACATTATTTATAATATATTGTTTTAATTAAAATTTATTTTTAAATCATATTGATTTAGTTGGGTTTTAAAATAACAATTTATTATATCAAACTATTTTAATCTGATTTAAAAACGATTAATCCAACCTTTTTAATCTGATTATAATAATATTATTCCAACCGTTTTAATCTGATTTAAAACAATTAACTTATAATTAATTATCATAAATAAAACAATTTTTGAAACAAGTTTATTTTAAATAATATTTGTGATTATTATGCTAAGCTTATTTTTTAATTTTCAAAAATCAGCATCCCTCATACAAGATTCAACCTATACCAAGATCTGCCCAAGGCATTTTCATAGTACAAAACAACTGTTTCAATTTGGCAGATCTGGATTGACTTAAATAGCTGAATGGGTGTTCACCAAGCTAATGTTGAGTTGAAAAATAATGAACGTAATTATTGTTGTAATTAATTTCTATAACATGATCATTGGTCAAAAAATAAAGGGCTATCCGAAGTATAGCCCTATGAATCAACGCGACAAACGTTTATTTGTTTTCTTGGATAGCAGCACCAGCGCCCCCACCAATTGCACCACCGATTGCTGCACCTGCATCACCACCTAATACCGCTTTACCAATGACTGCACCCACGCCTGCGCCAATTGCACTACCTGTTGTCGTTCTTGAACCACCTTGGGTATGGCTGGCGATACCTGCACCTGCAGCAGCACCAACGCCCGCACCTAAACCACCACCTACATGGTTACCAGCACCACCACCAATTGCACCACCTAACGCTGCCGCACCAATATTTTGCTCAGAAGGTGACATACTTTGGCAGCCAACCAGCATCATGCCAGATAAAGCAGTAAGTGCACATAAACCGAGTAATTTTTTCATCATTTTGCTCCGAATAGACTATGTTGTCTTTCAGTATCAGACTAAACTTTTTTGTAGTAAAAAATCATAACATTTTGTTACAACCAATCGTTTTATTACTTTTTTTTGTAATTGATCAAAAGACATGCATATAGCACAAATTCTTCAGTATTCATCAGGAAATACTGGAGCTGGGCAAATATTGTGTGAACTCACAGTCAAGCTTCTATACAATATCCGCGCATGAATTGGAGTGAATAATGTCAGAGACATCTACTTTACGGCGCGGGCTGAATACGCGTCACATCCGTTTCCTTGCGCTAGGTTCGGCGATTGGAACGGGGTTATTTTATGGTTCGGCATCTGCAATAAAGCAGGCAGGACCATCTGTTTTACTTGCCTATATGATTGCAGGTGTAGCCATTTATATCGTGATGCGCGCACTTGGTGAGATGGCGGTACACAACCCTGTTTCAGACTCCTTTAGCCATTATGCCTCTGAGTATCTCAGCCCATTGGCAGGTTTTACCACGGGTTGGACATATGTCTTTGAAATGGTCATTGTGGCAATTGCTGATGTGACTGCATTTGGTATTTACATGGGGTTTTGGTTTCCCGATGTTCCGCGCTGGATTTGGGTACTCTCGGTCATTTTATTCTTGGGCGCGATTAACCTGATTCATGTCAAAGTCTATGGTGAAGTCGAATTCTGGCTGTCTATTATCAAGGTCACTGCGATTATTGCCATGATTTTGGGTGGGTTTGGCATCATGTTGTATGGCATGCACATACCCCATAGTGACTTTACCCCAGGCATCGCCAATTTGTGGCAGCATGGCGGCTTTATGCCAAACGGAATTTCTGGCTTTATTGCCTGTTTCTCCGTGGTGGTATTTGCGTTTGGCGGAATTGAAATTATTGGGGTGACTGCGGGCGAAACCCAAGACCCGAAAACTGCGATTCCACGTGCCATCAATGCCGTGCCGATCCGTATTATTCTGTTCTATGTCCTCACGATTTTTGTCTTAATGTCAATTTTCCCATGGAACCAAATTGGAACTGCAGGTAGCCCGTTCGTTCAGATTTTTGAAGGTCTAGGCATTAAATCAGCGGCAGCAATCCTGAATATCGTGGTCATTACTGCGGCTATTTCTGCCATTAACAGTGATGTATTTGGCGCAGGTCGCATGATGTACGGTATGGCACTCAAAGGTCATGCTCCGAAAATTTTCTGTAAAACCTCAAAAAATGGCGCACCACTCATGCCTGTTGTGGTCATGACCGTCGTGCTTTTGGCTGGTGTAGTTTTAAACTATCTGATTCCACAAAATGTCTTTGAAATCATTGCTTCAATTGCAACATTTGCAACGGTTTATGTATGGCTCATGATTTTGCTAGCGCAAATGGGAATGCGGAAAAAACTCAGTGCAGAAGATATCAAGAAGCTAGATTTCCCAATCATCGGCTGGCCAGTTGCTCCAATCATTGCCACAGCATTTATGATTTTTGTGATTGCCATGATTGGTTATTTCCCAGACTCACGCCCAGCGCTCTATGTCGGGGCAATTTGGCTCATCTTCCTCGCAGTTGCACATAAGTTTTTAGTTAAACCGAAAAACCGATCAAAACTCTAGAACTTATTTTGCATGATTTGAATGCCCTGCTGGTACATCCAACAGGGCATTTTTTATGATTATCCATTGGGCAAAGCGTACAATATTGATGAATCAAAACCAGATTCCCAGATTATTTTAAGGGCCATCTATGAAAAAAGCCTCCAGTAACCGCCGCGTCATTTATATTGCCTTAGTTGGCAATCTTATTATTGCGGTGGCTAAGTTTATTGCAGCTTTTCTCACTTCGAGTGCCGCCATGCTCAGTGAAGCGGTGCATTCGGTGGTCGATACACTCAACGAAATTTTGTTGTTGCACGGTTTAAAAAAATCCCAGCAAACGCCCGATGAAGAGCATCCGTTTGGTTATGGTCGTGAACTGTATTTCTGGTCATTTATTGTAGCGTTACTGGTTTTTGCACTGGGTGCAGTGGTGTCAATTTATCAGGGTCTTCATCATATTGCTGAACCTGAAGCCATCACTTCGCCCGTCATTAACTATGTCATTCTTGTCATTGCATTTGTCTGTGAAGGTTTTTCTTGGTTACTAGCGCTCAAAGGCTTTCGCAAATACAAAGGCGATATGGGATATTTTGAAGCCTTTCGCAAAAGCAAAGACCCGACCACTTTTACCGTTTTATTTGAAGATAGCGCAGCATTATTAGGCTTAATGATCGCTTTTTTAGGCGTATTCCTTTCGCATTATTATCATGCCCCTGTGCTGGATGGTATTGCCTCTATCCTGATTGGCTGTATTTTGGCGGTGGTGGCATTTTTTATGGCACGTGAAACCAAAGGTCTACTTATGGGTGAATCTGCCGATCCTGCGCTGCCGAAGCATATTTTAGAACTGGTACAGCAAGATTATGCTGTGTTACATGCCAATGGCGTACTCACCCAGCAAATGGGTGCACATCAGGTGATTGCATCGCTCAGTTTGGAGTTTAAAGATAACCTGACTTCCGATGAGATTGAAGCTTGTGTTAACCGCCTGGAAATGCGCGTCAAACACATGCATCCTGAAATTGTCGGTTTATTTATCAAACCACAGACCAAGCAGGTCTGGCTACAACGCTTGGCAGAACGTCGCCGCAGCGCACAGCAAGATGGAACCTGATAATAAAAAAGACAAGGCATTTACCTTGTCTTTTTACAACTTCACTTTGTAGGCTGAGCTTATTCTTCAGTAAATAAACCTTCAAATAATACCGAAGACAAATAGCGCTCACCACTATCTGGCAAAATCACCACAATGGTTTTTCCAGCATTTTCAGGACGTGCAGCCAGTTTCGCTGCTGCTGCCAATGCTGCACCACATGAAATACCCACCAAAATACCTTCTTGAGTTGCAGTTTTACGTGCCCATTCCAAAGCTTCTTCACTAGTCACTGGTAGAACTTCATCGACTAAACTCAGGTCTAGGTTTTTAGGAATGAAGTTTGCACCAATCCCCTGAATTTTATGTGGTGCTGGAGTAATATCTTCGCCACGTCGGTATTGACTAATAATCGGCGATTCCGCAGGTTCAACTGCAACTGAGTACAATGGCTTGTTTTGTACTTGTTCAAAGTAACGTGAAATCCCAGTGATTGTACCGCCAGTTCCAACACCTGACACCAAAATATCAACTTGACCGCCTGTCGCCTGCCAAATTTCAGGCCCTGTCGTGTCTTGGTGGATTTGCGGGTTGGCAGGATTTTCAAACTGCTGTGGCAGAAAGTAAAGCTCTGGCTGTTCAGTGGCAAGGCGGATTGCTTCATCTACCGCACCTTTCATGCCTTTTGCAGGTTCAGTTAGTACCAAGTTTGCACCAAGTGCCTTCAGTACCTTACGACGTTCTAGGCTCATGCTGGCAGGCATAGTTAAGGTAATCGGATAACCTTTTGCAGCCGCTACAAATGCCAAAGCAATACCTGTATTACCACTGGTTGGCTCAACAATATGCATGCCTGCTTTAAGCACACCACGTTTTTCAGCATCTGCGACCAACGCTGCACCCACGCGGCATTTCACTGAAAATGCAGGGTTACGACTTTCTATTTTTGCTAAAACGGTTGCGCCACCTTGAATAATACGGTTAATGCGAACCAGTGGCGTGTTACCAATTGCTTCAGCGTTGTTGGCATAAACCGCAATACCTAAATTGGCTGGCGTTGGAAATTGTGCATCTGTTGTCATGAGTCTTCCTGAATAGTTTTTTAAAGGCTATTTCAAGATCATAAACCGTTTTAATTCACAATCTCAAATAATCCAGAATCCTGTTTATGAATTTTTATGCTAAGCATATTCTTTAAATGGTTAAGTAAAATCTGTTTTGCTTGATTAAGTTCTAAACGGATTATGTGAGCGTTTTACAACGAAAGTTTGATCTGTAGTTTATCGAATTCATTGTTATTATAAAAATATACAGCTTGATTAAACCTCTGCGTTGCTTCTTCTAAATTCATTCTTTTAAGTTTTCAAATTCATTATTTTTCAAAGTATATAAACAAAAAAAAGAGCCTCGAAAGGCTCTCTTTTTTAGTCAGTCAATTCAAACTTAGAATTGGCTTTCATTTAATGCTTGGCTAAACGCCTGGTCAACATCACTAAAGTCATTGTGAAGTTCAAACTCCGCAGCTTCAGCTTCTTGACGACGACGTTCCAAGTGATACGCAAGACCTGTACCTGCAGGAATCAAACGACCTACAACCACGTTCTCTTTCAGACCACGCAATTCATCTTCTTTACCTGTTACAGCCGCTTCAGTTAACACACGAGTGGTTTCCTGGAACGATGCAGCAGAAATGAACGAGTCAGTAGAAAGCGACGCTTTGGTAATACCCATCAATTGACGCTCAAATTTCGCTGGGAATTTGTTTTGCGCTGCAACTGCTTGGTTTTCTTGTACCATGCGGATGTAATCGACTTGCTCACCTTTGATGAAGCTTGTATCGCCACCATCAGTGATATCAACTTTACGTAACATTTGACGTACGATGACTTCAATGTGCTTATCGTTGATTTTTACACCTTGCAGACGGTAAACGTCCTGAACTTCGTTCACGATGTAGTTGGTCAACGCCACTTCGCCTTTCAAGCGTAAGATATCATGTGGGTTTTGTGGACCATCAGAAATGGTTTCACCACGGTTGACATGCTCGCCTTCGAACACGTTAATGGTACGCCATTTCGGAATAAGCTCTTCATAGATTTCAGAGCCATCATCTGGAGCAATAACCAAACGGTTCTTACCTTTGGTTTCTTTACCGAAGCTTACAACACCTGACACTTCAGCCAAGATTGCATGTTCTTTCGGTTTACGCGCTTCGAACAAGTCCGCAACACGTGGCAAACCACCGGTAATGTCACGAGTACGTGACGTTTCTTGTGGTACACGACCAATAACGTCACCCACACCAATCGTTTCACCATCACGTACAGTTACGATTGTGTTTTGTGGCAAGAAGTAGAACTGTTCAGTACCATCAGCCGTATCAAGCACGATCGCAGGACGCATATCTTTACCAGCTACAGGACGTGCAGTTACAGGCAAGATTTCAACTGTGGTCATACCCGTTGCATCATCAGTTTTCGATGTTGCAGTTACGCCATCAGCGATTTGCGAGAAGCGTACTTTACCAGCAACTTCTGTTACCAATGGATGGGTATGCGGATCCCAAGTCGCAACGATACCACCAGCTTCAACCACTTCACCATCTTTCAGTACAATGCTTGCACCGTAAGGAAGTTTATAACGCTCGCGTTCACGACCTAAATCATCTGCAATACCGATTTCACCTGAACGTGAAACAGAAACCAAATGACCTTTGGTATGTTGTACAGTTTTCACATTGTGGAAACGTACTGTACCTTTGTTACGCACTTGTACGCTGTTTGCCGCAGAAGTTCGGCTCGCTGCACCACCTACGTGGAACGTACGCATGGTTAACTGTGTACCTGGTTCACCAATTGACTGTGCTGCCATTACACCAACAGATTCACCTGGGTTTACCAAGTGACCACGAGCCAAGTCACGACCGTAACAACGTGCACATACACCAAATGTAGATTCACAGTTTACAACTGAACGAACTTTAACTTCATCGACACCTGCTTCTTCAAGATAAGCTGCAATTTTCTCGTCAATTAAAGTACCACGAGGTAATACAACTTCATCATCAGATGCACGTTTTACGTCTTCTGCAGTTACACGACCCAATACGCGGTCACGTAATGGCTCGATCACGTCACCACCTTGAATGAGTGGAGTCATGACTAGGCCGCCTGCTGTACCACAGTCAGGCTCAGTGATCACCAAGTCTTGTGCAACGTCTACAAGACGACGTGTCAAGTAACCCGAGTTCGCAGTTTTTAATGCTGTATCCGCCAAACCTTTACGCGCACCGTGGGTTGAAATAAAGTACTGAAGTACTGTCAAACCTTCACGGAAGTTCGCTTTAATTGGCGTTTCAATGATCGAACCATCTGGTTTAGCCATCAAACCACGCATACCAGCAAGCTGACGAATCTGTGCTGCACTACCACGCGCACCAGAGTCAGACATCATGTAGATACTGTTGAATGATTTCTGTTTCTCATCTTCACCTTTCTTGTTTTTCACAAGAGTATAAGACAAGTTGTCCATCATCGCTTTGGCAACTTGGTCGTTGGTACGCGCCCAAATATCGACCACTTTGTTATAGCGTTCACCCGCAGTTACGAAACCTTGTTCGAACTGTTGTTCGATTTCACGGACTTCAGCTTCTGCTTTGGCAATAATTGCTTGTTTTTGTGGTGGAATGAGCATGTCTTCCATACCCACAGATACACCAGAGCGAGTCGCTTGACGGAAGCCCAAGTACATCAATTGGTCAGCAAAGATAACGGTATCTTTAAGACCTAATTTACGGTAGCAAGAGTTGATCAGTTTTGAGATGTTTTTCTTGGTCATCTCAAGGTTGATTGACTCGAAGCTTAGACCTTCAGGTACGATTTCCCAAAGTAAGCAGCGACCAGGCGTTGTATCAACAATAATGGTCTGTTTTTCACGTTCGCCATTTTCGTTAATTACAGTTTGGTGTACACGCGCTTTTACACGAGCGTGCATCGCCACTTGACCTGTTGCAAGCGCACGGTTCACTTCATGAGTATCCGCAAATACCATGCCTTCACCATTGGCATTTACCGCATCACGCGTGATGTAGTAAAGACCCAAGACCACGTCCTGAGAAGGTACGATAATCGGCTCACCATTGGCAGGTGACAAGATGTTGTTGGTTGACATCATTAACGCACGAGCTTCAAGTTGAGCTTCAAGTGTTAATGGTACGTGTACCGCCATTTGGTCACCGTCGAAGTCGGCGTTAAACGCTGTACATACGAGTGGGTGTAGGCGAATCGCTTTACCTTCAATCAGGATTGGTTCAAATGCTTGAAGACCCAAACGGTGAAGTGTTGGCGCACGGTTCAACATCACTGGATGCTGACGAATCACAGATGCCAAAACGTCCCAAACTTCCGGAGTCTCGCGTTCAACCATTTTCTTCGCAGCTTTAATGGTTGTTGCCTGACCTGAAGCTTGCAGTTTCGCGAAAATAAACGGCTTGAATAGTTCAAGTGCCATTTTCTTCGGAAGACCACACTGGTGCAAACGTAAAGATGGACCTACGGTAATTACCGAACGGCCAGAATAGTCAACACGTTTACCCAACAAGTTTTGACGGAAACGACCTTGCTTACCTTTGATCATATCAGCCAAAGATTTAAGCGGACGTTTGTTCGAACCTGTAATTGCACGACCACGACGACCGTTGTCTAACAAGGCATCCACAGACTCTTGCAACATACGTTTTTCGTTACGTACGATGATGTCTGGTGCAGCCAAGTCAAGAAGGCGTTTCAAACGGTTGTTACGGTTGATCACACGACGGTAAAGGTCGTTCAAGTCAGAAGTCGCGAAACGACCACCTTCAAGTGGTACAAGTGGACGCAAGTCTGGTGGAAGTACTGGAAGTACGTTCATCACCATCCATTCTGGCTTGTTGTTTGACTCTTTGAATGCTTCCATCAATTTCAAGCGCTTAGACGCTTTTTTCAACTTCGTTTCAGAAGTTGTTTGAGGAATTTCTTCACGCAAACGTGTGATTTCAGCTTCAAGGTCGATGTCTTTCAACAAGTCCTGAACTGCTTCTGCACCCATTTTCGCAGTGAATTCATCACCGTGTTCTTCAAGTGCATTGAAGTATTCTTCGTCAGTCAGAAGCTGATACTTCTCGAACGGAGTCATACCAGGATCAGTCACAACGTATGATTCGAAATACAATACACGTTCGATATCACGTAATGTCATATCAAGAAGCAAACCGATACGGCTTGGTAATGATTTCAAGAACCAGATGTGTGCTACTGGTGATGCAAGCTCGATGTGACCCATACGTTCACGACGAACTTTTGCAGTTGTTACTTCAACGCCACATTTTTCACAAATGACGCCTTTATATTTCATACGCTTGTATTTACCACACAAGCATTCGTAATCTTTTACTGGACCAAAGATTTTGGCACAGAACAAACCATCACGTTCTGGTTTAAAGGTACGGTAGTTGATTGTCTCTGGCTTTTTAACTTCACCGTGAGACCACGACTTAATCATTTCTGGTGACGCAAGACCAATACGGATGCGATCAAACTCTACTGGAGCATGACCGTCAGAGTCCGTCTTCTTACGCATGATATCGAGCAAGTCTTTCAATTTTTTTCTCCGTGTGCCGAGGAGCATAACTCGCTCGGCTGGGTCACAAATATTGTTTTTTCCTGAAAAATCTAAGCAGTTTAGGGCTTAGTCACCATTTTTCAGTTCAATGTTGATACCTAAAGAACGGATCTCTTTGGTCAATACGTTGAATGATTCAGGCATACCTGGATCCATATAATGGTTGCCATCTACAATGTTCTTATAGATGCGGGTACGACCTTCAACGTCATCCGACTTAACAGTGAGCATTTCTTGAAGTGTGTATGCTGCACCGTATGCTTCAAGTGCCCAGACTTCCATCTCACCGAAACGCTGACCACCGAACTGTGCTTTACCACCAAGCGGCTGTTGAGTTACAAGCGAGTAAGAACCCGTTGAACGCGCATGCATCTTGTCATCAACCAAGTGGTTCAATTTGAGCATGTACATATAACCAACAGTGACAGGACGATCAAATTTCTCACCTGTACGACCATCGTACAGCTCCATTTGACCAGTCTTCGAGTAGCCTGCAAGGTCAAGTAACTCTTTGATTTGGCTTTCTTCAGCACCATCAAATACAGGTGTTGCCAAAGGCACACCTTTACGCAAGTTACCTGAAAGTTTCAAGACTTCTTCATCAGTCAAGGTATCAAGCTCTTCTTGCTCACCACCGACTTTGTTATAGATCTTGTCAAGGAAATCACGTAGTTCAGCCATCGTGCGTTGCTGTTTAAGCATCTTGTCGATTTGCTCGCCCAGACCTTTTGCAGCCAAACCTAAGTGAGTTTCAAGAATCTGACCCACGTTCATACGTGATGGTACGCCCAGCGGGTTCAATACCACGTCAACAGGAACACCATTGGCATCGTGTGGCATGTCTTCTACAGGCAAGATGTTTGATACAACACCTTTGTTCCCGTGACGACCTGCCATTTTATCACCAGGCTGGATACGACGTTTCACTGCCAAGTAAACTTTTACAACTTTCAATACGCCAGTTGTAAGTTCGTCACCTGTTGAAAGTTTGCGTTTTTTCTCAGCAAATTTCTCATCAATTTCAGCGCTCTTCTCTTTCAAGAACACTTGAATTTGACTTAAACGTTCGGCAATTGCTTCATCAGTCGGTTGAATCTCAAGTAAATCAACCAACTCAAGACCTGATAGAACAGATTCAGCAAGCTTGTCACCACGTTTAGTTGTACCACCGCCATTAGATTCTTGATCTGTCAATAAGCGAATAATACGTTCACGTGCTGCTTCTTCAAAGATTTTGAATTCTTCTTTCAAATCTTTACGGTAAGCATCAAGTTGTGCTTTTTCAATTGCTTGTGCACGTTCGTCTTTCTCTAAACCATCACGAGTAAAGACTTGAACATCAATAACTGTACCTTTAGTACCTGACGGAACACGTAAAGAAGAGTCTTTTACGTCAGCCGCTTTTTCACCAAAGATCGCACGAAGCAATTTTTCTTCTGGAGTTAACTGAGTTTCGCCTTTTGGTGTCACTTTACCAACAAGGATATCCCCTGCTGTTACTTCAGCACCAATATAAACGATACCAGACTCATCCAGTTTAGACAGTGCGGCTTCACCAACGTTAGGAATATCAGCCGTAATTTCTTCTGCACCCAATTTAGTATCACGTGCTACACATGACAATTCTTGGATATGAATCGAGGTTAAACGGTCTTCTTGAAGTACACGTTCAGAAAGCAAGATCGAGTCTTCGTAGTTAAAGCCGTTCCAAGTCATGAACGCAACACGCATGTTTTGACCCAATGCCAACTCACCGCCATCGGTAGAAGGACCATCAGCCAATACATCACCACGACCTACTTTATCACCCAAGTTCACAAGAACTTTCTGGTTGATACAGGTGTTTTGGTTTGAACGTGTATATTTGATCAAGTTATAGATGTCGACACCAGCTTCACCAGCAATCATCTCATCTTCATTGACACGAATTACAACACGTGAAGCGTCAACAAACTCGATCACACCACCACGGTTCGCAATCACACACACGCCAGAGTCGCGTGCTACGTTTGCTTCCATACCTGTACCAACAAGTGGCTTGTCAGCAAGCAAAGTCGGAACAGCCTGACGTTGCATGTTTGAACCCATCAATGCACGGTTCGCGTCATCGTGTTCAAGGAATGGAATCAATGATGCCGCAACAGATACAACCTGCTGTGCAGATACATCCATATGCGTCACTTTTTCAGGTGGCATACGTACAGTTTCACCTTGGTGACGAACTGTAACCATCTCATCGATCAAGTTACCTTCAGCATCGACTGCTGAGTCGGCTTGCGCAATAACTGTACCTACTTCTTCAATTGCAGACAGGTATTCAGTTTCTTCAGTAACACGACCATCAACAACTTTACGGTACGGAGTTTCCAAGAAACCGAAGTCATTGGCTTTTGCATACACAGAAAGCGAGTTGATCAAACCAATGTTTGGACCTTCAGGCGTTTCAATCGGACATACACGACCATAGTGTGTATGGTGTACGTCACGCACTTCGAAGCCTGCACGCTCACGAGTCAAACCACCAGGTCCGAGTGCTGATACACGACGTTTGTGTGTAATCTCAGACAACGGGTTGTTTTGATCCATAAACTGAGACAACTGGCTTGAACCAAAGAATTCTTTGATTGCCGCAGCGACAGGTTTAGCATTGATCAAATCTTGTGGAGACAGGTTATCAGTTTCTGCTTGGCTTAAACGCTCTTTTACAGCACGTTCAACACGAACCAAACCAACACGGAATTGGTTTTCAGTCATTTCACCCACAGAGCGAACACGACGGTTACCCAAGTGGTCGATATCGTCGACTTCACCTTTACCGTTACGGATTTCGATCAAGATACGCATTACATCAATGATATCGTCATTCGACAAGATACCTTCAACTTCGCGAGATTTCTGATCTGTACCCACTTCGTATGGACGACCCAAACGACGGTTGAACTTCATACGACCTACAGGTGACAAGTCATAACGTTCTGTAGAGAAGAATAAGTTATGGAACAAGTTTTCTGCTGCTTCTTTGGTTGGTGGCTCGCCTGGGCGCATCACTTTATAAATTTCAACCAAAGCTTCATCACGGCTAGATGTTGTATCTGCACGTAAAGAGTCTGCAATAAATGAACCACGGTCAATATCATTGGTAAACAGGATGTTAAATTGCTTAACACCGCCTTCAGCCAATTTCACCATAATGTCATGGCTAAGCAAGGTATTTGCAGGAATCACGTCACCATCACGTAAAGTCACGTTTTCTGCAATAATACGCTCATACAAGTATTCGTCTGGAACAGGCAGTTTAGTCAGACCTGAAGCTTCCATTTGACGTACATGGCGTGCGTTAATACGTTTACCTTGTTCAACAATCACTTTGCCAGAGCTGTCAGCGATATCGAACTGTGCCATTTCACCACGCAGGCGATCTGGAACCAATTCAATCTGGTAACTGCCCATATCGACATACACAGGAACTTTTTCATAGAACAAGTTCAGGATTTGTTCATCTGTGTAATTCAACGCACGTAAAATAACTGTTGCCAATAATTTACGACGACGGTCGATACGTACGTAAACCAAATCTTTAATATCAAATTCGAAATCCAACCATGAACCACGGTAAGGAATAATACGAGCAGAATATAAAGTTTTGTTGGCGTGCGTTTTACCTTTGTCACTGTCAAAGAATACGCCAGGAGAACGGTGCAACTGAGATACGATTACACGCTCAGTCCCGTTAATCACGAACGTACCATTTTCCGTCATGAGTGGCATTTCACCCATATAGACTTCTTGTTCACGAACGTCTTTGATTGATTTAGTTTCGCGATCTTTAATGATCAAGCGAATTTTTACGCGCATTGGTGCCGCATAAGTTGAGCCACGAAGAATACATTCGCGAACATCAAACTCTGGCTTACCAAGGCTATACTCAACAAATTCTAAAGCAGCATTGCCAGAATAGCTTTCGATTGGAAAAACTGAACGAAATGCGGCCTGAAGACCGATATCTTCTCGATTTTTTGGTGTTTTGCCATCTTGTAAGAATGTTCTGTACGAGTCGACTTGAATCGAAAGCAAGTACGGAACGTCCATCACTTTAGGCAAATTACCAAAATTCTTACGGATCCGTTTTTTTTCGGTATATGAGTATGCCATTTGGAGTCCTCGGAAAGTACAAAACTAAATCCGCCTGCAGTTCGGATTTAGATGGAATTACGCAGGCCGATATGGCCACCACTACTTACAAATGCTGCAATTTAGAGTGGTAATAAAACGCTTAACAATATTTTTTATTGAAAAATATTGGTAAGCGTTTGATATATTGCGTTATTTTATAAAATATTCGTTTTCATTCGATAAGAACAAAAATCGAGCCGATTATTGTAACGCAAAAAGGCTGATGACCCAAGAGCCATCAGCCATTTTTTAGGAGCCAATTAAAAATAATTGACTCCCTTGCAAATTACTTAAGTGTAACTGTAGCACCAGCTGCTTCAAGTTTTTTCTTAAGTTCTTCGCCGTCTTCTTTAGAAACTGCTTCTTTAACAACTGAAGGAGCGCTTTCAACAAGATCTTTAGCTTCTTTAAGACCAAGGCCAGTAGCTTCACGAACTGCTTTAATAACCGCAACTTTGTTAGCACCGAAAGAAGTCAACTCAACGTTGAATTCAGTTTGTTCTTCAACAGCAGCAGCAGCGCCAGGAGCAGCAGCAACAGCTACAGCAGCAGCAGATACGTTGAATTTCTCTTCAAAAGCAGAGATAAGTTCAACAAGTTCAAGAACAGTTTTTTCAGCAACTGCGTTTAAAATTTCTTCGTTAGTTAAAGCCATGAGAATAACTCCAAATGGAAATTGAATGGTGTGTAAATAAATTTAAGCTTATGCAGCTTCTGGCTCGTTTTTCTCTTTGAGCGCTGTAATGAGGCGACCCAATTTCGAAATAGGAGCTTGAAGAACACTGGCAAGCATAGTAAGCGCTTTTTCTTGGTTCGGAAGATTTGCAATTACGCTAACTTCAGCACCCACATAAACCTTGCCATCAAATGCAGCAGCTTTAAGTTCAAATGCTTTGTTAGTTTTAGCAAATTCTTCGAACAAGCGTGCAGCTGCACCCATGTCATCTTCAGAAGTTGAAAAACCAAGAATTGTTGGACCAACAAGGTTATCGTTCAAGATATCAAACTGAGTACCTTCGAACGCACGTTTAGCCAAAGTGTTACGAACGATACGCGTATTAACACCTAGCTTACGAGCTTCAACACGTAATTGTGTCAATGCTTCTACAGTTAAACCTTGGTAGTCAGCAACAACAGCAGAAAACGCTTTAGAAGCAACTTCGTTTACTTCTGCAACGATCTGTTTTTTGTCTTCGATAAGAAGAGCCATCGTAAACCTCCTAACGGTGATCTATGTACTTTTACAAGCACACTCCCAATTCGTAAGTTCTTTCGAACTTACACGCGGAGGATGAATAAATCACACCACCGCGTCTACTCGGACTGGTTTTTTAAGAAAAAAGTTCAAAAAACTTTTTTCGCCCGAGGTCTTTGACGCTGATAAATTTACATTTATCAATTCAAAGTCCGCCTGATGAGAAAGCAATAAATTGCTTAAGTGTAGAAGAAAATCAATGATTTGCTATTTACACTTTTCTCTATCAGGGCTTTAAAATTCTTTTCTAAGTCGAAACTTAGTTAGAAACGTTGCTTACATCAACAGCAAGACCAGGACCCATAGTTGAGCTCAAAGTGATCTTTTTGATGTAGACACCTTTAGAAGTTGCTGGTTTTAACTTTTTCAAGTCAGCAATCAAAGTTTCAACGTTTTGACGAACAGCTTCAGCAGAGAAACCTACTTGACCAATCGCAGCGTGGATAATACCCGCTTTGTCTAC
Organism: Acinetobacter sp. ANC 4636; assembly: GCF_054454555.1. Taxonomy (NCBI): domain Bacteria; kingdom Pseudomonadati; phylum Pseudomonadota; class Gammaproteobacteria; order Moraxellales; family Moraxellaceae; genus Acinetobacter; species Acinetobacter sp. ANC 4636. Next base: position 2,229 of record NZ_JBTKVD010000006.1, on the reverse strand, counting down.
ACGGTAACGTGCTTGACCAGATTTTGCATTTTTAACTGCATTTGCAACGTCTGGAGTAACCGTACCCACTTTAGGGTTTGGCATCAAACCGCGTGGACCAAGGATCGTACCCAATTTACCTACAACGCGCATTGCGTCTGGAGCAGCAATGACTACATCAAAGTCAAGGTTGCCGCCTTGGATGCTCTCAGCAAGATCATCAAAACCAACGATGTCTGCACCAGCAGCTTTAGCTGCTTCTGCATTCGCGCCTTGAGCAAACACTGCAACACGTACAGTTTTACCAGTACCTGCAGGAAGTGTAGTTGCGCCACGAACAACTTGGTCAGATTTACGAGGATCAACACCTAGGTTTACCGCAACATCCAAAGACTCTTTGAATTTAGCAGCAGGTAGGCTAGAAAGAACTTGTACTGCTTCTTCCAAAGTGTAAACTTTGTTTGCTTCAATAGCAGCAGCAATGGCTTTTTGACGTTTAGTTAACTTTGCCATGTCTTATAGCTCCACTTCCAAGCCCATAGAACGTGCAGAACCAGCGATGGTACGAACACGTGCGTCTAAATCAGCACCAGTTAAATCTGGTTCTTTAGTAGTCGCAATTTCTTCTAACTGAGCACGAGTCAACTTACCAACTTTAGTTTTGTTTGGTACAGATGAGCCCTTTTGGATACCAGCAGCTTTCTTAAGAAGAATAGATGCAGGTGGAGTTTTCATGATGAATGTGAACGACTTATCGTTGTACACAGTGATCACGACTGGAATTGGCAAACCAACTTCAAGTTTTTGAGTCGCAGCATTGAATTCTTTACAGAATGCCATGATGTTAACACCACGTTGACCCAATGCAGGACCAATCGGTGGAGATGGATTTGCTTTACCAGCTGGAACTTGCAGCTTGATATAGCCGTCAATCTTCTTAGCCATTTTAAGTTACCTCTGGGTACAAACGCCGCTAGGCTCCCCAACTATTCTCGCAACATAATTGTTACAATAACAATGCCCGAATAAATCGGGCGTTTTCCAACCAATTCAAATTAAATTGTTTTTTCGACTTGGCGAAATTCCAATTCAACTTGGGTTGGTCGATTAAATACATTAATCGTCAACGTTAAACGTGACTTCTCGTATTGAACTTCTTCCACCACACCTTTAAAGTCTGTGAATGGACCGTCAATAACTAATAATTCTTCACCTGGTTCAAACATCGTCTTAGGACGAGGTGCTTCACCTGTACTGCGTACACGAGCAAGAATCGCATCTGCTTCGCGCTGAGTAATCGGTGCAGGTTTTTCTGGTGTACCACCAATAAAGCCCAACACTTTTGGACATTCTTTAACAATGTGCCAAGTATCGTCATTCATTTCCATTTCGACTAACACGTAGCCAGGAAAGAATTTACGCTCAGACTTGCGTTTTTTACCGTCCTTCATTTCTACCACTTCTTCGGTAGGAACAAGAACATCACCAAAGCTATCGGCAACAGTACTACGCTGGATTCGGTCTTTGAGTGAGCGCATCACTTGTTTTTCATAACCTGAATAGGCATGAATAATATACCAACGTTTCATAGCTTCTTACCCGATAATCAACTTCACTAACCAGCCCAAAGCGTAGTCAAAACACCACAACACAATTGAAGCGATAACAACAACAAGTACAACTTGCCATGAGGTTGTTACGGTTTCTTGCTTGGTTGGCCAAGTTACTCGACGTAATTCTACGCGTGCGTCCTTCAGTAAATGGATAAACCCTTTACCTTGGTGGGTGGCGTATAATAAACCTAAAGCCACGATGATACAAGCTAAAATTGCACCTATACGCGTCCAAACATTATTGGCTGGTGCCCAGTATGCTGGCAGATACTGATTCACCAAAGTTGCACAAATAAATAAAATAATCGCAACAATCCACAGGACAACATCCAAAGGGGAGCCAGAACGAACAACTTCAGCAGAATTATTTCTTTGAGGGATTGGCGCGTCGCTTAATGCGTCACGCGATTTATCATTCGACATGGGTGTACTCGTCGTAGAATTCGCGACTTATTATAAGACAATTTAGCTCAGTCAGCATCAAGCTTTAACTTTTGAAATAAATGGCAGGTTAGGAGGGACTCGAACCCCCAACATTCGGTTTTGGAGACCGACGCTCTACCAATTGAACTACTAACCTACAAAGTAAACCGAGAATCTAAATTCTCGGTTTAAATATCACAACAGATATTATGCA
>NZ_JBTKVD010000005.1:0-252001 GCF_054454555.1 Acinetobacter sp. ANC 4636 | reverse complement strand
TAAAATTTGATAAATGGTGATGGTGAATAGGTCTAAATTGATTTAATAAGCCAATCGTGGAAGATTTGGGCTGCTTCACTTAATTTACGATGTTTTTCATACACTAAAAATTCTCCATTGCCTGTATTACATTTAAATTCTGTGACTTGCTGTAATTTCCCTGTATGTACTAGTTCATCTGCCATAAAGCTCCATGCTAGTCCTATCCCCATACCTTGTTGTACTGCATGAAAAGCCAGGGTAAGTTGGTTGAAAGTTGGGCTTCCCAGAGCAATTTGGTAGGGCATATTAAAGTGTTGAAACCAGTCTTTCCAATCTAAGCAGTCCCATGCGCTGGCATTAATTTGAACTAAAGGAACTGTAGCTAAGTCCTGTAAGCTATGAATCTGAGAAATATCGATATCAGGATGAGCCACAGGGTAGATAACTTCAGGAATCAAGCACTGACTATGTAGTGATGACCAATGTCCTGCACCATATAAAATGCCGAGATCGTAATGGGTGAAACTGGATTCATCCATCGTATTAATTGCATCGACATGTACCGTAATATTTGGATAAGCTTTATGAAATTCAACCAATTTGGGAAATAACCAAAATTGAGTAAGTGCGTGTGTTGCAAGAATAGTGACGCAGTTTGGTTGATGGGTTTTCTGTAACTTTATGATTTTATGCTGTAATTTTTCAAAGATCTGTTGTGTGGTCTGATGTAGTTCTTCCCCCGCAGGTGTTAGTACGACACCACGTGGTTTACGTTCAAATAGCTGAATTTTTAAGGCATCTTCAAGTTGCCGAATCTGCTTGCTGACCGCACTTTGTGTCAGATAAAGCTCGGTTGCTGCTTGGGTAAAGCTGCCATGTCTTCCTACTGATTCAAATGCAATCAGGGTTTCAAGCGGTGGTAATTTTTTGATATAGCGACTCATTTTAAAACCTCTGCTATTCCTTTGAGGAATGGGTAAATTCTAAATGATCTTTAGTTATTTTGCTGAGATCTGTTTATGCTGCTGTTTTATTTTTAGGAAAAATCAGTATGCGACAAGGCATTATTTTTGCGATTTTAGCCTGTGCTTTATGGGGGGGAACGATTGTTGCCCCATGGTTTATTCCTGGATTTAATCCGATACTGATTAGTAGTGTGCGCTTTGTTCTGTATGGGCTAATTTCTTTCGCTTTGGCGTTGCCTAGTTTAAAAAAACTGATAAAAAAACTTGGTAAAGCAGATATTTATAAGTTAATTCAGCTCTCGATTGCAGGTAATATTTTGTATTTTGCTTGTATTGGTACTGCGGTACAGTTTGCTGGAATTACCATGACGTCGTTAATTAATGGATTAATGCCTGTATCGATTGCTTTTTTAGGAAGAGGTGAGCAGTCGAGTTTGCCATTTTCACAGTTAAAGCTGCCACTTTGTATGGTAGCACTGGGCTTAATTCTGGTTAATTTTATTCCTGATGTATTTTCAGGGGTACATTCGAGTACTGCGCAGCGAATTTTTGGCATGTTTTGTGTGGTTGCAGCAGTAGGAAGTTGGTCATGGTTTGCAATTCATAATGCGCGTTATTTAAAAGAAAGTGCATTCAATAGTCATGAATGGTCAAGTTTAATGGGGATTATGACAGGGCTAATCGCGTTACCTGCTGCAATTTTAACAATTGTTGTTATGCCCAAAGCTTGGTTTTTACAGCAAACGACCCAGCAGTGGCTGACATTTGGTGCTGTGAGTTTATTTTTGGCAATTGCAGGTTCATGGGTAGCGAACGCTTTATGGAGTGCTTCAACCAGACGTTTGCCAATCAGTTTGGGTGGTCAACTGATGGTGTTTGAGACATTGTTTGCGTGTAGCTATTCTTATATTTTTGCAGGACGATTGCCCAGTTTATTAGAAACGATTGCAATCGGTTGTATTTTAGGTGGTGTATTTTGGGTGATCCGCTTATATATGCGCGTACAAATATTGCAAAAAGCTCAGGTATAAATCAAAAAAAGCCTCAACATCCTGTTGAGGCTTTTTTTGATTCTTCACCGAGGATACAACTCCTTGTCGTATCATAAGGTTTCCATACCTAGATTTTTTATTCTTTTAATTAAGAAACGTCCTGTTTCTGTATGGTTTTATCTTAATCAAGAACAGGGATGTACCATAGCCGCTGGTAGCTGTAACTCATGTAAGCAATCGCTGACAAAGTTGTAATAATCAAATATTCGATTTAATGAACACATCAAAATGTAGCTGCTGCAAGCACTGTTTCTTCGCAGTTTTTTGTTTAGAATATTGGAGATATGCCATACCTTTGAGACCACTATGCAAAAAATACAAGATTCTACTGCGATTGTTCATCAAAATACGCAGGATTATTTGCATTGGTTTCGTCATTCCGCTCCGTATATTAATGCACATCGTAATAAAACCTTTGTGGTGATGTTTGATGGTGAAGCCATCCAGCATGAGAATTTTCAATATATTATTCATGATATTGCATTACTACATTCGTTAGGCATTCGTCTGGTACTGGTGTATGGTGCTCGCCCGCAAATTAATGCCCAACTACAAATTCAGCATTTGCAAACGCCATTTCATGATGTGCGTCGGATTACTACTCGTGAAGCATTGCCTTGTGTGATGCAGGCGGTGGGGGCGGCGCGTATGCAAATAGAAGCGTTGCTATCGATGGGATTAGCAAATTCTCCGATGTTTGGTGCACGGATTGATGTGGTATCTGGAAATTTGGTGACTGCAAAACCATATGGCATTCGCGATGGTATCGACTTTCAACTGACAGGAGAGGTGCGTAGTGTCGATGTAGATGCGATGACCCGTCTGTTAGAGCGGCATAATATTGTTCTGTTAGGCCCAGTGGGCTATTCAACCACGGGTGAAGTATTTAATTTACTGGCAGAAGAAGTGGCAACCAAAACTGCGATTGCGCTCAAAGCTGAAAAGTTGATTTTCTTGGGTAATCAGAATGGGGTGTTAAACTCGCAAGGGCAGTTACAACGCGAAATTGTGCCACATCAACTCGATCAATATATTACCCAATATCAGCAAGCTCAAAGTCAAATGGCGCTGTATTTACAAGGGGCAAAAGATGCAGCATTGAATGGCGTGCAGCGGGTACATGTTTTGCCTTATGCGCATGATGGTGCATTAATTCAGGAACTATTTACCCGTGATGGGATAGGAACAATGGTGACTGATGCGCATTATGAAGAAGTACGTATGGCAAATATTCAGGATGTTGGTGGTTTAATTAACTTACTGCGCCCACTCGAAGAACAGGGGATTTTAGTCTACCGTTCGCGTGAACGTTTAGAAACCGAGATTAATCAGTTTGCAGTGATTGAGCGTGATGGAACGATTTTGGCTTGTGCGGCTCTATATCCGATTCCAACGACAGCAGATGAAATAGCATCAGCAGAAATTGCTTGCGTGGCGGTACACCCAAGTTATCGTAAGTCAAATCGTGGTAGTCAGATTTTACATTTTCTTGAAGAAAAAGCCCGTACATTAAATATTCGTCAGCTCTTTGTTTTAACCACACGCACAGCGCATTGGTTTCTGGAACATGGCTTTAGTCATGCCACAGTGGATGATTTACCAAATGCTCGACAAGCACTATATAACTATCAGCGTAATTCCTTGGTATTTAAAAAGATAATCTGAAATTTCGATGCAGTTTTTAAATCCCATTTTATTTTTATGGAATAGCACTTTTCCTGACAAGATGAGTGCACAAATTCACAAAATTGCTCTACAATCAAAATCATTTCTCTGAAATTGTTGTGTTGGCAATGGAACTAAAGAAAAGTACGCAAAAACGTAATCAACTTTTAAGTGCTGCCTTAGATGTATTTTCTGTGTACGGTTTTAATGGGGCAAGTCTGGATGAAATTGCTCAGCTGGCACAGATGCATAAGTCGAATATTTTCTATTATTATGAAAATAAAGAGGCGCTGTACGTCGAAGTGTTGATGTCTGTTCTTCAAAAATGGATTGAGCCACTGCAATTGTTTGAGTCGGGCTTGGCTCCAGAGGAAATTTTAACGCAATATATTACCCAGAAAATTGAGTTTTCAAGAACTAATCCAAAAGCATCGAAACTGTTTGCTCTGGAAATTATTCAGGGCGCGCCATATATTCAGACGGTGCTGAAAGGTTCAATTAAAAAACATGTCAAACGTAAACTCAAAGTGCTACAGCAATGGCAGACCGAAGGTAAAATGGCGGCACACATAGACCCTGAGTTATTTGTTTTGAATTTATGGTCAATTACCCAAAGTTATGCCGATTTTGATGCACAATTTGCTGCCATTCTCGGTAAAACCTTACGTAATCGCAGCTTTCACCAGCGTGCAATTCAGCATACCGTAGCAATGCTATTACACGGTAGCCTGACTTCACCAGCGCAAGAAGAATGATGCTGATGCATCAAATCTAAAAGTGTTTTTGATAGAGCTGCAAGAGTTTTTCTGCACCCACTTTTAGATTGTCCTGCCAGTCGAGATGTGCAGTATCGTCTGCACCATCGGTAATATATTTGACTGAAATCAGGCGCACGCCTAACTTTTTACAGACTTTTGCCAGTGCATAACCTTCCATGTCGACCACCTGACAGTGCACTTTAGGTAAACCTGTTTCAAAGGAGTCGCCTGTGCCGCAGACTGCATGTGGCAGCTCAAGAAAATAACGATCAAGTTCAATTTCTGCTGGATGATCATCATCCATTGGCGTGGTACCGATAGGAAAGCCAAGTGGAGAAACATCCATATCGCGTTGAACAAATTGTTGAACTTCGACCAGTGCATGGCGTGGAAAGCTTGAGCTACCGGCTGTACCAAAGTTGATCAAGGTTTTACAACCTGTGCGCTGAATCACGTCATAAGCTTTAAATGCCGCATTGATCTTACCAATACCGCTATAGTGTACTGGAATGCCATGCTGTTCAAAATAACCTTGCGATTCGCTTGGGAGAGCCATAATCAGGGCATGGTCATGTAAAGTGTTCAATCGATCTTCTCTTCGGAGTTAAGGCTGCGTGTTTAGTATAACCAAATTGTGCTGATCTGTAAGAGATAGGGTAAGTTTGTTTGTTCGAAATAAACATAATTTTTTATAGATAAATATATGTTTTTAATCATTAAAATTTGATAAAAACAACCACAAGACGAATTGATCAGAATATGGCACAATAGTTGGCTTTGAAATCATCAATTTTTAAAAGTGCCATGAAGCTACTTCGTTTGAATGTAATGACAGCCGATTTAGATTTGCCAAAGACTGCCGTCACCATCGGCAACTTTGACGGTGTGCACCTTGGGCATCAGTCCATGATTGCTCAGTTGAAAGAGATTGCTCAAGCCGAGCAACTGCAGACCGCAGTGATGATTTTTGAGCCACAACCTTTGGAGTTTTTTAAAGGTTATCAGGCTCCACCGCGGATTACTTCATTGCGCGAAAAAGTCGAATATTTAAGCGAACTGGGCGTGGATTATGTAGTGATTGCCAAATTTGACAATCACTTTCGTAGCTTGAGTGCCGAGCAATTTTCAGAACTTTTAAAACAACAACTCAATGCCCAGCATTTGGTGTTAGGTGATGATTTTCATTTTGGCAAAAACCGTCAGGGCAATGCCGAGTTTTTACGTCAGTATGGGTTTAGCGTCACCAATCTACATACTGTAGAACTTGATGGTGAGCGGGTTAGTTCAACCCGTATTCGTGAAACCTTGCAAAAGGGAGATTTGGCATTGGCTGCACGTCTGCTGGGTCGACCTTATAGCATTACGGGGCGGGTACAATATGGTGACCAGATTGGACGCACCATTGATTTCCCGACGATTAATGTGCGTTTAAACCGTCATCGTCCATGTATTAACGGGATTTATGCAGTCGATGTGGTCTGTGAAACCACAGCACTCGATGCCAAAGTCCGCCAAGACTCGCCTGAGCAGCTTGGAGTACAAGGTTATCAGCCGACAGCGCTGTTTGGTGCTGGACATGTCGGGACGCGTCCTGCGATTCGTCAGGAACATCCGCAATGGCGTTTAGAAGTACATTTTCCTGAGGTTTCTGCTAATCTGTATGGTTTATTAATGCGAGTGACATTCTTACACTTTTTGCATGGTGAACGGAATTATCCTTCTTTAGAAGCACTCAAAGCCGGAATTCAGGATGATGTTGTACAATTACGCGCGTTTCGTGAGCAACACAACCAATTTCCTTTTTAAATTTTAGTTTTAATCTTGATGGTACAACGTGTCGGCGTTAGCGCAGACAGAACTGGAAGCAACTTGCATGAGCGATAAGCAAACACCTGAAAATGCAGTGGATTATAAAGCCACATTGAATCTGCCAGGTACTGAATTTGCAATGAAAGCAAATTTGGCAGTACGTGAACAAAAATGGTTAGAAGAGTGGTACGCTGACAACATTTATCAGCAGATTCGTGCTTCGCGTATTGGCAAGAAAAAATATGTGCTTCACGATGGCCCTCCGTATGCCAATGGTCAGATTCACCTTGGGCACGTGGTCAACAAAGTTCTCAAAGATATTATTGTTAAAAGTCGCACTTTAGATGGTTTTGATGCACCGTATGTGCCAGGTTGGGACTGTCACGGTTTGCCAATCGAGCTTAAAGTCGAAGAAAAAGTCGGTAAAGTCGGTGAAAAAGTTGATGCTGCAACTTTCCGTAAACACTGTCGCGAATATGCCTTAGAGCAAATCGATATCCAGCGCAATGACTTCAAACGTCTGGGTATTTTGGGTGATTGGGACAATCCGTATTTGACCATGAACTTCAAGCAAGAAGCCGATATTGTGCGTGCTTTGGGGGCAATCCAGAAAAATGGTCACATTCAGCCTGGTTTAAAACCAGTCAACTGGTGTCTGGACTGTGGTTCAGCGTTGGCAGAAGCGGAAGTTGAATATGAAGACAAAAAATCCGATGCAATTGACGTTGGTTTCTCTGTGGTTGATCTTGCCGATTTGTCAGCGCGTTTAGGCGTTGAAGTCAAAGATCCAACCGATTTTGTGATCTGGACAACCACCCCGTGGACATTGCCTGCTAACCAAGCAGTTGCTTTGCATGCTGAAATTGAATATCAATTGGTTCAAGTACAGACTGATCGTGGTACGCAAAACCTTGTCTTGGCAAAAGGCTTGGTTGAGTCTGCATGTGAGCGTTACAAGTTAGAAAATCCTGTAGTTTTGGCTGATTTCGTTGGTGCAAAACTGGAAAATCTACAGCTGCAACACCCACTGATTGCAGAGCGCCAAGTGCCTGTAATTTTGGGTGAACACGTCACTGCCGATAGCGGTACAGGTGCAGTTCATACCGCACCAGGGCATGGTGTCGACGACTATAAGGTTGGTCTGATCTATAACCTGAAAGTGGACAATCCTGTAGGTGGTAATGGTGTGTATTTGCCAACTGCCCCGATTTTTGCAGGCGAGCACATTTATAAAGCCAATCCAAAAATTATTGCAGCTTTAGGTGAAACAGGTCGTCTTTGGGCACACAATCCAATTAAGCACAGCTACCCACACTGCTGGCGTCACAAAACCCCAATCATTTTCCGTGCAACACCACAATGGTTTATCAGCATGGATGCCAAAGGTCTACGTGACGGTGCATTGAATGCAATTGAAAAAGACATTCAATTTGTACCAAACTGGGGGCAAAACCGTATTCAATCGATGATTGATGGTCGCCCAGACTGGTGTATTTCACGTCAACGGACATGGGGTGTGCCAATCCCGTTCTTTGTGCATAAAGATACCAATGAATTGCACCCACGTACGCCTGAACTGATTGAAGATGTGGCGAAGCTGATTGAACAAGAAGGCATTGATGCATGGTTTGACCGTGGCGCTCAAGACTTCTTGGGTGATGATGCGGAACAATATAATCCTGTACGTGACACGTTAGACGTCTGGTTTGACTCTGGTACAACGCACTATGCGGTACTTGAGCAACGTGATGAGCTACAAAGCCCTGCCGACTTGTACCTAGAAGGTTCAGACCAACATCGTGGCTGGTTCCAGTCTTCATTGTTGACGTCTATGGCAATCCACAACCGTGCACCGTACAAAGCGTTATTGACACATGGTTTCACGGTGGATGAGAAAGGGCGTAAATTGTCTAAATCTTTAGGCAACTACATTCCACTGGAAGAAATCATCAAGCAGTTAGGTGCTGACGGTCTACGTTTATATGTGGCATCAAGCGATTACCGCTATGAAATTGCAGCATCTAAAGAAATCTTTAGCCGTGTCAGCGACAGCTATCGCCGTATTCGTAACACTTTACGTTTCTTGCTTGCGAACCTGAACGGTTTCAAACCTAGCACTGATTTACTGCCTGTTGAGCAATTGATCGCACTGGATCAATACATCTTGCAACGTGCCAATGAAGTTCAAAAAGTCATTACCCAAGCTTATGACGAAATGAATTTCCACGTGGTGTGCAGTGCCTTGACCAACTTCTGTATCAATGACTTGGGTGGTTTCTACCTCGACATCATTAAAGATCGTCAATACACCACCAATGCAAATTCACAAGCGCGTCATTCTGCACAAACTGCGTTGTATCATCTGGTACAAGCTTTTGTTCGCTGGATGAGCCCAATCTTGAGCTTTACGGCACAAGAAGCATGGCCACTGATTCCAGAGCAATCTGAACAGTATGTGTTTACGACTGAGTGGTACAGCATTCCAACCGTGACAGCTAACCTGTTGTCAGAAGCGGATTGGCAAACATTGATTCAAGTCAAATCAGCAGTAAATAAACAGATTGAAGTGGCACGTAACGCTAAACTCATCGGCAGTAATTTGTCGGCGAAAGTTGAGCTTTGGGCGCAACCTGAACTTGCTGCGGTACTCAACAAACTGGGTGATGAACTTCGTTTTGTGTTGATTACTTCACAAGTGGCAGTTCATGCTTTTGCAGAACAAGGCGAAGCAACTGAGCTAGACGGATTACGTGTTCAGGTGTCTGCTGCTGAAGGTGAGAAGTGTGCGCGTTGCTGGCATGTCTTACCAGATGTCAACACACATGCAGCGCATCCTGGTTTATGTTCTCGTTGTATTGTGAATGTTGCCGGTTCTGGCGAAGAGAGAAAGTATGCCTAATCCTCAAAACAAGGGTTTAGTATTTGATGCGTATAACATCCTGTGGTTGGGGCTGTCTGCCCTAGCCATCGGGCTGGATCAATGGACCAAACACATTGCCAGTACCGCTTTGATGTATGCGCAACCTGTTCCTGTGATGCCCTTTTTAAACTGGACATTGCTACATAACTATGGCGCAGCCTTTAGCTTCTTGTCTGATGCAGGCGGCTGGCAGCGTTATTTGTTTATGGGACTGGCTGGGCTCGTGTCTTTGATTTTTGTATTTTGGCTGATGCGTATGCCGAAATATATGAAGGTTTTACCTGCAGCAATTGCCTTAATTTTAGGTGGTGCGCTAGGTAATTTGATTGATCGGGTAACTTTGGGTTATGTTGTTGATTTTATTCATGTCTATTATCAAAATCACAACTTCCCAGCGTTTAATGTTGCCGATAGTGCGATTACCTTGGGAACGATTTTGCTGTTAATCGACACGTTCTTTTTGGAAAAGCAGCGTAAAGCGGATGTAAAAAACTAAGATGGTTGAAATTATTAATCCCAATGAAGAGACCCGCGTCAGCGAAGGTTCAAAAGTTGATTTGCATTTTTCAGTTGCGATTGAAAATGGTGTGGAAATTGACAATACCCGTAACCGAGAAGAGCCTGTCAGTCTGGTGATTGGTGATGGTAACTTGTTACCTGGTTTTGAAAAGGCACTCTTTGGTTTACGTGCAGGCGATCGCCGTACCGTGCATTTACCACCTGAAGATGCGTTTGGCCCTTGGAACCCTGAAAATATTCAGCGTTTCGATACAGTCAAATTTGAACAGCGTCCAGTGGTTGGACACATGATTGAATTTGAAGACAAAGCCAAATCAAGCTTGTTTGGTGTGGTGAAATCGGTGAATGATGATATTACTGAAATCGATTTTAACCATCCTTTGGCTGGCAAGAATATTACCTTTGAAGTCGAGATTTTTAAGGTGACGCCAGCAGGACAGCAAGGCATTAAAATCATGTAAGAAAAAAGCTCCTTCGGGAGCTTTTTTTAATGTACCTGAATAATGGTATTGTCATCATCAATGAGCAAGTAGTCATTATTGACTTTATACCACTGCTGCCCATGCTTAGGTCTAGGTAGCTGATAATAATTATAATCGACTTTGTAACGGTCGCTACGGTAGTGCTGTGGCATGGTATAGCCTGTTTGCCACTTGAGTTGTTTTAAACGCTCAAAACCACGCTCTTCACGTTGGCGACGACGTTCTTGTAAATCTTGCAATGAAACAGCATCACGGTACTCATTTGCAGAATCAAAAAAGCCTCCGCCACCATGACCCGAATTTCCACCATGCGGTGGGCCTGCAAAAGCAATGGGGATACTTAGCCAAACAGTCAAGCATAGTGCCATCGCTGTTAAACTTTGTTTCATTTTGCTTCCTCGAATGTATTACGTATGCCTAGCTGGCTTGACTACTGTATAAAAAAAATGCAGAGAAACTGTGAAGATCATGACATGATTTTTTTAAAAACATTGGAATATTGGCTATATTCAAGATTCTTATGCAAATTTTAAGATCATTATGATCTAAAAAACAGCATCTTAATTTAAAGATGCTGAAGTTTGAGGTGAGGGTATAAGATGCGCAATGTTAAAATAATGATTTTATCGTTCTATAAAATCAGTCTTGTGCGTTAATACTTTGACCATTCATGCCGATACTGTCTTCACCCATCAGGTATAAATAAGCAGGCATCAGGCTTTCTGGTGTTGGCAAGCTAAGCGGATCTTCCTGTGGGAAAGCTTTGGCACGCATCGCAGTACGAGTTGCCCCAGGATTAATGCAGTTGTAGCGAATGTTGGCAAAGCTATTTTCACTGGCAAAAATCTTGTTCATGGCTTCAACGGCAACTTTTGAAATCGAATAAGCGCCCCACATGGCACGTGCTTCACGTCCCACACCCGAGGAGGCAAATACCACAGAAGCATTTTCTGATTTTTGTAAGAGAGGTAACAGTGTTTGCGTCAAAATAAACGGTGCACGCAAATTAACCGCCATGACTTCATCCCAGACATCGACTGGATAATCTGCTAGAGCCACACGTTCGCCTAAAATGCCAGCATTATGCAAAATGCCATCGAGACGGCCAAACTGGTGTTCTAAGGTATCGACCAAGTGTTCGTATTCACGGCTAGATGCAGTGGAGAGCTGTAAGGGGAGAATCGCGGGTTGTGGTGCACCTAAGCTTTCAATTTCATCATAAATCACTTCAAGTTTGTTCAGCGTGCGTCCATGCAGCACTACTGTTGCACCATGTAAGGCATAACTAATGGCTGCTGCACGCCCAATACCTTCACCCGCACCTGTAATTAAAATAATTTTGTCTTTTAATAAGTCAGTTCGAGGTTGATATTCTGAATATTTCATTATGAAACCTCCATTTGTCATTGATTTGTTTATTAAATTTTTAAATGTTGCTGCAATACTTGCTGAAGTTGAGACACATTTTCAATAATGCAGTCGGCTTGCCATGCCTGTAAGTTATCACGCTGCTGTACAGGTAGATAACCATAAGCGGCAAGAATTGTATACATTTCTGCATTGCGACCTGCCTCGATATCACGCGGATGATCACCCACATAAATAATCTGCTGCGGGTCGATCTCAAGCTGTTTGGCAGCTAAAAACATCGGTTCTGGGTGTGGTTTGGCATGCGTGACATCATCAGGGCAGACCAAAACCGAGCAACGTTGTTGTAAATTTAGCGCTTCTAATAAAGACTCGCTCAGATTGCGCGGTTTGTTGGTGACAATACCCCAAGGAATCTGGTGTTGTTCCAGCATTTCAAGCAATGGATACATGCCTTCAAACAGATTGGTATCCACCACAATCTGTTGACCATAACGCTCCAGAAAGTCTTGGCGATGTGCCAAGAAGGTTGCATCATCAATAGCCAACTCTGGATAGACCAGTTTCACCATGGCACGTGCGCCTTCAGACACCTGACTGCGAATGCTGTCAGCATCCACGACTGGGCGTTGCTGTTCACGACACATGCTTTGAATGATGCGGATAAAGTCGGCTGCTGTATCAATCAGCGTACCATCTAAATCAAATAAGACTGCTTTCATTGCTTAAACCAGATTTTGTGTATACACCATATAGTTCACATCAACATTGGGTGCGAGCCAATAATGTTTGGTGAGTGGATTGTAATGTAAGCCAGTCATTTGTTTCAGTTTCAAACCTGCTGCTTCAATGTCCGTGGCTAATTCAGATGGGCGAATAAATTTATGATAGTCATGCGTACCTTTTGGCAGCATCCGTAGCAGGTATTCCGCCCCAATAATGGCAAACAGATATGATTTTGGATTGCGGTTAATGGTCGAGAAAAATACGTGACCGTTTGGCTTCACCAGCTTTTGGCAAGCCTGAATAATCGAAGCAGGGTCGGGCACATGCTCCAGCATTTCCATACAAGTCACGATATCGTATTGACCTGCCTGTTCTTCAGCCAGTTGTTCAACAGGAATTTGACGATATTGGATATTGGTGACCTGTTCTTGTTCGGCATGTAAACGTGCCACCGCCAGTGGTGCTTCACCCATGTCAATACCAAGTACTTCTGCTGCCCCACGACGTGCCATGCTTTCTGCCAAAATACCGCCACCGCAACCGACATCTAAAACTTTTTTGCCACGTAAGCCGCCAGACAATTCATCAATCCAGTTTAAGCGTAGTGGGTTGATCTGATGCAAGGGCTTGAATTCGGAATGCTGGTCCCACCATTTGGCCGCGAGAGCTTCGAATTTTGCAATTTCTTGTGGATCAACATTCAGCTGTGACATGACCTTCACCTCAGTACAGTGCTTCATTTTTAAAAGATTTGTTTTCGTTGCTAGTGTAGCGCGTCTTGGGAAAAAAGCGATAAAAGCTGTAAAAAAGTTGACAGAAACAAAACGTTTTTTGCATAGATGTTTTATAGTTAACAGCTAAGCTAGTCAAAATCTTATATAAGGAAACATCAATCAATGAAAAAATTCATTATCAATGGCTTAGCTGCAACAGTTATGGCATTTTCAGCCAACGCGATGGCGGCAGATTTTGTTGCGGGTAAAGATTATACGGTTTTACAAAATCCTGGTAAGGTTGATGTTCCAGGGAAAATCGAAGTTCGTGAATTTTTTTGGTACGGTTGTCCACACTGCTTTAAATTAGAACCATATATGCAGTCATGGTTGAAAAAATTACCTAAAGATGTGAATTTTGTCCGTTCTCCTGCAGCCATGAACCCAGTTTGGGAGTCAGGTGCGCGTACTTACTATGCATCTGAACAATTGGGCGTGCGTAAACGTACCCATTTGGCTTTGTTTGATGCCATTCATTTGAAAAACCAGCAAATTTTTGATCAGGCTTCAGCGGCACAATTTTTTACCAAATATGGTGTGCCAGCAGCAAAATTCAATGAAGCCTATAGCTCTTTTGCAGTCACTGCCAAAGTTGCCCAGTCGAATCAGCTCGCTGCTCAGTATCAGCTAACAGGTGTACCTGCGGTTGTGGTGAACGGTAAATATCTGGTTCGAGGTGAAGATGGTAAAGTACCTGAAGTGGTAAGCTACTTGATTAACAAAGAGCGCCATAGCAAATAACTCGTTAGGTGTTTGGTTAAAAGCGTATGGTGACATACGCTTTTTTATGGGCTTAAGGAAAGTGAATATACTGAAGTTGTTGTATGAAACACTGCAATAAGTGATCTTTTTGCTGGGTTTCATGACTATGCAGCCATTTGATAATCCATGCAAAATGCAGTTCAATGCAAAGCTCTGCAAATGCTAGTGGTTGCTGGTTATCAAGCCATTGTCCTGCATATTTTTTATTGAGAAGCTGTGCCAGATCATCAATTAAAAATATCACTTCCTGACGAATTTTTTCTCGAAGAAAGCTTCCACCTCCCCAACGTTCCACAATAAAAAAATGCCAGTGAGCAGCTTTTTGCTGGGCCTGATCGCAAAATAACGATAAATGTGTTTCGAGTATTTCACTGTTTTTATGTTGTATATGCTCCAAGAACTGGGTCAGGTGGCTTTTGATAATTAAAGAGGTTTGATCCACCAGTTCAATTGCCAATTGCTCCTTGTTCGGAAAATAACGATAAAAAGCACTGGGCACCATGCCGACGGCTTGTGCCAGTTGTCGTAAACTAATGCTGTTAAAACACTGACCTGCATAGTTCAGCTTTAATACTTGTTCCAGAATCGCTTGCTGACTCTGCAATTTACGTTCTGCACGTACTGACATAGCAAGTCCATCCTTAAAATTTTTTTCTATATATTGTGCAATAAGTATAGCGTTTCTCGAGTGAAGAAAATGTGAGTTTTTACTGTATTTTAAAAATATTAAATATAAATCATATGGTTATATAGTTAATATAATAGGTTGGGGTTGAATGAAATCAACTTGATTAAAAAACATAGGTCGTACCTACACAAGTCGCTTCATCAGTTTCACGATACAAATCATGATCATGTGTGGGCAATGTTGTTCATGTTTTTAATGAGAAATTGAGGGTTCGGCGAGGTTGGTGTAGAAAACAATATTTACATCATTAAAAAAAGAATATTCTTTTGCATAAAAAATAATTAAATTCAAAATGTTGTATTTTTATCAATAGATGAACCTGATGTGTCAAACAGATCATTTTCTAAAATTTGGCAAGGATTCTGCTATACTTGCCCGTGAAATTTTTGGCTGAACACTGAAGGAAAAATTATGCGTATTGACCAACGGGCATTAAACCAATTGCGTGATGTGAAAATTACACGTAACTACACGCGCTATGCTGAAGGCTCGGTTCTCGTTGAGTTTGGTCATACCAAAGTCCTTTGTACCGCAAGTATCGATAACAGTGTGCCGCGCTTTTTAAAAGGTCAAGGTCAAGGCTGGGTGACAGCAGAATACGGTATGTTACCCCGTTCGACCCATACCCGTTCTGACCGTGAAGCGTCACGTGGTAAGCAAACAGGTCGTACTCAGGAAATTCAGCGTCTGATTGGACGTAGTCTGCGTGCCATGATTGATCTGAAAAAACTCGGTGAAAATACCATTACCATCGACTGTGATGTGATTCAGGCTGATGGTGGTACACGTACTGCTGCAATTACAGGTGCTGCGGTTGCACTGGTCGATGCCATGAATGTTTTGCTTGAGCAAAAGAAAATTAAGCATGACCCACTCAAAGGTTTGGTCGCAGCAATTTCTGTGGGTATGTACCAAGATGAAGTGCTACTTGACCTTTGCTATGAAGAAGATTCAAACTGCCAAACAGACCTCAATGTGGTGATGACACAGGCGGGTGAGTTTATTGAAATTCAGGGTACAGCAGAAGATAAGCCATTTACCCGTACCCAATGTAATGCCATGTTAGAACTGGCTGAGCAAGGTATTCAAGAGCTGATCAAAAAACAGCAACAAGCTTTAGGCTGGTAAGTCAATCGCTCAAAAAAAAGACTCCGTATGGAGTCTTTTTTTATTTTAAAAGCAGAATACTTGCCCATGCAATTGCAATCATACTCAGTGTCACAAATTGTGCAGCGCTGCCCATATCCTTGGCATTTTTTGCTAAAGGATGGCGTTCTAGTGAAATGCGATCGACCACCGCTTCAATTGCAGAATTGAATAATTCAACAATCAGCGCCAGTAAACCGACTAAAATCAAAATCAGATGCTCTAATTTTGACAAACTGAGCCATAAATTGATTGGAAGTAAGACAATATTCAGTAAGACAATCTGGCGAAAGGCGGCTTCGTAGCGAAAGGCGGATTTAAATCCAGCGATTGAGTAACTCGTCGCATTCAGAATACGTTTGATTCCCGTTTTGCCTTTCAACGGTGAGTATGGATCCATGATAGTCTACAAATAAAGAAACTATGGGGTATGTTAATCAACCTCTGGTAAAAAGTAAAAAATAACGCCGTGCTAATAGTATTTGGACTGTTAGATTACGCTCTTCGAGTCTGGCTCAGTTAAAATGCTTGAATGTGATTTAATGCGGAAATGAAGATGCAAAACCAGACAAAATTTAAAGTGGTGGAGGGTACTTTATGCGGTGCGCAGCAGTTACCTTCTCCAAACTTTAATCAACGTCCTGCTCAAACGCAGATTCGGCTAGTGGTGATTCATAATATCAGTTTGCCGCCTTCGCAATTTGGAGGAGGCTACATTCAGCAATTTTTCCAAAATCAACTGGACTGGAATGCACATCCGTATTTTCAAACGATTAAAGGCATGCAGGTTTCAGCACATCTTTTAATTCTAAGAACAGGTGAAGTCCTGCAATTTGTCAATTTTCAGGATCGGGCATGGCATGCTGGGCGTTCGAGCTATTTGGGTGTGCCTGAATGTAATGATTATTCGATTGGTATCGAGCTGGAAGGCAGTGATGATCTGCCATTTGAATCTGTACAATATCAGGTGCTTGCACAGGTTGCGTCAGCCTTGCAGAAGGCCTATCCGCAGATTCAGCAGCATATTGCGGGGCATTCCGATATTGCACCGCAGCGTAAAACCGATCCAGGCATGCATTTCCACTGGGCAGATTTTCGTGAATTGTTACATAAAGAAAATCACATAAATTGAAGAATTAATAACGAAATTGTTCAGGCTTTTCTTTAAAATAGCCACTTCCAATTTGACTTAGGTGTAAGCGATGGCGCTTTGGCGGTCGACCTTTATCGTGAGTGCAATGACCATGCTGTCCCGTGTGTTGGGACTGGTGCGTGACATGGTGTTGCTGAACGTGTTTGGTGCAGGCAAAGAATTCGACGTCTTTGTAGTTGCATTTCGCATTCCCAATTTTTTCAGGCGACTGTTTGCCGAAGGTGCATTTTCTCAAGCCTTTATTCCGATTTTGACTGAGTACAAAACCGGACGTTTACATGCAGAAGTGCAAATCCTGATTAGTCGGGTGTTTGGCTGCCTGTTGGTGGTGATGTCATCCATTACCTTGCTCGCCATGATTATCGCGCCTGCCATCGTGTATATCTATGCGCCAGGTTTTCATAATGATCCCGACAAGTTTGCCCAAGCGGTTGAAATGTTCCGTTTGACTATTCCGTATCTGATGTTTATGTCACTGACGGCATTTGCCAGCAGTATCCTGAACAGTTACGGGGCATTTTTTAGCCCAGCGTTTTCTCCAGTGCTGCTGAATCTGGTGATGATCGCAGGGGCATGGTGGCTGACGCCGTATTTGCAAACCCCAATTATGTCATTGGGTTGGGCGGTGCTGGCAGCGGGTGTTATCCAGCTCACCATCCAGATTCCTGAGTTATGGCGCAAGAAACTGCTGATTCCACCGCGCATTGATTTTAAACATGAAGGGGTGGAGCGTATTCTCAAGCTGATGCTGCCTGCACTGTTTGGGGTATCTGTCACCCAAATCAATTTGTTGCTGAATACCATTTGGGCATCGTTCATGCAAAGTGGTTCGGTGTCATGGTTGTATAGCGCCGAACGTATGACCGAGTTACCACTGGGTTTAATTGGTGTGGCGATTGGTACGGTGATTTTACCATCATTGTCGGCACGGCATGCAGAGCAAGATCTTGAGCGCTTTCGTGGCATGATTGACTGGGCGGCACGGGTCATCATCATGGTGGGTGTGCCTGCCAGTGTGGCCCTGTTTATGTTGTCAACGCCGATTATCCAGACCTTGTTTCAGCGCGGTGAGTTTACCGCAGAAGACACTCATATGACTTCACTGGCATTGCAGTGTATGAGTGGCGGGGTGTTGGCATTTATGCTGATTAAAGTGTTTGCTCCTGGTTTTTATGCCCAGCAAGATACCAAAACGCCAGTGCGTGTGGGCTTAATGGCGGTCGCTGCCAATGCGATTTTAAACGTGATTCTGATTAGCTTCTTTAAATCGATTCACTGGCATGCTGAGCATATGGCTCTCGGAATTGCATCTTCAGGTTCGGCATTTGTCAACGCGGGAATGCTGTATTACTACTTGCACAAACGCAATATTTACCGCTTTGGTGCACACTGGAAAAAGATTTTTGCCCAATACGGCTTTGCCAATTTATGTATGGCTGGCGTACTGGCGTATGGTTTGCATCTGTACGATGGGCATTTGTCTACATGGATGAAAATTGTAGAGCTGACAGCACTGTGTGTGGTTGGTGCGGCTGCATATGCTATCGGTTTGCTTCTTTCAGGCTTTCGTCTAGGGCACCTGCGTCCAGAGCATTAAACATAAAAAACCGACATCACAGTGTCGGTTTTTTTAACTCATTTTTTATTTAATTTTTAATAGTTCTACATCAAAAATCAGGGTGCTGTTGGGGCCAATGGCATCGCCTGCACCAATTTCACCGTAACCGAGTTTTGCTGGAATAAAGAAGCGGGTTTTACCACCTTCTTTCATGGTCAATAAACCTTCAGCTAAGCCGCTAACCACCTCACTGACGCGAAAAGTGGCAGCCTGCTCACGGGCAATTGAGCTATCAAAAACGGTGCCGTCAATCAGACGACCTTCATAGTTAATTTCAACGGTACTATTTTTGCTCGGGCTTTTGCCTTGACCCGCTTTGATCACTTGATATTGCAGACCTGAAGCCGTGGTTACTACGCCAGCTTGGTGGGCATTGTTGGCTAAAAAGTCAGCGCCAGCTTTGGCATTGATTTGAGCTTGTTGCTGATGTTGTAAAAGGTCTTTGGCTTCAGCCTGTTTTTTATAAAGTGCCAAGGCATTTGCCATTTCCTGTTCTGACAAGGCAGGGTTTTGGTTGTACGATGCAGCAGTCAAGCCCTGAACAAAGGCATTTAAATCGAGCCCTTGTATAGCTTCAGCATTACTTTTTCCCAAAAGATAGCCAAAACTATAACCTGCTTGTGTGCTAAGCGAGCTATTGGCATCAATGGTGCTGGCTGCCCATACGGGCGTGGATAAACAAGATAAGGCACACACAAAGCTCAGGATTTTTTTCATTATCATCTTCCTAAAATACAAATGGAGAGTTGTGACTCTCCATTGTTTTGATTATTTCACAGCAAGTAAATCGACCTTGAAGATCAATACGCTGTTTGGTGGAATGGCTTGGTTACCTTGTTCACCATAAGCCAGTTTGGCTGGAACATAAAGCATGATGCTACCACCTTCTTTGAGTAGTGGAATCCCTTCAATCCAGCCTGGAATGGTACCAGCAAGTGGGAATTCAGCCGGTTCACCACGTGCATAGCTGCTGTCAAAGACCGTACCGTCAACCAGCTTGCCTTCATAATTCACTTTTACAGTTGAATTGGCAGTCGCTTGTTTGCCTGTACCTTGTTTGATGATTTCATATTGCAAACCTGAAGCTGTGGTTTTTACACCCGCTTTCTTGGCATTTTCAGTCAGGAAAGTTTTGTTTTTTTCCTGCAAGCTGCTGAGTTTGCCTTGTAATTCTTTTTGATAGTTGACGATGGCATCTTTAACTTGTTGATCATTATAAGCATGTGGTTTGTGTTCGCGAGCGTCACGTAGACCTTGGGCAAAACCGTCAATGTCCATTTCAGGAGAAACCTGACCACCCATTTGGTAGCCTTGCATATAGCTCAGAACCTTTTTCGGTTCAGATGACGTGCCTGCGGATGCGCGATGTGTCTTTGCTGGAGCAGGGTGTTGAGATGCATAAAAAACAGGAACAAGTGCAGCGCCGCCTAAAATAACTGCAACAGCAACGGGTAAGGCTTTACTCATAAGAGGAATCCAATTTTATTTGATTAAAACAGCTTGCCTGATCATGCAGGCATTGGTGGCTCTAAGCATATAATGGATTGTAAACAAACGGTATGTTTTTTGTGTGAAGTAACTGCCTAATCTGACCAAAAACGTGTTTTAAATCTGTAAATAAAACCAGCCTGTACTAAAGCCCGAACTCGCTTTTTTATCCGAAAAATCAGTCTGATTTCTGTTATATTAGTCAGCCTGTAAGGATCATCCATTATGATCCTCTTTTACTTTATTGATTAGGATCGGACTGTCTATGTTGCAACGAGATCAACTCAAAATCGCGATTGTTGGTTTAGGCTATGTGGGACTGCCACTGGCTGTTGAATTTGGTAAAACTGTCGCAACAGTCGGGTTCGATATTCAGCAAAAGCGTATTGATGAACTGCGAAGCGGTCAGGATCATACTTTAGAAACCTCGCCAGAAGAATTACAACAGGCAAGCCATTTAAGCTATACCACCCAGATTGATGATTTACAGGATTGTAACTTCTTTATCGTGACAGTCCCAACCCCGATTGACCAGTATAAACAGCCTGACTTAACCCCGTTGGTGAAAGCTTCTGAAAGCATTGGTCGTGTGCTGAAAAAAGGCGATATCGTGGTGTACGAGTCGACCGTGTATCCGGGTGCGAGCGAAGAAGTCTGTATTCCTGTACTGGAAAAAGTTTCAGGTCTGACTTTCAATCAGGATTTTTACGCAGGCTATAGCCCCGAGCGGATTAACCCGGGCGATAAAGAACACCGTGTCACCAATATTTTAAAAATCACTTCGGGTTCAACCCCTGAAATCGCCGATTATGTCGATGAAGTCTATAACCTGATTATCACCGCAGGCACGCACAAAGCGCCAAGCATTAAAGTCGCCGAAGCGGCAAAAGTCATTGAAAATACCCAGCGCGATGTGAATATTGCGCTGATCAATGAACTAGCGTTGATTTTCAATAAAATGGGCATCGACACTGAAGATGTCCTTAAAGCCGCAGGCACCAAGTGGAACTTCTTACCATTCCGTCCGGGTCTGGTCGGCGGGCATTGTATCGGGGTAGATCCATACTATTTGACCCATAAAGCACAGGCAATTGGCTATCATCCTGAAATTATTCTGGCGGGTCGCCGCTTAAATGACAGCATGGGTGCCTATGTAGTGACTCAGCTCGTCAAAGCCATGGTGAAAAAGCGCATTCAGGTGGAAGGTGCCAAAGTCTTGGTACTGGGTTTAAGCTTTAAAGAAAACTGTCCTGACATTCGTAATACCCGAATTATTGATATTATTCATGAATTGCAGGAATACCACATTCAGGCTGATGTACATGATCCGTGGGTGGATGCTGCCGAAGTACAGCATGAATATGGCTTGGAACTGACCGAGCAGCCGAAAAATCATTACTATGATGCGGTGGTGCTGGCAGTTGCCCATCAGCAATTTAAAGCATTGACTCGTGATGACATTGCCAAAATGTGTAAAGCCAATTTTGTGTTGTATGACTTGAAATATGTGCTCGATAAAGACTGTGTGGACATCCGTCTGTAAGCGACCTCATGAGTAAAAAAGTCTATCTCAATTCACTGTGGATGATGGCTGAAAAGCTATTGTCCATTTTTGGATTGATCTTCGTTACCTCGTTTGTGGCACGTTATATCGGGCCTGCCAATTTCGGTAAGCTGACTTTTGCCACCTCAATTTTTGCGATTGTGCAAACGGTGTCATTGTTTGGTTCAGACAACCTGATTTTCCAAAAAACCAGTCAAAACCGCAAAACCGGTGAGCACATTATTTTTGCCACGCGGACGTTACGCAATCTGTTCTTTGCAGTTTTTGCCAGTCTGGTGCTGTTATATCTGTATTTAACTGTTGATCCACTGACCTTTATTTTTTCGGTGGCGGCGTGTATTGGGGTGTATTTTTCCCTGCATGACACCGCTTATAGCATTTACTTCAATGCCACCTTGCAGTCACGTTTTAATACCATATGTAATGTCACCGCGATTTTGGTGAGCCTGATTGTGCGTTATGGAATTGCCGAATTTCATTTACCTGTCAGCTATTTAAGTATTCCGATCGTGTTGGTGACCCTCGTTCCTTTTCTGATGCGTCGGGCGATTTTTGCACGTAAAAAACTCAGCACACCACAGCGCATTGCCGATCATTTACAGCAGTATCGCAGTTATGTGTTGAAAGTCGGACGCAAACTGGTGCTGTACACCTTGTCGATTGCGATTTTTACCAAGACCTCACAACTGTTTTTGGGGATGAAATCGCAGCACGATCTGGGGATTTATTCGGTCGCGATGACTTTGGGCAGCAGTTTTTACTTTGTTTTAAATGCTTTTATTTCCTCATTTCTCACCCAGATTTATGCGGAAAAAGACTTTGAACGCAGCCAGAATATGGTGGCACGTTTAAACTTGATGGTCATCGTGATTGCCTCCTCGGCTGCGGTATTTTTCGCGCTGTTTGGGCACTGGATTATCCAGTGGTTGTATGGCGCGGCCTATCAGCAGGTCAATGATATTCTGATTATTGCGGTGTTCGTCACCCTGTTTTCAGGCATGTCGACGGTGGCTGAAAAGTATCTGATCAAGTTCAATGCCTATGATTATTTGCATCATAAAACCATGACTCTGGTGGCATTTAATGTCATCGTGACCTTCTTGGCGATTCATTATTTTGCCCTTTACGGCGCAATTTTTGCGATTCTCGCCACAGAAATTTTGTCTTTAACGTTGTTTAATTACTTTTATAAGCAGGGTTTAATTTTAGATACGCATATTCGTATCTTTAAACCGTCCACCTATTTCAAACGCTGAGAATACCCGATGAAGCTGAGCTTGATCATCCCCGTTTATAATGTCGAAAAGTACATTGAACAATGCCTGACCAGTATCTGCCAGCAGCTGCCTGAGCCTGAGGTCGAGGTGATTGTGGTCGATGATGGCAGCCCAGACCAGTCGGTTGCCAAAGCGCAGCAGTTTTTGGCACAGCAGTCTGAAGCGGTACAGCAGCAATTTCGGATTATCCGCCAAAAAAATCAGGGTTTGAGTGGGGCGCGTAATACAGGGATTGGAGAGGCGCAAGGCGAGTACGTGGCATTTCTGGATTCGGATGATTATCTCAATCCGCAGTATTTTGCTGAAGTGTTCAAAGGTATTGAAACGGGCGCTGACATCATCCAGTTTGCGGTGCAACGCGTGGATGACCAAGGCAATACCATTCCGTTTTTACACCGTATGTCGAAGCAGGGTTTGCAAACCCTGAATCAGGACATTTTACTGGAACTGTCCAACCGTTCGGCTTGGTTTGCATGGCTGCGAGTGTATAAACGCGAGTTATTTAAGGACATTCGCTTTCCTGTGGGCAAAAACTATGAAGATGCCTACACCACGCCGTTGTTATTTTTCGCAGCAAAAACCGCTTATTTCAGCCCTGAAGTATTGATCAATTACCGCATCAATCCGCAAGGCATTACCGCGACCAAATCCCGTAAAAATATTGATGATTTGGGTGGCGTGCCGCTGTTTTATTTAGAACGTATTGAGCAGCATCCTGAACTGGTGGCAACCATGATTGCGATTAGCCAGTCACATATTATGGATGTACTGAATGCCGATGGGATCAGCGCGGCACAGCAGCGCTGGAAAACCTTAAAACAGCAAATGCGTCAGCATCCGCTACGTGAAGAGATGATCCGTAATCGCGGTAACCGTCTGTTTTTCCAATATGGCGTGGCCTTTTTGTTATTTGACCGCACTTTACGCCGTTTGGGCCTGAAAAAATGATCGGCAAAATTTGCTTTCTGATTGGTAATCTCAACCTTGCAGGTGGAACTGAGCGCGTCACCACACTGGTTGCCAATGCCTTAGCCGCACAGGGGCAGCAAGTCTGTATTCTGAACCTGTCACAGGGAGAGCGCCCATTTTTTGCCTTGGATGCCCGTGTGGAAAACCATGCACTTTATCCACAGCCTGTGTCGATGAAAAGTCATTTACTGTGGACAATTTGGAAAATCCGCCGTTTTGTGCAGCAGCAACAGATTCAGCATCTAGTGGTGGTGGACAGCATTTCCTGTATTTTTACTGTACCAGCCTTGTTCGGTTTGAAGGTACAGCATATTTGCTGGGAACATTTTAATTTTGAAGTGGATTTAGGTTTACGTCTGCGCCGTGTCGGGCGGGTCTGGGCAGCGCGTCATGCTGATGCAGTTGTGACTTTAACTGAGCATGACCGACAGTTGTGGCAGCAGGGCATTGCTAAAATCTCAGCGAAGCTTCAAGCCATTGCGAATCCGTCACCTTTTAAGATCACTACACAGTTACCGAGTCAAAGCCATAAAACGGTGCTTGCGGTGGGACGCTTACGTTCTGAAAAAGGCTTTGATTTGCTGCTTGAGGCATGGCAATTGCTCAGCTCAAAGTATCTTGACTGGACGCTGCGGATAGTGGGGAGTGGTGAGCAGGAACAGGCGCTCAAACAACATGCAATTCAACTTGGTATTGAACACTCTGTGGATTGGGTCGCTGCAACGCCTGAAATTGCTCAGTATTATGCACAGGCATCGATTTACTGTTTAAGCTCACGTTTTGAAGGTTTTGGTATGGTGCTGCTTGAAGCTCTGAGCTTTGGTTTGCCGATTGTGGCTTTTGATTGTCCGATTGGCCCACGTGAGATTTTAGCCAACACGCCAAACCGATTGGTTGCCCCTGAAAATGTACAGCAGTTGAGTGACCAATTAGCGCAGATGATGGATCTGGATACTAAGGGTTATCAAACAATTGCCAAGCAAAATCAGCAGTATGTGCAACAGTATTCTAGTGAGCAGATTGTGGCACAGTGGCTCGATCTGTTTGCTCAAGCCTGAGTGAGTTGAAGATGAAAATTTTGTTGCTGATCACAGGGTTGGGTTTGGGCGGTGCGGAAAAAGTCGTGACTAGTCTTGCCGATCAACTGTTTGAAGCAGGGCATCAGGTCAAAATCGCCTATTTGCGTGGTGAGATTGAGGTTCGACCACAACATGCCGAGATTGAACTGATTCAACTGGGTTTAAATTCACTGGCGAACTTCTCACAAAGCGCCCAGCGTTTTGCCCAGATCATGCACCAGTTTCAGTCCGATGTGGTACATGCACATATGTTCCATGCGATTTTATTTGCTCGTTTGCTACATCGTTCGGCACAGATTCCGTATTTGATTTGCACGGCGCACAGTAAGGCAATTGGGGGCAAAGCACGGCAGTGGTTGTACCGTCTGACCGACCGTTATAGTGATCTGAATACCAATGTCAGTCAGGAAGCCACCGATTTTTTTATTGCACAAAAAGCCTTTAGTGCAGCCAAAAGCACCGCGGTCAGCAACGGCATTGATACACAAAAATTTCAATTTTCCGCATCAGCACGTCAGCAGCTTCGTCAACAACTAGGCTATTCAGCAGAGATACCTGTATTGATGGCGGTCGGGCGTTTGATGCAAGCCAAAGATTATCCCAACCTGATTCAGGCATTTCGCTTACTACAACAAACTCAGCCGAAAGCTCAGTTATTGATTGTGGGGGATGGGGTACAACGGGCTGAACTGGAACAGCAGGTGCAGCAGTTGGGTTTGGTGGATCACATCCGTTTTCTCGGTGTGCGTCATGATGTTGCCGAACTATTGTCTGCAGCAGATGTTTTTGTGCTGTCCTCGGCTTGGGAAGGTTTTGGTTTGGTAGTGGCAGAAGCCATGAGCTGTGAACGGGTGGTGGTAGCAACCGACTGCGGTGGCGTAAAAGAAGTTTTGGGTGAGCCTGAGTGGCTCATTCCGCCACAAAACGCAGAAATGCTCAGCAAAAAACTTGTCCAAGCGTTACAATTGTCGACAGAACAAAAAGCCCAATTGGGGCAGCAGCACCGCCAGCGCATTCAGCAGCATTATTCCATCCAGAGTATGCTGCAACAATGGTTGGCACTTTATCACCTCAGCACTGAGAGAACAGCATCATGAGCCAATATCAACAATGTTGTGAACAACTGCAACAGCAACCCAAAACATGGTTAGTCACAGGCGTCGCGGGATTTATTGGTTCAAATTTGCTGGAACAACTGTTGTTGCTGGGTCAGCGTGTGGTCGGCTTAGATAACTTTTCGACAGGTTTTCAGCACAATCTCGATGAAGTGCAGGCTATCGTGTCGGCTGAGCAATGGCAGAATTTTAAGTTTATTCAGGGTGATATTTGCAACCTTGAATACTGCCAAACGGCTTGTGCAGGTGTGGATTATGTGTTGCATCAGGCGGCACTTGGTTCAGTGCCACGTTCGATTGAAAATCCGATTGCGACCAATGCTTCCAACATCTCGGGCTTTGTGAATATGTTGGTAGCTGCCAAAGATGCCCAAGTAAAAAACTTTGTCTATGCTGCCAGTAGTTCGACTTATGGTGATCATCCTGCCTTGCCTAAAAAAGAAGAGATTATTGGCAATCCATTGTCGCCATATGCCGTGACCAAATACGTCAACGAACTGTATGCCAGCGTGTTCCAGCGTTGTTATGGCTTTAATTCGATAGGTCTGCGTTATTTTAATATTTTTGGCAAACGCCAGACTCCAGATGGTGCTTATGCAGCAGTAATTCCTAAATGGACGGCTGCCATGATTCAGGGTGATACCGTGTATATCAATGGTGATGGCTCAACCAGCCGTGATTTTAACTATATCGCCAATGCGGTACAGGCAAACCTGTTGGCAGCCACCACTGAAAACACTGCTGCACTCAATCAAATTTATAATGTTGCGGTTGGTGGACGAACTGATTTAAATCAACTGTTTAATATGCTAACTGAAACCTTGGCGAAAAATGCAGTGGATTATACTCAGGCTGCTGTCTATCGGGATTTCCGAGCAGGCGATGTGCGCCATTCGCAAGCCGATATTTCCAAAATTCAGACTTTGCTCGGCTATCAGCCGCAGTTCAATATTGCGCAGGGCATTGAGCAAGCCATGCCATGGTATGTACAGCATTTACACGGTTCGGCAAAATAATCTATGAAGTTCTGCATTATTTCCAATGACCTACATACTGTCCGAAATTTTCGGGGTGACTTGCTCAATAGCATTGCAGCGAAAGGCTATGCCATTCACATCCTTGCGCCGAATATCGAACTGTATCCTGAAGATCAGGCATATTTTCAGAAGTTGGGATTTGCTTTACACAGTTATCCATTACAAAAAATGGGTACCAATCCTGTTGCAGACTCGAAAACCTTGTTGGCAATTTACCAGCAGCTTAAAGCCATACGTCCCAATAAAGTGCTGAGTTATACCATTAAACCGATTCTGTATGGCACGATTGCAGCGTATCTGGCAAAAGTACCTGAGCGCTATATTTTACTCAGTGGTTTGGGCTTTGCCTTTCAGAATGATCAGTCGGCGGGTCGTTTTAAATATGTGAAACGTCTATTTAACCAGATTTTCCGTTTTGCACTGCGTAAAGCTAGTGCAGTGATTTTTCAAAATGCCGATGATCTGGCTTTGGTGCGTGAGCTTAAGCATCTGCCCGTGCGGATTCCGACCTATATTGTGAATGGCTCAGGCGTGAATACCGAAAAATTTGCCCCACAGCCGTTATTACTGGATGAGAAAGGGCAACCGCAGCCGATCTTTTTGATGGTGGCACGTTTGTTGAAAGACAAAGGTGTGTATGAATACATTGCTGCAGCCAAGCAAATCAAGCAGCGTTATCCTGCGGCACATTTTCATCTGGTCGGCTGGATTGATGAGAACCCTGCGGCAATTGCTCAGGATGATCTAGAAGCATGGATGGCATCGGGTTTGATTCAGTATTGGGGCAAACTCAGTGATGTCCGTCAGGCGATTTGCCAAGCCAATATTTTTGTGTTGCCGTCCTACCGTGAAGGCATTCCGCGTTCGGTACTCGAAGCCATGGCAATGCGCCGTGCGATTATCACCACCGATGCACCAGGCTGTAAGGAAACGGTGATTGAAGGGCAAAATGGTTTTAAAGTCCCTGTCCGCGATGTGGATGCACTGGCTCAAGCGATGCAGCGTCTGATCGAACAGCCTGCACAGATCGAACAGATGGCGGCTCAGTCCTTGGCATTGGTACAGCAGCGTTATGATGTAAAACGAGTCAATCAACAAATGTTACAGGCGATGCAATTTGTGACAGATTGATTGTGGTGTTGAGCTTGCAGATGCATGGCAGTTTAGCCCAAGAGTTGATAAAATACGCTTTTAAAAGTTGATCTACCATTTCGGCAGACCAGAGTTTCAACAAGGTTCAATTAAATGTCTACTATCGCTATGCGATATGATTCCGGTTTGTGGATGAAATAATCATGCTCAAAAGACTTGTCGATATCATTATTGCTTCTATTGCATTTACGATTTTGTTGCCTGTGTTTATTTATGTTGCCTTCAAGGTCAAAAAGAATCTGGGTTCACCCATTTTCTTCTACCAAGAACGTCCAGGGAAAGATGGCAAGCTGTTTAAAATGATGAAGTTTCGCTCTATGAAAGACGCACTTGATCAGCATGGCAACCCACTCCCAGACGATCAGCGCATGACGCCGTTTGGTCAGAAGCTACGTTCAACCAGTTTGGATGAAATGCCACAATTGCTCAACGTCATTAAAGGCGATATGAGTGTAGTCGGTCCTCGCCCGATGCTTAAAGAGTTTGTCGAACACTATACACCTGAACAGGCACGCCGTCTGGAAGTGCGCCCAGGCATGACAGGACTGGCACAGATTAGCGGGCGCAACGAGCTCGATTATGAAGAGCGTTTTAAATGTGATGTTTGGTATGTCGATCATCATAATGTCTGGGTGGACTTCAAAATCATGTTCAAGACCGTATCAGTGATGATGAAAAAAGAAGGCATTAATGCGCCTGGACATGTGGGACCATCGCTATTTACAGGTAGTGATCCTGACGCATCGAAACAAACTAAAACCTGATAATAGTGAATGAATGAATGATTAAAAAAGCGATTTTGCCTGTTGCAGGCTTGGGAACACGGTTTTTACCTGCCAGCAAGTCAATTCCAAAAGAAATGGTCACTGTGGTTGATCGCCCTGCAATTGAATATGTGGTACGTGAAGCGGTTGAAGCAGGTATCGAACAGATTATTTTGGTGACACATTCTTCAAAAGCCTCGATTGAAAACTATTTTGACCGTAATTTTGAACTTGAAACCACATTAGAACAAAAACAAAAATGGGATTTGTTGGCAGAGATTCGCCAGATTGTCCCTGAGCATGTCAGCATTGTGAGTGTGCGCCAGCCGCAGCCTTTGGGTTTGGGGCATGCAGTATTGTGTGCCAAGTCATTGATTGGTGATGAGCCATTTGCTGTATTGTTGCCTGATGTTTTGGTCAAAAGCCAAACTGAGCAAAATGATTTGGCACAAATGGCAGCGCGTTACCAACAGGTACAAGCTGCGCAAATTATGGTTGAAGCAGTGCCTGACCATTTGGTCGATCAATATGGCATTGTTGATGTGAATACAGTCCTTGTTGAAGGGCAAAGTATAGTCATGCAGGGCATTATTGAAAAACCTGCTGTAGGCACTGCACCAAGCAATTTGTCTGTGGTCGGGCGTTATATTTTACCTGCCAAAATCATGCAGTTATTACAGCAGACACCGAAAGGTGCAGGCAATGAAATCCAGCTGACCGATGCGATTGCCATGCTGCAACACACTGATGTGGTCGAAGCCTATCGTATGTCTGGTGTCACATTTGACTGTGGCAGCAAGCTCGGTTACCTCAAGGCAGTATTACATTATGCTGTTGAGCATCCTAAATTGGGTGAAAAATTTATTGAACTCATTCAGGAACTGAAACTTTAAGAGAGACGAAATGCCATGAAAATCGCAGTTTATGGAGCGACATTGAATGCGGGCGTTATGGCTGGGTTATTTGCAGAATATGGACACCAGGTTTTTTGGAGTCCATATTCAAGTGACGATCAAACGAGTTCTATCCAATATCAAGATAAAACGGTTAATCAGCTCATCTCTACTCAGGCACAGACAAAAAGATTATCAATATGTGATTTAGCAGAGATCCCTTTACACATAGATGCTTATTTTTTCGCTTTTAATAGTAATGAAGAACAACAAGTTGATTTTATTTTAAATTGTTTACAACAACAGCCGATTATTCATCCGAAGTTAATGATTAATGGGTCTAGCTTTGGTTTAAATGGAACAACCGCCTTAAAACAAAAATTGCCTCAAGATTATTGGTGTTATTTGCCAGATATGGTGCAAGAAGGGAATGCCATTAATAGTGTCTTACAAGTTTCTCATGTGGTGATTGGTATTGATCATCTGGATGTGAAGCCACAAATTAAAGAGATTTTACGGCCTTTTTATCGCGCAAATCATCATTATGTCTTTATGCCAATTCTGGATGCTGAGTTCACTAAACTCAGTATTTCAGGCATGTTGGCAACCCGCATTAGTTATATGAATGATCTGGCTCAGGTTGCAGAAAAACTCAATATTGATATTGCCAATGTTCGCTTAGGTCTTGGTGCAGATAATCGAATCGGTTCGAGTTATTTGGCAGCAGGCGCAGGCTTTGGCGGCGCAAACTTTTCCCACGATATTTTAACGCTGTCTAAAACCATCGCCGACGCAGGGGTGAAAGGTCAGTTGTTGGAGCAGGTCTGGGAAATTAATGAACAACAAAAAGAAATCCTGTTCCGCAAGCTTTGGAATTATTATCAGTGTGACCTGAAAGGCAAAGTCATTGCAATTTGGGGTGCTTCGTTTAAAGAGGATACACCACGCACGGATTACTCTCCGATTCATACCATGTTGCAAGCGCTTTGGGCACAAGGTGCAATCGTGCAATTACATGATCCACAGGCCTTGCCACTGATTGCCGAGCAATATGGAAACCGTGCTGATTTGGTGTTGTGTGAAGATCAGTATGAAGCCACACAAGGTGCAGCAGCATTGTGTTTGCTTACGGCATGGAAACAGTATTTAAGTTTAGATTATCGTCTTTTGCATCAGTTGATGCAGCATCCTTTAATTTTGGATGGACGCAATATTTATGATCCTGATTATGTGAAGGCACAAGGTTTTGCCTATGCAGGGGTTGGTCGACAATGACAGAAGAAAATATTACCCATTTCCCCAAACACCAAACCAGTTTGGCTCAGCAACAACTCAGCAGTTTGGCTGACACGATGTCACAGTTACATCTGACAGAGTTATTCGAGCTGGATGCTGAGCGTTTTCAGCAGTTTTCATTGCGATTTGAGCAGCTGTTTCTGGATTATAGCAAACAACGTATTGACCAGCGGATTATCCAGCAGCTGGTCCGTTTGGCTGAGCAACAACAGCTGAAGGAATGGATTCAAACTTTATTTTCCGAGCAGCGGATTAACTATACTGAACAGCGCGCAGCGATGCATTGGGCACTGCGGTTGCCTGCGCAGTCAGCTGAGTTTCCTGCATTTTCTGATCAAGTCCAGCAGCAATTACAGCGTATGTATGCTTTGGTCGAGAAAATTCATGCAGGGCAATATCGCGGTGCAACAGGTGAAGTGATTCAGGATGTGGTCAATATCGGAGTCGGTGGGTCTGACTTAGGGCCACTGATGGCGACACATGCTTTGTCGGATTTTAAAGTCAATACAGCAAAATCACTGCATGTGCATTTTGTGTCGACCATGGATGGCAGCCAGCTTTCAGATTTACTGCATCAGCTACGACCTGAGACGACACTGTTTATTATTTCATCTAAATCTTTTGGTACGATTGATACACTGTCTAATGCACAAACTGCGCGTTTGTGGCTTGAAAAAGCTTTGGGACAGCAAGATAAGGTGACGAAAAGTCATTTTATTGGTGTATCGACCAAAGCAGATAAGATGACGGCATGGGGTATTGCACCTGACAAGCAGTTTTTGCTTTGGGACTGGGTGGGTGGTCGTTATTCACTATGGTCATGTATTGGCCTACCGATTGCTTTAACCATTGGAGTTAAAGGTTTTCAGCAGTTTTTAGCAGGGGCGCATGCGATTGATCAGCATTTTCGCTCGGCTGATTTTGCAGAGAATATTCCAGTGCTCATGGGGCTACTTGGCGTTTGGAATACCAATTTTCTCGATGTGCAGACCCATGCGATTTTACCTTACGATGGTCGCTTAAAGTATTTTGCGGCGTATTTGCAGCAACTGGAAATGGAATCGAATGGTAAATCGATTCAGCGCAATGGGCAAAAAGTGAGCATGAAAACCTGCCCGATTGTTTGGGGTGAAGTTGGCCCAAATGCCCAGCATGCATTTTACCAGTTGCTACATCAGGGTACACATGCAGTCAGTTGTGATTTTCTTGCTCCTGTACAACGTTACAATGCTAAGCAATTTACTTATGTGGAAAATGCCAGTGCCCTGATCGAGCAGCATCATCTGGCACTTTCGAACTGTTTGGCACAATCACGTTTACTGGCATTTGGTAATCAAGCTTTGGATAAAAGTGAGCTGGATCATTTACCAATTTATAAACAGTATGCAGGAAATCAGGGCAGTTCAACTCTGTTGGTGGATGAACTCAATCCATATAGTTTGGGAATGCTGATCGCCTGTTACGAACATAAAGTTTTTGTACAGTCTGTGATTTGGAACATTAATCCATTTGACCAGTGGGGCGTGGAAAAAGGCAAGGAAATTGCCAATCAGCTATTGCCGATTTTAAATGGTCAGCAACAAGATGAGTTGCAACTGGATGCATCGACACAAGGCTTACTCACGATTCTGTTAGGAAAATAAACATGGCAACGATTTTAGTCACGGGCGGAGCTGGGTATATTGGTTCACATACCTGTATCGCCTTGCTGGCAGCAGGTTATGAAGTACTGGTCCTGGATAATCTCAGTAACAGTTCACCTGAAGCCTTGCAGCGCGTACAACAGATTGCAGGAAAATCGCTGAAATTTGTCGAAGGTGATATTCGTGATAGCCAAGTACTGGATCAGATTTTTGCCGAGCAGGCGATTGATGCGGTGATCCATTTTGCAGGGTTAAAAGCTGTAGGTGAAAGCCAGCAGATCCCGCTCACTTATTTTGATCATAATATTTCTGGCAGTATCAACTTGGTACAGGCAATGCAGCGGGCAGGAGTATTTCGTCTGGTCTTTAGCTCGTCTGCAACGGTATATGGCGATGCGCATGCATCGCCTTTAAATGAAAACATGCCAACCGCAATGCCGAATAATAACTATGGTTATACCAAGCTAGTTGTTGAGCAAATGCTGGAAAAACTGGCAGCGTCTGATGAGCGCTGGTCATTTGCTTTATTACGCTATTTTAACCCTGTCGGTGCACACCCAACAGGACATATCGGTGAAGATCCACAAGGCATTCCCAACAATTTGATGCCGTATATCACACAGGTTGCTGTGGGTAAACGCGAAAAATTGTCGATCTTTGGCAATGATTATGACACGCCTGATGGCACAGGGGTGCGGGACTATATTCATGTGGTGGACTTGGCTAATGCTCATGTTTGCGCGCTGAAAAACCGTTTGCAACAGCAGGGTTGTCGAGCATGGAATATTGGTACAGGACGGGGTTTTTCGGTTCTTGAAATCAAAAACAGTTTTGAACAGATTAATGGTGTGACGATTGCCTTTGAATTCGCTTCACGCCGTGCAGGTGATATTGCCACCTGTTTTGCGGATAATGCGCGCGCGATTGTGGAATTGGGCTGGCAGCCACAGTATCAGTTAGAGGATATGCTGAAACATAGCTGGAACTGGCAAAAACAGAATCCACAGGGTTATCGATAATTCATACAATGATAGAATAGAGATGGCGCTGAATGTGCCATTTTTATTGGCGCTTTCCCGTAGGGCTGACAATCTTTTGCTATAATTTACCATCTGTTTGATTAATCTCCTTGCTCCTGCCTTATGAACACCTTACGCCAGCAAATACTATTTTTGCTTGTGGCTTGTTTTTCTACATTTTTTTCAATCTATCTTGCTTCTAACTGGAATTTCTTCCTTGAGGGTTTCTCAGTAGATCGCCTTGCCAAGACGTTGATATCCTGTGTATTTAATTACAGCCTGATTTTGCTGTTTGCGGCGGTTTTGAGACGACAATATACTGCGTTGGTACTCAGTCAGATTTTTGTCGGTTTGATTGAATTTATTAATTTTAAAAAAGAAAAATATCTCTCCACCAACTTTAGCCCTGACGATATTTTATTGTTTTCAGAAGCCTTCAAGGCTGCACCTCTGGCACTTAAAATTGCTTTTTTTGCCTTTATTGCCATATTTTTTGCAGTGCTAATTTTCTGTTTTAAAAAAGAAAAAACGACATTACTCAAAACTTATTTGCTACAGATTACACTGAGTGTGGTGATGTTCTGTTCAGCAATTTATTTAAACTATATCAAAAGCCCGATAGGGGCATGCAGTAAATCTGATTATCCCAGTATTTGTTTAAATATGTCGGGCTTTCCCAATACCCGAAGTGACTGGATGGGCGATTTTCGTAAAATCCAGAATTTTGGTTTTACCACATTTTTCATGTCGAAAATTTTGGATAGCTTAACTGAAGCTTTTTTACCGCATGAGATGGTTTCACGTGAAACCATCCAACAGATTTTTAAACCTTTAGAAACACCTGTTGCAACAAATCCCCCGATATCTTCGACCACAGTGCAACCGAATATTGTGGTGGTCATGGATGAGTCGATGTGGAATCCAAGACTACTCGATAAAAAATTGCCCAAAAATCTCACCCCATTTACCAGTCAAAATCGGGTGTCGGCACTCTTGTCTCCATCGTTTGGTGGTGGAACTGCCAATGTCGAATTTGAGGCACTCACCAGTTTAAACACCATTTTCTTTCGTAACGAGCTGGTTTATGTGGCAAAAATCCGTAAACCGATTTATTCATTGCCACTGTATTTGAACAGCTTGGGTTATGACACCATTGCCATGCACAACAACTGGCGTTATTACTACAACCGTAACCGTGTTTATCAGCAGATGGGCTTTAACAAGTTTGTGTCTCTGGAAAATATGATGAATTCATCCAATCATGCCACGTTGTTTAATCAGGCAGGTTGGGCGAATGATGATGTGATTTTTGATTCGATTAAAACCGAGTTGAATTTAGCGAGCGATCAGCCGAAATTTATTTATGCGATTACGGTCGAAAACCATCCGATGTATTCGGATGATCGTTATGGGACACAGTCGTATAAACTCAATCCGAACCTGTCAGAAAGCGCGCAACAGAAAATGGCAACCTATAGTGCAGGGGTGGCACGTGCCGATCAGCATATTCGGGATTTGACTGAATTTGTCAAAACCCTAGATCGCCCAACCATTGTGGTTGCTTTTGGAGATCATTTGCCCAATTTACAAAATGTCTATGATGAATATCATTATTTTGAGAATGATCCGAATCGTGAGGAGCTGAATGCTTACCAAACGCCGTTGCTATTGTGGAGTAATTATCCTGTACAGCGCAAAATACTGGCACAGCCGTATATATCAACCAGTTTTTTAGCACCGAAAATTTTGCATCTGGCGAATTTGCCGTTGCCACCGTACTATCAGTTTATTGAGCGTGTTTCACGATGCTATGATGCGATCCATCAGAAATTTATTCATGAAAAAGCCTCGTGTCAGTTTGATAAAGCACAATTGCTGGATCAATATAAAGCCTTAAATAATGATACGTTAAATGGACAAAACTTTACTTATCAGTTGCTCAAACCTCAAATAGTCAATTAAGCATTAAAAAAGCTCGGTCAACTGCCGAGCTTTTTTAATTACTGAATGATCAACCGTGATTAACTTTGGATCATGGCTGAAAGTTCATCCACATAGCTTTGCATTGGGCGAGGTTGTTTATCACGACGACTTTCAATGTTTAAGCGTAAGAGCGGCTCAGTATTGGAAGAACGAACATTGACACGCCATGCGCCAAAGTCCAGACTCACGCCATCGGTACGGTCAATGATTGGGTTTTGATCGGCATAATGATCAAAAATTTTCTGAATCGTTGCTTGGCTGTCAGCGACCTTAAAGTTGATTTCACCGCTGCACGGGAACTTGGCAATCATGTCTTCAACCAGGCTCGACAAAGATTGTTGGGTTTCAGACAACAGGTTCGCGACCAATAGCCATGGAATCATGCCGCTATCACAGTAGGCGAAATCACGGAAATAGTGGTGGGCACTCATTTCACCGCCATAAATCGCATTTTCTTCACGCATGATTTGCTTAATAAAAGCATGACCTGATTTGGACTGTATCGTTTGCCCTTGGTATTTCTCGACAAGATCTTGTGTGTTCCAGACTAGACGTGGGTCATGCACAATTTTTTCATTTGGATGTTGCAACAAGAAGGCTTGTGCCAGTAAACCAACAATATAGTAGCCTTCAATAAACTGACCTTTTTCATCGAACAGGAAGCAGCGGTCAAAGTCGCCATCCCATGCGATCCCCATATCGGCTTGATGTGCAATCACGGCTTGTGAAGTGCTGTCACGGTTTTCAATCAGCAATGGGTTAGGAATACCATTTGGGAATGTACCATCAGCTTCATGATGAACCTTGATAAATTCAACAGGAACATTCAGCGCTTTAAATTGTGTTTCAATCGCATCAATCACATGACCTGCTGCGCCATTACCTGCATTGACCACCAGTTTCAGTGGGCGAATTTTTTCAGGTTGAATGTAAGTCAAAAGATGTTGCACAAACTCAGCCAGAATATTATAGCTTTGAGTGGTGCCTTTCTGACTCACTTCAGTAAATGCAGCCGTTTCAGCCAATGCCTGAATTTCTTTTAAGCCCGTATCGGCACTGATCGGGCGGGCATTTTCCCTCACCAGTTTCATGCCGTTATAGTCCATCGGGTTGTGACTTGCGGTCACTTCAATCCCACCCTGAACATCGAGATGAAAAGCTGCAAAGTAGACTTCTTCTGTGCCTGTCATGCCCAAGTCAAGCACATTGACTCCTGCATCGTTTAAACCGCGAATCGTGGCCTGTTTGAGGCTTTCACTACTAAGACGCACATCGCAGCCTACTGCAACGGTTTTAGGTTGATAGATTTGACCGTAAGCACGACCAATTTTATAGGCAATTTCTTCATTAAGTTCAGTTTCGAGTTTGCCTCGAATGTCGTAGGCTTTAAAACAGCTGAGTTTAGTCATGATTTACAGAGGAATAATATGGTTATTTGACCCGCATATTATAGCGGGCTTTAGGGGGGTGTTTATACGTATGAATACAACAGATGACCTTGAAACCATAAACTTTTAAAGCATAAATTAGAATTTTAAGCAATTAGACATTTTTCCAATTAATATTGTAGGTTTTTATAAAAAAATAGAAATTAAATATATGAAAAATAATAACTTATAGTTATGTTTTTGATATTTTATTCATATAGAGTAAGATGTTTTAATGAATTGTTAATAAATTCTTAATAAAAAAATAAATTTAAAAGTAAAAATAACATTTTGAATTAAATAAATATTTTTTATTGCAGGTTTTTTTTGTTCGTTGTTTGTAAGTTTTTTATGTTGACGAGAGAATAACCCATGAGTAGAGTAGTCGCATTTTGGAGCGGCCTCGAAATTGGATTTCGACTTATATGCTTTATTCTTTTCCATCTTCCGTCGTTAATGTCTGCCCATTACTGTGGACAACTAACTGGATCGTATAAGGTCTCAGCCTATGAACAAATTCAAGATTAGTCTTGCCTGGCAAATCTTAATTGCATTGATTTTGGGTATTGTTGTGGGAACAATTTTACACAACCAACCCGATATTCAGCAAAATGTTGTGAATAACTTTTTGAAACCAGCCGGTCAAATTTTTATTAACTTGATCAAGATGATCGTTGTACCGATTGTGATTTCAACTTTAATCTTGGGTATTGCCGGGGTTGGAGATTCCAAAAAGCTTGGGATCTTGGGTGTAAAAACCATTCTTTACTTTGAAATTATTACCACAATTGCGATTGTTGTCGGTATCTTGTGTGCCAATGTCTTCCATCCTGGTACAGGCGTTGACATGTCGTTGCTTCATAAAGTGGATATTTCCCAATATGAACATACGACTGAAGAAGTAAAATCGCAATCTCATGGTTTGATGCAAACGATCTTGTCCCTTATTCCATCGAACATCTTCAGTGCGATGGCAAGTGGGCAGATGTTACCGATTATTTTCTTCTCGGTAATGTTCGGGATTGGTTTAGCTGCTCTTCCTGTAGAAACCAAACAACCATTACTGAATGTGTTGAAAGCAGTTTCTGAATCAATGTTTAAAGTCACACACATGATCATGCTCTATGCGCCTGTGGGTGTATTTGCACTGATTACGGCGACTGTAGCAACTTTCGGTTTTGCATCTTTAGTGCCTTTGGCAAAACTGGTGATTTTGGTTTATGGTGCAATTTTGTTCTTCGGTATCGGTGTACTCGGTCTGGTGGCAAAAATTTGCGGTTTGAACATTTTTACCCTGATCAAGATTCTCAAAGACGAATTGATTTTGGCGTACTCAACGGCAAGCTCTGAAACTGTTTTGCCACGTATCATGGAAAAAATGGAAGCTTACGGTGCACCAAAAGCGATTGCGAGCTTTGTGGTACCGACAGGTTATTCATTCAACCTTGATGGTTCAACACTGTATCAAAGTATCGCAGCGATCTTTATTGCTCAGCTTTATGGTAAAGATTTATCGATTGCCCAAGAAATCGTGCTGGTCTTGACCCTCATGGTGACATCTAAAGGGATCGCAGGTGTTCCTGGCGTATCTTTCGTGGTGTTATTGGCAACTTTGGGTTCAGTCGGTATTCCACTGGAAGGTCTGGCGTTTATTGCAGGTGTTGACCGTATTTTAGATATGGCACGTACTGCACTTAACGTGGTTGGTAATGCTTTGGCTGTACTGGTCATCAGTAAATGGCAGAAGCAATTCGACGAAGACAAAGCAAAAGCTTATGAAGCATCTTACAAATAAGATGATTTGTGGCAGATAAAAAAACGGCTCATCAGAGCCGTTTTTTTATGTCAGATTGATTTATGTGAATGATTGGTCATCCATGGTAAGATGTTTTTTATGTTTGAAATAGCTATAGCCAAAAATGAGCAAACCGATGATGTACAGTTGTACCGAATCCCACAGTAAAGACAGATCTGCTGCATACAATAACCACACTGCATAAACTGTCGCAACGAGAGCAATCAGGATGTGTTTCGGCTGTTTATTTTTGCCTGATTCTTTTAGATAAAAAGCCGAAACCAACAAATACGGCAACAGAATCATCACGGAAGAAATCATCAATAACCATGTGTAGTTTTTATTGAAAAAATACACGCCAATCAATGCGGCTTGTACCACAATCGAAGTCAGCCACAGCGATGAAATTGGCACGTTATTGGCGTTAGTCTTGAGGAAGGTTGCAGGGAAAGCGCCATTCTTCGCAGCCAAGAAAGGGATTTCCGTGGCGAACAATGTCCAGCTTAAATAAGAGGATGCCACCGAAATCATTAGACCTACGGTAATCACAATCGTGCCTGGTAAACCAATCAACTGGGTCAAAAGGGTTGCCATAGATGGATTATGCATACCTGCAATTTCAGCACGACTCGTTACGCCGTAAGACAAAACCGTGACCATCACATAAAAGGCGAGAGCCAGTAACACTCCAAACACAGTGGCTTTACCAATGTCATGACGGTTGCGTGCCCGAGAAGACAGCACCACTGCACCCTCAATACCTGTAAAGACCCATAAGGTAATCAGCATCAGGTCTTTGACCTGTTCCCAAAGTGGCATTTTCAGGGAGAAATCATGCAAGTTGAGTTTGAATACATCCAGTTTAAATGCGACCAAACTACAGGCAATAAACACCACCATCGGTACGATTTTGGCAATCGTGGCGATCAAGTTGACCACGGCTGCTTCTTTAATCCCGCGACTGACCAGCCAGTGTACTAGCCAGACAAAGATCGATGAACCGATCAGGGCATAAAGGGTATTGCCATCACCAAAGATTACATGCTCCTTCGTATCCACAAATGTGCCGAGACTTGAAAATACAATCACCACATAACCGACAATGCCGATCGTGGTACACAGCCAGTAGCCCCATGCCGAGCAGAAGCCAATCAGCTCGCCAAAACCTGCACGGGCATAGTTATAAATTCCGCCATCCAGTTCAGGATACTGCCGCGATAAATACAACAATGAAAATGCCAAAAATAAAATGCCGACGCCTGTAATCAACCATGCAAGCAGCAGGGCTGAACCATTGGCGACGGCTGCCATGTTCTGCGGCAAGCTAAACACCCCAGAGCCAACCATGGAGCTAAACACCAGTGCAGTCAGCGACAGTAAACCAATTTTTGCAGAAGACATGATTATTCTTCTTTAAAAAATGCAGAAAGCTCGGCAATGTGCGCAGGCGTAATGCCACAGCAACCGCCAATTAAAGATGCACCTGCATCTTGCCACTGTTTGGCAAAGCTTAAGTAAGCCGTTGGGTCAAGATCTTGACGCACTTCATCCAAACCATCGTTAGCAGTGGCTGATTCATCTTGTGGTGGGAAAGCATTGGCATATGCACCAATGGTCAACTCAGGAGCAAGTTGTTTGATTTCCTGAATCGCTTGCAAAATTACTTCAGGCTGACAGCAGTTAAATAGCACGGCTTTTGCACCGATACGACGAATCACTTCAACCGCTTGTGCAAGGTTTTCACCCGAACGTAAGTAAGCACGGTCTTGTTGCAACACATCTTGCAAGGTGAAAGAGACCCAGTACGCTTTGCCATCTTTTGGAAGCAGGTTGTGTACCATTTCTACTTCTTTCAGACTGGACTGGGTTTCAGCCAACCAAAAATCGACTTGATCTGCCAATGTTTCAATAATCGGCAAAGCCAGTTCACGCACATGATCTTCTT
Organism: Acinetobacter sp. ANC 4636; assembly: GCF_054454555.1. Taxonomy (NCBI): domain Bacteria; kingdom Pseudomonadati; phylum Pseudomonadota; class Gammaproteobacteria; order Moraxellales; family Moraxellaceae; genus Acinetobacter; species Acinetobacter sp. ANC 4636. The sequence goes on along the minus strand of NZ_JBTKVD010000005.1, from coordinate 211,169 downwards.
TGAATAAATCGGCGCGGTACGAACCAAATAATGGTGGCAAGCAACCTGCAATCTGGACATTGCGACCACTTTCCTGAACCGCCTGTTTGGCTTGATCAACCGCGACTTGAACCAGTTGACGGACTTCAGCATCAAAACGTTCCTGACCTATATGAAAAGGAACAACTGCATAGTTATTGGTGGTAATGACTTCTGCACCTGACTGAATAAAGTCGAGATGTACATCTTTGACAATTTCGGGAGCTTCCCAAAGGGCAAGTGCAGACCACTCTGGTTGACGAAATGGTGCACCACGACGTGCCAATTCACGTCCTACACCACCATCTAAAATTTTCATCATACAATTCTTCTAAAGTTTTACGAAAAGCGCTCTAGTATACGCAAAAGCTTATTTGTCGGTTAATTGAGTTTCTGATAACCATATTCAGTAAAATCATGAAGCTGAGCAGATATTCTTAACCGTTTATAAAGCGCCAAACTGTTGCCATGACTCATCTGTATGAAATTCAGCATAGTGCTGTTGCAAGTGGTGCAAATAAGTGATCTGCACGCTCAAAAAAATCAGCAAACATACACTCAGCAGGCTCGCCAAGAGTAAATGCTGACATTTAGTGAGCTGTTTAGAGCGACCAGAAAAATAATAGGCGGACAGACTCAAATGCGGTAACAGCAGCCCAATAAAAGACAAATGCAGATACAGCGATAACAACAGACAAATCGGTAAAATCAGCAAGCTACAACTGCGTAACAAACTTTGTTTGAGTTGCAATTGATAAACAACAACTAAGCTGAGGTCGAGCCAAAAGAAAATCGCTGTGCCACCTAAAATTGCAATATAGCAGGCATGCAAAATGACCAAGCCAAATAAACTATATAGAAGACAGAGACTCAATTTTGACCAAGACATAAACGACAAATACACTTAGGTTTCATTGGAAAAAGAACGATCAGAAGCCTGATCACGGGTTTGTCGATAACTCAGCAGCACAGTCAGTAAAGATAAACTTGAACCGAGTAGCATCGCGGGAATAATCCCAAATAAACGTGCCAGAATACTGGACTGTAACGCACCGAGTTGATTGCCTGAGGTAACAAAAATCCCATTAATCGCAGCGATACGACCCAGCATGGCTTTGGGTGGAATCAGTTGTAATAAAGTCTGCCGAATTACGATGCTATAACTGTCACATGCGCCCATCAGCAGCAAAATCAGTACTGCAAGGTAGAGATGCCGACTTAGGGCAAAGGCAAAACCACAGCAGGCAAACCCTGTAACAGCACACAGCATTTTGTGCCAAAGTTGCTGTTGGGGCGGGAACTTCACCAATGCGCTCATCATCAGCAACGAACCACAGGCAGGGGTAGCGCGCAGCAACCCAAAACCATCGGCGTCAAGATACAGCACATCTTGAGCAAACATCGGTAGTAATGCGATCACACCGCCAAAAAATACCGAGGTGACATCCAGTAACATTGCCCAGAACAGCACCCGACTTTGCAGTAAAAATGTCATGGCATCTTTCAGGCTTGACCAGACTGAGCCTTTGGCAAGCGGTGGAAAATCTCGCGCTTTGAGCTGCCAAAGTGCCAGACTGCCGAGCATAAATAGCAGTACAATCAGCGTAAAAGTTGTATTTAAACCTGCATGTGCCAGCAGTAATCCAGCCAAAACAGGAGCAAGCACCGCATTGATTTGCCAGCATAACGCCGTCCATGTTGCGGCATTGCTATACAGCTTTTCAGGAACCAGAAACGGGCGTAGCGAATTAAAACACGGGCTATAAACTCCGCGAATACAGCCAAATAAAAAGATGATTCCGTAAACACCCACTAAAAACAGTGTATCGGATAAAAGCTGTTGTTGATGGCTACAAAAACATAGCCACAGCAGAGCCGATAATGGAATCGAACTGCTAAAACTGAGTTGTAAAATCCGTTGTCGGTTAAAACGGTCAGCAATATAACCGCCCCAAAGCGATAGCAGCACAAAGGGGGCAAACTCTGCTAGTCCGACCAAACCGAGCATCATGGGATTATGAGTGAGTTGATATAAATAAAAACCCAGCACTACTTCCTGAATCAAAATCGCCAGCGTCAGGCAGCACTGATTGATCGTCAGCAACGAGAAATCGCGACAAGCCAGGGCAGCAAAAGGTGAAATCGTGTCAGACATTAGGGATATTGAAAATCAAAAAATAGGTTCGGGCTTAAAAATGACAAAAGGGATGAATGGCTTCATCCCTTCTGCTTTTGATGATTTAAATTACTTGTGCGCTTGCTCGGCAACAGGCGTGTAATGTAAGCCCAGTATTGAACTGGTGTATTGACGCACCTGATCTAACAACGCTGGGTTTTCGCCCAAGTCCTGTTGATAAGAGCGAATAATTTCATGCAACTTGCCGTTCCATGCACCTTTGGTTTGTGTCGGGAAGGCTTTTTCCAGAACATTCAAAATGATGTATGGCGAAGTGGATGCACCTGGAGAAGCGCCCATCAATGCTGCAATTGCATGATCTTTGGAAACAAAGACTTCAGTACCAAACTGCAATTTTGCAGGTTTGTCTGGTTCTTTCTTAATGATCTGTACGCGCTGACCACCTTGGCTTAAGTGCCAGTCTTTCGGGTTGGCATTTGGATAGTAGCGTTTCAACTCACGAAAGCGGTCTTCATCGGACATCATTACTTGGCTAATCAGATATTTCACCAAGTCCATGTTTTCCATACCGATTGCAGTCATTGGCAAAACGTTGTTTTTGTTGGTATTGGCAATCAGATCAAGCTGCGAACCATTTTTCAGGAACTTGTTTGAGTAAGTTGCAAATGGGCCAAACAACACATATTTCTTACCATCAATATAACGGGTATCGATATGCGGTACTGACATTGGTGGCGCACCAAAATCTGCGCGACCATATAGTTTCGCCGTATGCTCAGCAGCCACTTTTGGATTGTCGGTGATCAGGAATTCACCGCCAACAGGGAAACCAGCATATTGCTTCGCTTCTGGTAAGCCAGTCATTTGCAACATTTTAATTGCCGCACCGCCTGCGCCAATAAACACAAAGCGAGTTTTGACATGATTTACTTGGCCTGTTTTTAAATCTTTAAATGCAACAGACCAAGTTTTGTCATCATTTGGGCTAATACCCGTCACTTCGGTCGAGGTTTGCAATTTGAAGTTTGGCGATTTTTCCAAATGACCAACCAATTGGCGCGTGATTGAACCATAGTTCACATCAGAACCAATTTCCATACGGGTTGCCGCAACTTTCTGTTTCGGGTCACGTCCTTCCATGACCAAAGGAGCCCATTGCTTAATCTGATTTGGGTCTTCAGTAAACTTCATACCTTGGAAGAATGAGCTTTTGATCATCGCTGCATAACGTTTTTCAAGGAATTGAACGTTGTCATCCATCACAAAAGCATGGTGGGGTACAGGATTAATAAAGCTGGTTGATGTGCCCAAAACGCCTTGTTTGACTTGGTATGCCCAGAATTGTTTTGCGACTTCAAACTGCGACGCTACTTTTTCTGCTTTAGAAATGTCCATTTTACCGTCTTTTTCTTCGGTATAGTTCATTTCCATGAAGCCTGAGTGACCCGTACCTGCGTTGTTAAAGCCGTTTGAGCTTTCGAGTGCAACGTTATCGAGGCGCTCATACATACGAATTTGCCAGTTTGGCTGTAATTCATTCAGATAAGTCCCAAGTGTCGCACTCATGATGCCGCCACCAATCAGCACAACATCAACAACAGGTTCATCTTGGGTTGTATTAATTTTTTTAGACGCAATCGGTCTAAACAAAAATATCACAGCAAGAATTATCAATACCAAGAGCAGTATTAATAAAGCTTTTAAAAACTTACGCATTCAATTGACCTTAAAAATTAAATGACTTGCCAGAAAAATCGGCAAAAAGATCGACATAAAAAGTGTTCAAAAGGTGCTAAAAAATAAAACAGGATATTTAAGAAGCGAGAACAGAGATCGAACAAAATAAGACTTTAGTATAACAATTGTGTAGATATATTAATAGAAAGTTTTTTTAAATATAAATGATCGATTTATTTTTATTTAAAAAATATTTATATTCAAATACTTGTGTTTATTTAAATTTTAAAAATTGTTCATTTTCTTTCAAGAAACAATTATATTTATATATAAAGTAATAAAAAATATAAATAAATTTAAATATTGGTGATTGTTTAGTTATATTTATAAATACCTGAAAAGTTTAAAATTTGTGATGAATCATGCTTAAAAGGTCGGATCAAATCAGTTTTTTATTTGGATGAAAGTGCAGGGGCGCGACACTGTGATTTGTAAAGTCATCACTTGAGTGTAAATGGCACATTAAAAAACTACACATTGCCAGAATATGCAGTCAATTTTAGGGTTTTAGCCCATGGCTAAGTGCAACGCAATTCCCCACATCATACAGCCAATGACAGTATCCAGAATTTTCCATGATTGCGGGCGCTGAAATATAGGCAGCAATATTTTGGCACCATAAGCCAGACTAAAGAAAAACAGCCATGATGCGAGGATTGCACCACAGGCAAACAGATGGGTTTCGGGGGCAAATTGTGTAGAAACCGAACTGACCAGCAACATGGTATCTAAATATACATGCGGGTTGAGCCATGTTAACGCCAGACATATCCCGATAATTTTCAATCGGCTTTCAGGTTCGTGCTGACTGGAAGCCAAGGCAACATTGCTATAAAGGGCTTGATAAAAACTGCGTAAGCCATAGCCAAATAAAAATACTGCTCCAACGTATTGTGCAATCATCGGGATGTGTGGGAATTGAACAACCACATGTGAAAAACCCTTAACCCCAAGAAAAATCAAAAGAGAATCGGAGAGGGCACAAATCAGGGCAACCCAAAACAGATATTGCTGTTTCAGCCCTTGCTTGAGAACAAATGCATTTTGCGCCCCAATCGCGAGCAGTAAAGAAAACCCAGTACTCAGACCATAAAAAAATGCTGACATGATCAACTCAGTAAAAATGAAATTTTCAGCATTATGATTTTTAGAGACTTTTAAAGCAGTAAAACTAAAAAAATATTGGGATGGCTAAAAAAATTTTATTTTGAACAGAAAGAAAAACCGCCAGTGATTTAAAAATCATTGGCGGTTTGGATGTATGGGTACAGAGAGTTTTTCTACTCTTTTTACAGAAACCTTATTCGACTGTAACACTCTTGGCGAGGTTACGTGGCTGGTCAACGTCTGTACCACGAAGTACCGCAACATGGTACGACAGCAATTGTACAGGCACACTGTAAACAATCGGTGCTAACCATGTGTTCACACTTGGAATATTGACTACATGCTGGCGGTCTTTTTCAGTAATTCCACTTTGCTCATCGGCAAAAATAAACAACTCACCACCACGTGCCTGAACTTCTTCCATATTGGACTTGAGTTTGTCGAGCATGTCATCTTGCGGAGCAAGAATGACCACAGGCATATCATTGTCAACTAGTGCCAACGGGCCATGTTTCAATTCACCTGCAGCATAACCTTCAGCATGAATATAAGAAATCTCTTTAAGTTTTAGCGCACCTTCCAATGCGATTGGGAAATGCGTTCCACGACCCAAGAACAGGCAGTGCTGCTTTTCAACAAACAATTCAGACAAGCGCAGAATTTCAGCATTGTGTTGCAACGTATCTAGAATGACTTTCGGGCAATGCCAAAGCGCATTTGTAATTTCAGTCATCTGCTCAGCAGAAATCCGTTGTTTGACCTGACCAATTTTCAGTAATAACAGCATTAATGCTGCCAACTGCGTCGTAAAGGCCTTGGTCGAAGCTACACCAATTTCAGGGCCTGCCAACGTCAATAAATGATGGTCAGTTTCGCGTACCATCGATGAAGTTGCGACGTTACAGATGGTCATGGTGGCAATATTTAAGCCTTTCGCTGCAGCACGTTTTTGCGTGTCGCGTAGTGCAGCAAGTGTATCGGCAGTTTCACCTGACTGTGAGATACACACGTACAAGGTACGATTAATAATCACAGGCGAGCGATAGCGGAATTCACTGGCAATTTCGACCTGACAAGGCACATCAATCAGTTGTTCTGCCCAATATTTGGCAATCATACCTGCATGGTAACTGGTACCACAGGCAATAATCTGGATTTGCTCAATATTACGAAAGTTGACTTCTGCATCAGCAAGGAAATCTTCACGTAAAGCATTGCCATTGAGTGCTTGAGAAATAGTTTGCTGCAAAGCTTCAGGTTGCTCATAAATTTCTTTGAGCATGTAGTGTTTGTATTCACCTTTAGATGAATTACTCACCGTTGCATCAAGCTCTTTAACAGGACGTTGAATGGCTTGAGTACCATGTGCATAAATTTCAATACTGCTACGGGTTAGGCGAGCAATATCACCTTCTTCAAGGTAAATAAAGCGGTTGGTAATTGGTAACAATGCCAACTGGTCTGAACCAATAAAGTTTTCACCAATCCCGACACCAATCACCAGTGGAGAACCTTCACGTACAGTAATCAGTTCATCTGGGTAGTCTGCATGAACAATCCCGAGTGCATAAGCGCCTTTGAGTTTTGACACAATGCTTTGTACCGCTACTAGCAATGAATCGGCAGTTTTTAGGGCTTCAGCCACCAAGTGTGCGACCACTTCTGTATCGGTTTGAGAACTAAATACATAACCCAGTGCCTGTAAATCGGCTTTCAGCTCAGCATAGTTTTCAATAATACCGTTATGTACTACAGCCACTTTACCTGAAATATGCGGATGAGCATTGATTTCAGTCGGTTTACCATGGGTTGCCCAGCGCGTATGTGCAATTCCCAAAGTTCCTGCAACCTGATGGGATTTCACCGCTTCTTCAAGGTTAACCACTTTACCAACGCGGCGCTCGCGAAGGACTTGTCCATGACTAATGAGTGCCAGTCCTGCCGAGTCGTAACCACGGTATTCAAGACGCTTGAGACCTTCAATCAAAATCTCGCTGATATTTCGTTCTGCAACGCCACCAACAATACCACACATAGAATTTACCTTTTATTTCTTAGTCTTTTGAGGACGTTGATAATTTGCTTTTTCAACTTGCTGCGCGCGTTCAAATGCCAGCGCATTTTCCGCAACATCGCGAGTAATTACAGAACCTGCACCTACAGTTGCACCATTGCCGACTTTGACGGGAGCAACCAGTGAGCTGTTTGAGCCAATAAATACGGCATCGCCAATCAGGGTTTTGTGTTTGTTTGCGCCATCGTAGTTACAGGTAATAGTTCCTGCGCCAATGTTTGAACCTGCACCCACTTCAGCATCGCCTAAATAGGTAAAGTGGTTGGCTTTAGAGCCTAAACCAATACTTGTATTTTTGACTTCAACAAAGTTACCGATGTGGACTTCATTGGCGAGTTTTGCACCTGGACGTAAACGGGCAAATGGACCAATTTGCGTATCTTCACCTACAATTGCGCCATCGAAAATGCTGTAAGGCTGAACTTTAGTTCCTGCGGCAATTTTGGTATTTTTCAGCACACAGCCTGCACCAATTTCAACGCCATCGCCCAGTTCACAGTCACCTTCAATAATGACATTGATGTCAATGCGAACATCGTGTCCAACTTTGAGGTTACCACGTAAATCGAAACGCTTCGGATCAGTCAGCGTTACGCCCTGACGCATGAGTTCTAAAGCTTGCTGGGCTTGAAATTCACGTTCTAAAGCAGCCAGTTGAATGCGGTCATTCACTCCTTCAACTTCAAAGGCTTGTTCAGGCTGAATTGATGCAATTTCTAAACCTTCAGCCACTGCCATTGCCACAATGTCGGTCAGGTAATATTCGCCTTGCGCGTTATTGTTGGAAAGTTTGGGTAGCCATTCATGCAGTTTGGCATTGCTAACACAGTAAATACCCGTGTTAATTTCTTGAATCTGACGTTGCTCATCCGAGGCATCTTTATGTTCAACAATGGCTTGAATTTTACCATTGTCACGTACAATTCGCCCATAACCTGTTGGATTGTCTACCGTGAGGGTAATCATGCCAATGCCTGTTTCACTAGAAACCGCAACGAGTTGCTCAAGAGTCTGCTGACGTACTAGAGGGACATCACCATATAAAATAAGGGAAATACCGTCTTGCGCTAATACAGGTAAAGTGACTTGAACAGCATGACCTGTACCAAGTTGCTCAGCTTGCTCGACCCATTGAATATGTTCATGCTGGAATGAATTTTTGACCAAATCACCGCCATGCCCATAAATCGTAATAATATTTTGAGCATGGAGTTGTTTAGCAGTGTGAATCACATGACCGAGTAAAGGTTGTCCTGCGAGTGGTTGAAGCACTTTTGGCAACTTGGAGCGCATGCGCGTGCCTTTACCTGCTGCAAGAATAATCACGGTAGTTGACATAATAACCTACTTAAATGGCGTTAAGCACCTGAAAGTAATAAATATATGGTAATACATAATGCAGCCCAAAGCCCTGCAATAATGTCATCGAGCATGATACCGAAGCCACCTGCAACCTTTTGGTCAGCAACACGAATCGGCCAAGGTTTCCAGATATCAAACAGACGGAATAATCCAAAGCCAATCAGCGCCCATTGTATATGCATTACATTAAAAAAGATTAAAGGCAATAAAGTAATGGATTGTCCTGCAAACTCATCCCAGACAATTCGCCCATCATCATGTACGCCAATGACTTTTGCGGTATGCCCGCAAATCCAGATCCCGACTAAGGACATAATAATAATGGCAAGTACTGAAGCATAAAAGCCCAGAAATAGCCAAATGGGAATGAATAATAAGGCAAAGGCTGAACCAAATGTGCCAGGTGCCTTGGGTGCGAGACCTGAGCCCAAGCCTACGCCACAAAACACGACGCAACGATCAAACCAGGACATTTCTTGGAATTTAATAGGTGGTTTATGCAAAGTGTTGATATCCGCTTAGCTGTAAGAATTGGGGCTCGCCCTGATATTCAAATTTTAAACTGAAATCCGCCTGAATACAGCCAATAATCGTAAATGGCGTTACTGGGTTAAGTTGACACAGGCGCTGATAGTTGTCTTTAGAAATGGTAAAGCACAGTTCGTAGTCATCGCCACCTGCGAGTGCGTATTGCCATTGCTCGGCGTGAGGTAATACGTGTAAAGCAGGATCGACAGGTAGTTGGTCAAGCCATAAAGTCGCACCCACATGCGAGGCTTTAAGAATATGCCCCAAATCTTGAGCCAGACCATCTGAAACATCAATCATGCTCGATGCCAGACCACGTAAACTTTGTCCAAGTTCACAGCGTGGAGAAGGGTAGTCCAAGCGTTGTTGTAATGGATGTCCAAGATGCTGTAGGGCAAATGCCGCATCGCCCACTTGTCCACTGACCACTACGTAGTCACCCACTTGTGCGCCAGAACGAGTAATGCCCTGAGCAGTTGGAATCCAGCCGAGAGCCGTGACACTGATGGTCAGATGTGGGCTTTGGGTGGTATCGCCACCAATCAGATGTACATTATAAGGGGCACAGCAGTCAAATAAGCCTTGGCTAAAATCCTGTAACCAAGCATCATCGACCTGTGGCAGGCTTAGCGCGAGTAAAATACTGTGAGGAGTTGCACCCATGGCTGCTAGGTCGGAAAGGTTAACCGCAACGCTTTTCCAGCCGATGGCATGTGCAGATGTAGAAAGAGGGAAGTGCCGCCCTGCGATGAGGGTATCGGTACAGATGACCAGTTGTTGCCCCACGGGTGGGGAAACGATAGCCGAATCATCTCCAATACCTAAGTCGACCTGTGCAGATGCAGCAGTTTTGAAATAGCGATCAATAATTGAGAATTCGGCCATAGCGTTTGACAACAATTAGCCTTGTTGTTTTTCAGCTTCGCGTAGCACATGTGCTAAACGATCCAATACACCATTGATGTATTTGTGACTGTCTGCCCCACCGAAGTGTTTAGCCAGTTCAATCGCTTCATCCAGCACCACACGATAAGGAATTTCTGCATGATGGCGTAACTCGTATGCACCCAGACGTAAAGTCGCGAGCTCGACACCGTCAAGCGCATCAATTTCACGGTCAAGTACAGGAATGAGCAATTCATCCAGAGTTTCATGCTCTGCCACGATTTGGGTTAACAATTCGTGATAGTAGTTTAAGTCAACCTTGTGCATGGCATTTTCAGCACGGGTACGCGCTTCGATTTCATGAACAGGGTTATGGCTCATTTGCCATTCATAGACGCCTTGTACAGCAAAACGACGTGCTTTGCGTTTTGCTGCATAAATTGCTTGTAAAGTTTGTGACATGAATTAAATTGCCTTTAACAAATTCACCATTTCAATAGCCGTCAAAGCAGCTTCACTGCCTTTGTTGCCCGCTTTGGTGCCTGAGCGTTCAATGGCTTGTTCAATACTGTCGGTCGTTAAAACGCCATTAATGACAGGCAAACTTGATTCTAAACCAACAACACCTAAACCTTTAGCACATTCACCAGCAACAAAGTCAAAGTGTGGCGTGCTACCACGAATGACCGCACCCAATGCAATAATCGCATCAAACTGTGCAGAATTCGCGAGTTTTTTCGCAACAACAGGCAGTTCCCATGCACCTGGTGCATGAATAACGGTGATATTTTCTTCTGCAACGCCATGACGTTTTAATGTGTCAATCGCGCCTTCAAGCAGATGTTCAACCACAAAGCTATTGAAACGAGCAACCAAAATCGCGTAACGGCCTTCGCTCGCGAGATGTAATAAACCTTCTATACGGCGAATCGCCATAGCAACCTCGATTATTTTCCAAAAGATTGATCGGCAGAAATATATTCCACCACTTCTAAGTTAAAACCAGAAAGGGCATTGAAGCGTAATGGCGAACTGAGAAGTTTCATTTTTTCCACTCCTAAGTCGCGTAAAATTTGCGCACCGACCCCAATAGTCTGATATTGATGTGACAATGCCGAATTGGATTTGACTGGCGTTGGTGCAGTTAATGCATCTAAAGCTAAGCCTAAGTCAGGTAAGCTTTTTTGACCAATCCAAACCAGAACACCACGTTCACTGTTGGCAATCGTTTGTAGTGCATGGTCAATTGTCCATGCAGATTCGCCCGATTGTTTTTTCAATTTTAATAAATCACGCGTTGGGTTGAACCCATGAACACGAACAGTAGTGACACCTTGTTTCGGTTCACCTTTCACCAAAGCCAAATGAATGTCTGGGCTACCTTGCTCCTGATAACGATACAGTTGCAATGTGCCATATTCAGTTTCAATGCTTTGCTGGCTTAAACGCTCGACCGTTTGTTCATTGGTCATACGGTAATGAATTAAGTCGGCAATTGTACCAATTTTTAAGCCATGTTTTTCAGCAAATATTTCTAAATCTGGACGGCGTGCCATGGTGCCGTCTTCTTTAATGATCTCACAGATCACAGATGCAGGTTCTAAACCTGCCAAACGTGAGAGATCCGAGCCTGCTTCGGTATGTCCAGCTCGGTGTAAAACACCACCAGGTTGTGCCATGAGCGGGAAAATATGCCCAGGTTGTACAATATCGGACGGTTTGGCTGCCGCTGCCACCGCAGTGCGGATGGTATGCGCGCGCTCTGCCGCAGAAATGCCTGTGGTAATTCCGTCAGCTGCTTCTATGGATAAGGTAAAGTTAGTGCCATGCTGTGCGCCATTCTGATCGACCATGAGAGGTAAGTTCAGTTGTTGACAGCGATCTTTGCTCAAGGTCAGACAAACGAGACCACGGGCATGGGTAATCATGAAATTGATGTCTTCGGCACGCACATGGGTTGCTGCCATGATGAGGTCACCCTCATTTTCACGATCTTCATCATCCATAAGGATGACCATTTTGCCAGCACGAATATCTTCGACAAGCTCTTCAACAGTATTGAGTGCCATCCTGTCCTACCTTAACCCTGAATTTACAATGCAATCGATTATCGCAGTTGTTTATATTAGCAATTTTTAGGCAGTATTGCCTATGTTTCCCTCAAGATCCACAGCAGCTTTTCTGATGTGTATTTCTATAATGCTGCTAAAGCTGATGATGTCAAGGCAAAATCATGATAAAAAAACCTCGCCATTCAGGCGAGGTTGAAAACTAGACAATAATTTAAGTGGTTTCAGAACGTGATTTTTTACTTTTTAAGATCTCGGTACGCAGATTTTGTGCCAGTTCAGCACATTCACTGTTCATGCCATTGATCATAAACGCGTGACGGGTCAGTACATTGCTTGGGTTAGGTAACGCCACGAGTTGAAAATGTTCACTGATCAGTTTCAGATATTGTTCTTGCAAATACAGTGCGCTTTCTTTCGCCGTTAAGTTGTGTGTCAGGCGAGCTGCCGCTTGTGCTGCATTGAGTTGCATGTCTTCAACTGCGTTGGCAATCGCGCAGCGAGTTTGCAGTACAAAGCGTTTTTCTTCACGGTAGCGTTTATACAGTACGTCAGAGAGTAACTGAAAGACCATGCCAACCATGAGCAGACATTCGACCGCTTTCGGGCGTTCGGCATCAATGGTAATGGTCGCTCCATCTGCTTGGAAGCTTTGTTGTACGTTAATATCTGCTTGAGAAAGATGATAATGCTGTACACATAAATCAATGCTTTTTTTCAAGAATAACTGACACAGATTGAAGTAAGGTACAGAAACGGACTGACTGACCGTGCTCAAGAGTTGTTTCGGATCATAAAACTGAATATTCAGTGCCAAAGCATGTGGGTTTGGATTCACATCAGTTTTCTCGCTATTGAACAGTCGGTTCGGAATCGCCTGTTTTTTAGGTTGTTGCTGAGCTTGTGCAATGACCACAGCACTGTTGTGTTTTTCCTGTTCAAGAGCTTGAGTGAGTGCCTGAATTTCATGCTTGAGATGCATTTCCTTGTTAATGCGTGCCAGATATTCACTACGGCTTGGGCGAGCAATCGCTCGATAGGCAATCCATAAAACCAAATGCAAAATCAGGGAAGCTAAAATCGCAAGCCATTCACTACGCAAAATTTCGCCAATGCTCGGTTTGATCAGCGTGACTTCGACACTACCGACTTTCTTTTCGTTTTGTAGTGCATCACGGCTAAAGACTTCACCTTCGCGGGTTTTATATAAGCCATCTGTTGCCAGAACCTGATTGGATGCATCGAGAATGCGAATAGAGGCAATACTTGGATTGGTTTTATAGCGATCGACTAGAAGCGCCAAAGACACGCGATTTGCTGGGTCTAATTCATGCAAGCTGTCCGTAACCAGTTGTGTGGTCAGCAGTTGACCTTGGCTGGCACGGTTTTCTTTGAGTTGATGCGTGGTTGCAATGACCAGTAAAAAGGTCTGCAATGCAAAACTTACAATCAGTAGGCTAGCAAATAGCCCTTGTCTAGGTGCATTCAAGGTAAACTTCCAAGGCAATTCGATTCATTTTCGATTATGATTCTAATCATAGTTGTAGCTCAAACTGAGTCAATCCATGCAAGAAATCATTCTTATTTCATTTTTAGGACCCGACCAACCCAATCAGTTCACTCGATTGATGCAAGTTTTGTCCTCTCATTCATTGCAAATCTTAGATGTGGGTCAGGCCGTGATTCATAATCAGCTGACCCTTGGCATCGTGGTTGCATCTGAAGATCAGACCGCAACCGCTTTGGCAATGAAAGAGATTCTAATTTTAGCACATGATATTGGCTTAACTGTGCGATTTAAACCAATCTCTAACGCAGAATATAATCAATGGGTCAGTGAAGGTGGAGCAACCCGTTATATTGTGACGGCGTTCGCACCTGAACTGAAGGCAGCAGATTTGCAAGCTGTCACACAAATTGTATCGGGTCAGGGATTTAACATTGAAACAGTGACCCGTTTATCAGAGCGTTTGCTACTCGATACCCCAAATACAGGGCGTCGTCGTGCCTGCGTAGAGTTTGGTTTAAAAGGGAAAATGTTCGATGCACAAGGAATGCGTGCAGCATGCCTGCACTTATCAACTGAACTGAACATTGATATTGCGGTACAAGAAGATAATGTTTACCGCCGAAATCGCCGTTTGGTCTGTTTTGATATGGACTCAACCCTGATTGAACAGGAAGTGATTGATGAGCTGGCGCGCGAAGCAGGGATTGGAGCACAAGTCGCAGAAATTACAGAGCGTGCCATGCAGGGCGAACTGGATTTCCAGCAAAGTTTCCGTGCACGCGTTGCCTTGCTCAAAGGTTTAGACGCTTCCGTGTTGCCAAAAATTGCAGAACATTTGACCATTACCGAAGGTGCAGAACGTCTGATCTCAACGCTTAAGCTTTTGGGATACAGAACAGCCATCTTATCGGGCGGTTTCCAGTATTTTGCTGAATATTTACAGAAAAAACTGGGGATTGATGAAGTCCATGCCAATATTTTAGATGTACAAGATGGCTTTGTGACAGGTGAAGTCAAAGGTACGATTGTCGATGGTGCGCGTAAAGCTGAACTGCTTCGCCGCTTGGCCGATGAAATGGGTATTTCACTTGAACAAGTGATTGCAGTGGGCGATGGTGCCAATGATTTGCCAATGCTTTCAATTGCAGGTTTAGGCGTGGCATTTAGAGCGAAACCTCTGGTACGCCAAAATGCTAATCACGCAATTTCAAGCATTGGTCTGGATGGTGTTTTGTATTTGTTGGGTGTACACGATAAAGATATGCATCCTGTGAATTAAGTTTTTGTTTTTAAATAAAAAAGCACAATTTTAAAATTGTGCTTTTTTCATATGAATTAAATATTTGTTTCAATGAATTTACGTTTTTTACAGGATTAAAAATTTTTATAAAAAAATGATATTAAGCATAAAAAGGTCTGAAGTGCATTGTAATGACACGCAATCCTATATATTTCCTTTACTCGCCGAATTTTCACAAAAAATCGTTTTGTAATGACATTGGTATTTGGCGACAAAGTGTGTCGCTTTGCTGGAAAAAGTCCCTTTTTTTTCTGAAAAAACTTTGCATAATGCCATTATGAGCATGCACACAGTCATCTGAAAAATACGTAAGCGCTTAATCAGAACATGCTCAAATTGATCAGGGTTGCAGTCACAAAATGTGATAGACGGAGGTTTTATGTTAACAGCAAATGTTGCCACTATGGTGGGGATCGGCTTGATTGCCATTGCGCTTATCGCTGTTTTCTTTTCACCTTTTCGGCATTGGCTCGGGTTTATGTTTGCAGGTATGGCGTTTTGGGGTGTTGTAGAGGCGATTCGTTTAGGTGTGCAGTCTGCCTTTCATTGGCCAATGACCTATAGTTATTTAACTGCACTTAGCCTTGTCATGATGGGAATTACCGTGCTGTTATTAAGAGCAGATCATGTTGCGCAAAAGGCGCTTGCCAACCGACAGTTGATTGAACACACCCCAGTTTATGAAGAAGAACAATAAAGCCGTTTAATCATTAGTTACTCAACTCGGGTGCATTGAAAAATGCACTTTTTTTTCTTAAAAATTGTTATACAAAGCTTAGTTATTCATTTGGCAAGTTATGATAGGATGCTTTAAAGATGAATAAAATGACAATAGGCTAAATGCACATGAATCTTTCTGCTATTCCTGTCGTAAAGTTACCTTTGCTGAATGTAAGTACAGACCCACTGGATTTGTTGGTGGTCAGCATGGTTTTACGAATGAAACAGCTTGCGAAAACCTCGCCGAAATTTATTGAATTATCGCATGATCGCCAAATTCGCATCCAGATTGCAACCGATGCAGGTTTTGCCCGTCAGATTCTGGTCAATAATGGCAAAGTGGATACCGTTGCTGGTGCGCCTCAACCGGCTGATTTTACCTTGCAGTTTGCTGATAGCAACCAAGCTGTAAAAACCTTGATCAAAGGTGAACCTTCTGCATTTATGACAGGTATGCAAAACGGCAGCATTAAAATGGAAGGTGACTTTAGCTTGCTGGTCTGGTTTAACAAGGTTGCACGTTTGTTGCCACCACAATTACCAAAACCGGTACAGGCTAAAGTAAAACAGGTTCGTCAGTTTATTCGTCAAAAAACAGGCAAATAAATTCTAAACCATAAAAAAAGCTCTCAGATTTGAGAGTTTTTTTTATTTAAACCACTTCAAGGTTAAACGTGACAGGTCCATCATTGACCAGATGAACTTGCATATCTGCAGCAAAAATTCCTGTTTCTACTTGTGGATATTGAGTTTTGGCGTAGTCGACCAGTTGCTCATACAATGCTTTTGCCGCAGCAGGTGGCATGGCAGGGGCAAAATCCGGGCGTAAGCCTTTTTGGGTTTGTGCCATCAGGGTAAATTGTGAAACCAGTAAAATTCCACCTTGAGCCTGAGCGACATTCCAGCCCATTTTGCCTTGTTCATCATCAAAAATGCGGTATTTCAGGATTTTGTCGATCAATTTTTTGCCTATGGCAAGATCATCTTGCTGTGCCAGACCTAAAAAAACCAAAAGACCATGTTGAATTTCACCCGTAATTTGTTCATCTACAACAACTTTGGCGGATTTTACGCGTTGTAATAGGGCACGCATGTTTAAGACTACTCATAAAAGTACAGACTATAAACATTTCAAACCAGCTTTAAAATCTTTTTTATGAAGATGTGGTGATTATAAATTCAGCAAAAAACTACTAATTTGGATAGGTTTTTATCATTATTTGCTAAAACACTCGCTGAGTTGCGTATAAAAGTGTGGTTTAATGCCTTGAGCTAAAAAAGATCTAACCGATATGGAACCAATCATACGATCCTTGCTTGATACGGATTTATATAAATTTACGATGCTGCAAGTGGTGTTACACAAGTTTCCACAGACTCATAGTGCGTATCAATTCCGCTGCCGTAATCTGGAAGATACGGTGTATCCATTGACGGATATTCTGGATGACCTGAACCAGCAACTGGATTACTTATGTGAGCTGCGTTTTCAGGACGATGAGTTGCAGTATTTACGCAATTTACGTTTTATCAAAAGTGACTTTGTTGATTATTTAGAATTATTCCAGCTTAAACGCCGTTTTATTCGTGCAAGCATTGATGATCAGGGGCGCCTCGATATTCATATTGAAGGGCCGATGGTACAAGCCCTGATGTTTGAAATTTTTGTGCTGTCGATTGTCAATGAGCTATATTTCAGACGGATTCATTCTGAAGAAGTTCTTGCTGAAGGTGAACGCCGTTTACAAGCCAAATTGCAGTTATTAAAACAATACGAGCAGCAGCAAGCAGATGAAAATCCATTTTTGGTGTCTGATTTTGGTACGCGTCGCCGTTATAGTCTGACGTGGCATCGGCATATCGTGGAAGAATTTTACCGCGCTGCTCCAGATGTATTTCGTGGTACCAGTAATGTCATGTTGGCAAAAGAGCTTGGCATTACACCAATTGGCACCATGGCACATGAGTTTTTGCAGGCATTTCAGGCACTGGATGTGCGTTTGCGCAATTTCCAGAAAGCAGCACTTGAAGCATGGGTACAGGAATATCGTGGCGATTTAGGCATTGCCCTGACCGATGTAGTCGGGATGGATGCTTTCCTGCGTGATTTTGATCTGTACTTTGCCAAGCTGTTTGATGGTTTGCGTCATGATAGTGGCGACCCGTATGTCTGGGGGGATAAAGCCTACGCACATTACCAAAAGCTTAAAATTGACAGTAAAACCAAAATGCTAACTTTTAGTGATGGGCTGGATTTAGAGCGTGCGTGGAATTTGCATCAGTACTTTAAAGACCGTTTCAAAGTCAGTTTCGGAATCGGTACCAATCTGACCAATGATATGGGCTTGAAGCCTCTCAATATTGTGCTGAAACTGGTGGAATGTAATGGACAGTCTGTAGCAAAAATCTCGGACAGCCCAGGTAAAACCATGACTGATAACGATACTTTCCTGGCCTATTTACGGCAGGTGTTTCAGGTTGAAGCTGTTTAAGTTGAATCGAGACCGACTCATAAGAGTCGGTTTTTAGTTTTTGTCTTGTGAATCTTTGGCACAATGCTTGCGTAAAAAATCATAAATCGGCATGAAAAGCCTATGTTATGATCAAGCATGATCGAGTTTCAGCACGTCTTGAGCCCAATAAAAAATGACAGCCACTTCTGAATTAAATTTTCCATTATTAATCGATGCCGAAGATCTTGTGCCGCATTTAGGCAATCCAAATTTAAGGATTGTCGATTTGAGCCGCTTGTCGGTGTACGAACAGCTGCATATTCCCCATGCAGTGCATGTTAAACCCCAACAGTTGGTGCGCCAGCAAGAGCTGGCATCAGGCATGCTGCCCGATGTAGAGGGTTTACAGCGACTGGTTGAATACTTGCAGCTTTCACCGCAACATCATGTGGTGGCTTATGATGATGAAGGTGGGGCATGGGCAGGGCGCTTCTTGTGGAATCTACATTGCTTGGGCTTTACCCAAACCAGTTTACTCAATGGCGGTATTCACGCTTGGCTGGGGGCAGGCTTACCTACTTCGGTTGATGTGCAAGATGTGGCTGTGACAGACCAACTGATTCCCGTGAATCTGGAACAAGCAGCTCAAGTACGGATTGAATATGCCGAATTGCTGGAACTGGTTAAAAAGAATGCCATCCAACTTTGGGATTGCCGTACTGAAGATGAATATACAGGGCTACGTTTGGCAGCGCGACGGGGTGGGCATATTCCCCATGCGATTCATTACGAATGGAGTACTGCCCTTAATCGTGAAAATCATTTAAAATTACGCCCTTTAGAACACATACAACAAAGTTTGCAGCAATTAGGGGTCGACTTTAAGCAGCCTGTGGTAGTGTACTGCCAGTCGCATCATCGCTCAGGCCTGGCTTATATTTTAGGTCGTTTGCTCAATTTGAATATTCGCGCATACGATGGTGCATGGAGTGAGTGGGGAAATCGCCCCGAGAGTCCAATTGTTACGGGAGAGAAGCCGTTTTGAGCCTCACATCACAACTGAAGAAACAACTTTTTTTACAAGCCCAACGTATTGTACCGCAGCATCAGCTGAGTCGTGTGGTGGGTAAAGTTGCTGCCAGTGAAAACCCGATTGTTAAAAATATTGTCATTCAGGCATTTAAGAGCAAATATCAGATTGATTTGTCGGTTGCCGAACAAAATAATCCATTGCAATACAAGTCATTTAATGAATTCTTTACTCGCGCTTTAAAGCAGGGTGTACGTCAGATTGACGCCGACAGTCGTAGTATTGTCAGCCCAGCCGATGGTGCAATTTCACAAATTGGTCAAATTACCGATGGTGATGTATTTCAGGCGAAAGGACAGAGCTTTTCCGTTGAACAGTTGGTGGGTGATCCTAAACTGGCTGCGCCATTTAAACAAGGGCAATTTGCAACGGTTTATCTGTCACCACGTGATTACCATCGGGTCCATATGCCATTTTCAGGCACACTGACTGAAACGCTATATGTGCCAGGCGAATTATTTTCGGTCAATCAGGTCACGGCAGAAAATGTTCCGAACCTGTTTGCGCGTAATGAGCGTATGGTTTGTTTGTTTGATACTGAGATTGGTCGTATGGCTGTGGTGCTGGTTGGCGCCATGATTGTGGCGGGGATCGAAACAGTTGCCACAGGTAAAGTCAAACCGAATGGTCGCCTAGACTTGCAGCAACATCAGCTTGAACTGCAAAAAGGCGATGAGCTTGGGCGTTTTTATTTGGGTTCAACGGCAATTGTGTTGTTTGAACCAAATAAGATGGCTTGGGATGCAAAATTCAAAGCGGAATCTGTTGTGGTCATGGGTGAGCGTTTAGGGCAAGTACTTTAACTTGCAGACCGACCCAATGAAAAACGCAACCTTCAGGTTGCGTTTTTTGCTTTAGGGTGTTTGTTAAATACCGCAGTGCATTGTTCGTAGGATAGCCGCGCCTGCACTTGCTGGGCGGTTGATAAACTGAAATAGGCTTCAATCCACTGATTGGCTAAGGTTTCGCGAAAATGGGGTTGCTTGAATGCATAGTCAGGAATACTGCCTTGTTGGACTTGTCGCATTTTTTCACGAAGCTGCTGAACATTATGTGGCGCATCGGGTTGTCGAATCACAAAACACAAGATGGCTTGATATCGAGCGATTTCATCGGTATCGGGTTGCTGTGCTTTCACGATCAGAAAGATAATAAAGGCAGCGCATAGGCTGCCAAGTATGAGATAAAAATTTTTCATACGTTAAGTGTAGGGCTTTAGGCTTCTGCTTGACAGAGGCGTTCTTTTGGAAAAACAGCTTTGAAGCATGAACCTTGATTGATTTGTGATTCAACTTCTAAGTGCGCTCCATGTTGCATGAGCACATGTTTGACAATCGCCAGCCCTAAACCTGTTCCCCCTGTTTGGCGGCTACGTGCGCTATCCACACGGTAAAACCGTTCGGTAAGGCGTGGTAAATGTTTTGGGTCAATCCCAATCCCGTTGTCCTGCACGGTAAAGTAACCATGTTCCTGATCATCATGCCAGCCAATGGTAATCACTCCACCTTTAGGCGTGTATTTAATGGCATTGGTAATCAGGTTGCCAAAAGCACTGGCAAGTTCCATATCCGAGCCAAGCAGGTCACAGTGACTGTCAATGTCGAGATTTAAAATATGTCCGTATTCGGAGTTATAGGCTTGCGCATCGTCAAACAACTGGTTCATCAGACTCGGCATATCGACAATCTGGTTTTTTGCCAGTTGTTTGTCATTTTCCAAGCGCGATAGTAGCAGCAGGTCATTGACGAGAGCATTCATGCGCCGAGTTTGTGCCTGCATTTGTTCAAAAGGGCGTTTCCAGCGTGGATTGAAATCTTCCTGATCAGTAAAGGTTTCCAGATAGCCGCTGAGCACTGTGAGGGGAGTACGTAATTCATGCGAGATATTATCGACAAAGTCTTTACGCATCTGTTCGAGATTATGAACCCGAGTTACATCGTATGCCACGACAAGGCGGCTTTCTAGACCAAAGCGTGTGAGCTTGATTTGCACATAGCGATCTTCATGAATCGAAGATTTTAGTTTAATCCCGTCAGGCTGCTGTTCCATATTATTAAAATATTCAACAAAAGCAGGCTGGCGCAAAATACCCAAAATATTGCGTCCACGATCCAGTTCCTGAACGCCCAGCAGTTTCTCTGCCGCAGGGTTCCACCATTCAATTTGATGTAGTTCATCGGTCAGAATCACCGCTTCAGCAAGAGCCACCAGTGAAGACTGGGCACGGTCAATCAACCCGACCATTTCGGCTTGAACCACACGTTCCTGACGTTGTGACCGATAAATATTGAACAGCAGTGCGCCCCAAATCCCGTTCAGGTTTGGCGGTACATCATAAGGTCGATTGGCGATCCAGTCGTTGACCAAATACAGTGCGCGCAGTTGCATGACAATAAACACAGCAAATGCAATTGCAAGACAAATCCAAAAATGACCTATTCCCAAGCCAATTAAACTAGCAATTGTTATGAAAAACAACAAGATCCGTAGATCTTGTTTGGCGTAATCCCATAAACTGCTATAACGATAACGCTTATGTTCTAGGCTAATTTCTGGGGTTGGGTAAGGTTCATACATAAAAGTGATCTAACTAACTTAAAGCATCGGCGCGCGTTGAAAAACGGTAGCCTGTACCTCGTACGGTCTGTACGAAACGATCCACTCCAAATGGTTCAAGTACTTTGCGTAGGCGGCGGATGTGGACGTCAATTGTTCGGTCTTCAATATAAACATTGCCACCCCAAACCTGATCAAGCAGTTGTGCACGAGTATAGGCACGTTCTGGGTGGGTCATGAAAAATGCCAATAGGCGGTATTCGGTTGGGCCCATATCTAAAATATTGTCGGCAAAGCTGACGCGTTGACTTACAGGATCCAGAATTAAGCCATTGGCATCAATAGATTTTTCCCCGCTCAAGGCATTAGAGCGACGTAAGACGGCTTTAATCCGTGATACCAGTTCGCGCGTTGAGAACGGTTTAGTCATATAGTCATCGGCACCTGCGTCAAGACCTTGAACTTTATGATCTTCTTCGCCACGTGCAGTGAGCATAATCACAGGAATTTCCGAAAGGTTCTCATCGCGTTTTAGGCGGCGGCACAAATCAACGCCACTAATTCCACCAGGAAGCATCCAATCGAGTAAAATAAGCGAAGGACGTTGATCAACAATCATTTGGTGGGCTTGTTTGGCATCTTCGGCTTGCAAACATTGGAAACCTGCCATATCGAGCGAAGTATGAATCATCTCGCGAATGGGTAATTCGTCATCGACGATTAAAATATAATCCTCTTTCACAAGGTCAAATCCTATCACTGCTTTATTTGTTTATAGTCCAGTATTACAAAGACTAATTATGACAGTATCATTGCAGTAGATTTAGGTATCTGCAATTTTAAAAAATATTTGTGACAAAATCTTGATCGTCATATGACTAAATGATGACGCATATGATGGTCAAGATGCAAGATCGAGATGGTAATGAAAAGTTTTCAAGGAAAAGTAGCAGCAATTTCAGGAGCAGGCTCAGGTATTGGGCAACAGTTGGCATTGCTTTTAGCACAGCAGGGCTGCCATTTATCCTTGAGTGATATTGATTTGCAAGGTTTAGCACAGACGCAAAGCTTACTTCAGGCCTATAAAGTGCAGGTCTCGACACATTTGGTTAATGTTGCTGAGCGTGAGCAGGTGCAATATTGGGCAGAACAGACCGTACGTGAACATGGTCAGGTTAATCTGATTTTTAATAATGCGGGGGTGGCGCTGGCATCGACAGTTGAAGGTGCAAGTTATGAAGATCTGGCTTGGATTACCAATATCAACTTTTGGGGCGTGGTGTATGGAACCAAAGAGTTCTTGCCTTATATTAAGCAAACCCAAGATGGTCATATTGTCAATATTTCCAGTATTTTTGGAATTGCAGCACAGCCGACCCAGTCCGCATACAATGCCAGCAAGTTTGCAGTACGTGGGTTTACTGAGTCATTGCGTCAGGAACTGGATATTCAGCGCTGTGGGGTGAGTGCCTTATGTGTACACCCTGGAGGGGTGCGAACCAATATTGCCAAATCGGCGCGTTCTAATCAAAGTTTACAAAGTTTGGGGATTGAAACCGATGGTACACAGCAGGACTTTGAGAAACTGCTGCGGACCCCACCTGAAAAGGCTGCCCAGAAAATTCTGAAAGCCATTCGCCGAAACCAGCGGCGAGTCCTGATTGGTACTGATGCCAAGGTTTTAGATTTGCTACAGCGTTTTTTCCCGGCAGGTTACCAGCAACTGAGCGTTTGGTTAAATCGGTTGCAAACCTGGAAATACTAAAGAAGAGAAGCGTAAGCTTCTCTTTTTGTTTGAGAATCTGTTAATGGCCTCTTGAAAAAAAACCAATCACGGCCAAAATCAAGGCAACGACTAGCAAGATCACAGCAAATTGTTGTGATAGACCAGCGACGCCACCGAATCCGAGTAAGCTAGCAATTAGTGCAATCACTGCAAAAATAATCGCCCAACGAAACATGATGATTCTCCTGCATTTTTTATTTTGATGTTTAGTTTAGCACTGTAAATTGGCATGACTGTTTTTGCTTTGTGCATAAAATGTGCACTTTATGCAGCGTTTTCATCATGCTATGTAAGTGCGGTTTGTAAAAATTAAGCTGGAGTTGGGCATGTTATAATGCTGACTTTGTTGTTTTTAGACTGAGAAATTCATGGCGCTGCGTCCACAATTCTGGAAAAAATATCCATTAGATCAACTCTCAAGCGAAGAATGGGAAGCTTTGTGCGATGGCTGTGGCTTGTGCTGTTTACTCAAACTTGAAGATGAAGACACGCATGAAGTGGCTTATACAAAAGTGGCGTGTAAGTTACTCAACTGTACAACAGGACAATGCTCGGATTACAGTCAGCGTCAGCAGCATGTCCCTGATTGTATTCAATTAACTTTAGAAAGCTTACAAAAAATCCAGTGGTTACCGTCAAGCTGTGCCTACCGACGTATTGATGAAGGCAAAAACTTACCCTCATGGCATTATTTAAATACAGGCTCACGGCAGAGTGTGATTAAAGCCAAAAAATCGGTAGCAGGACGCTGTATTTCAGAGGAATCTGTGAGCGAAGATGATATTGATGAGTATATCGTGCGTTGGGTGAGATGAAAATTATTTAAAAACAATCATATAAAAAATAAAATATAACTCCCTTCATTTTTGGCTTAAATTTTGCTTGATCTTTACGCATAAAAAATGGGTGAAATTTCAATTACTTTTAAGCAATGCTGTTATGGGGGGAGAATGTATAAAAATAGCTATATCAACAATCTTGTACTCATCTTACTTGGCTTTTTTGCCAGTTCGGGTATGGCATGTGCAGCAACGACGCCTTATATCACCAATCTAGAACAAATCAATACGGGGAATACCGCGTGGATGCTGACCTCCACTGCACTGGTGTTACTCATGACCATTCCAGGAATTGCTTTGTTTTATGCAGGAATGGTGCGTAAAAAAAACTTAATTGCCACTGCCTTACAAAGTTTAGTGATTGTGTGTCTGGCGAGCGTGCTGTGGGTTGTCGTCGGGTACAGTCTGGCGTTTACACCCAATAATGCCTTTATTGGTGGTTTTGATCGCATCATGCTGCAAGGTGTGGTGTTCGATGCCATTGATGGCAAAATTTCCGTGAGCCATATGGCTTCCAGTATTCCTGAAACCGTCTGGATTATGTTTCAGATGACCTTTGCCATTATTACACCTGCTTTAATTACTGGCGCATTTGCTGAGCGTATGCGTTTTTCAGCGATGTTTTGGTTTATGTTTTTCTGGATTTTACTGGTGTATGTCCCTGTTGCACACTGGGTCTGGGAACCAACAGGCTGGTTGGCAGCCAAAGGTGCTCTGGACTTTGCAGGTGGCACGGTTGTGCATATTAATGCCGGTGCTGCAGGTCTGGCATGTGCTTATATGCTGGGTCAGCGCAATGGTTATGGCAAAGAGCCATTTTTTCCAAATAACCTGATTTATACCTTTATTGGTGCAGCATTGCTGTGGGTCGGCTGGTTTGGTTTTAACGCGGGTTCAGCAGGTGCAGCCGATGGGCGTGCGGGCATGGCAATGCTGGTTACTCAGCTTGCAACAGCAGCGGCAGCATTGACATGGTTACTGGTGGAATATATCAGCCGCCGTAAAGTGACGCTGCTTGGTGCATGTTCGGGTGCGGTTGCAGGTTTGGTTGCGATTACCCCTGCATCTGGTTTTGTGGATATGACAGGTGCTTTGCTGATTGGCTTGATTGCTGGGGTGTGTTGTTACTGGGGTGCAACTCAGCTCAAAATTCTACTCAAAGCTGATGACTCATTGGATGTTTTCGGGATTCATGGTGTAGGCGGGATTGTTGGTGCGATTCTGACAGGCGTGTTTGCACAAAAACATATTTCGGGTTTGGATGCCAGTTTGCTGATACAGGTGATAGGTGCAGTGACGACCTTCCTCTACAGCGCAATCATTTCTGTCGTGATTTTATTTGTGATTAATAAAGTGATTGGTCTGCGAGTCGATGCAGAACAGGAACAAATTGGTTTGGATTTAGCACAACACGGCGAGCATGTACCTTGATGTGTTGTAAAAAAATTGGTTCAAGTTGGGCTTGAACCACAACTGTGGAGAAAAGTATGAAGACGATGTTGAGCAAAGATAAAAAAGTTGAAAAAGAGATCTTTGACCTCGCCACACAGTTATATGTTCGTTTAAGACGTGTGGCAGGGCGGGTGATTGATGTGGTGTATCTGGAACATAATCTGGAGTACGCTCAAGAAGTGGTCAAGCTTGCCTTGACTTCAGGCGATGCGGAGTTGCACCGTTTAGGATCTCGTCTGGATGCAGTGCTATCTCATGGTACAGCACCTACCCAGATTGCAAGCGTGAAGTTTGTGGCTCCAGTAAGCGCAATGACACCTGTTATGGATGATCTGCCAAGCCCAGCGCAAAAAGAAGAAGTGCCACATCATTATATTGGTGCATTACGCTAAATGTCCTGTTTTATTGGCTTGACGCTCAGCACGTGATTTTTTAACCACATGATAACCTGAGCTAAAGCCTAAACTTGCCATCACTGCAGCGACAATCAGGTCAGGAATGGCATTATGTGTGCCAAAGACGCCAATCGCTGCCAAAATTACTGCAATATTACCAATCGCGTCATTGCGGCTACATAACCAGACCGAGGTCATGTTGGCATCTCCATCACGGAAGGTATAGAGCACAAGGGCACTGATCACATTAGCGATCAGGGCAATTATACCAATCACGCCCATCGTCATGGCTTCGGGTTGCACGCCTGTCCAGTACGCCCAAACTACTTTGACCAAGATCAAAATCGCAAAACACAGCATGGTATAGCCTTTAATCAGGGCGATACTGGCACGCCAATACAAACTGAGTCCCAATGCCATAATTGAAATGGCATAGTTAAAAGCATCACCAGCAAAGTCAAGAGAGTCTGCCCAAAGCGCAGCAGAGCCTGCATGTGCTCCTGCAATCACTTCAATAATAAACAGACTTAAATTGAGAAATAAGGCAATCCACAGTGCATTACGAAATTTTTTTGAAATGCTATGATTTGATGTGTGGTGTTCACATTGACAACCTGCCATTTGAAAATCCTGTTTTAATTTGCATACACGGATTTAAAAGCTTAGAGTTACTCTAAGGTCAAGTGAGGTGCATATGTTTTTTTCAATTGGTGAATTGGCTAAAAAATCCAAAATTTCTGCGGATACGATCCGTTTTTATGAGAAAAAACAGCTCATCACTGCACCAAAGCGTGCGAATAATAATTATCGCTATTATGATGATCAGGCATTGCAACAGTTAATTTTTATTCGACATTGTCGCGAATTGGGAATGTCCCTTAAGGAAATTCAAGAGATGAATGCACTGATGCTGCATCCACAAGACAATTGTACTGTCGTGGATACACTGGTGGAAACCCATTTGGGGCATATTCAGGATAAAATCCAGCAATTGCAGAAATTTAGCCAGCAATTACAGCAGCTACGCCAGAGCTGTAATTCTCAAGCCTGTATTCAGGATTGTAATATTGTAAAAACCTTACATCAGTTGGATGCTGAATAAAAGGTAAAAAACTATAAACTCCTGTCTTTTCAGGATGCATGAATGTTACGGATGGTGTGTTTATGCGAAGATTTCAGCATCTTCTTTTTTTATTAATGTCAGTTTTAAGTTTAACAGCTTGTAGTTCGTCAGATTGTTTTAAACAGATCGAGCAATATTTTGATCAGTTTATGAACCAACGCACCTCAAAGTTTGCACTATTACACTTTCAAACAGTCGGCACTTTTAATTCACCGTGGGCGCTGGTCGCATTACCTGATGGTCGGTTGCTGATTACTGAGCAAGCAGGGGCAATCAAGTTGTTTGACCCTGTGAGTCAGCAGTCATGGTCTGTAGCAGGTGTGCCACCAGTAGTTTACGCGGGGCAGGGTGGTCTTGGTGATATTGTCTTGCATCCTGATTTTAACCAAAATCACTGGGTGTATTTCAGCTATGTAGAAGCCTCTGGGCAGAACACTACAGGCGCAGCCGTTGATCGTGCCCAGCTGGATCTCTCACACGCTGGCCAGCCAAGACTGCTCAACCGTCAAAGAATCTGGACACAACAACCTAAAGTAAAAGGTAATAAGCATTTTGCCTATCGGTTGTTATTTGACCGTGATGGCAAACTCTGGATCAGCTCGGGGGAACGCCAGCAGGTTAATCCCGCACAAAACTTGCATAGCCATTTGGGTAAAATGATACGACTCAATGCTGATGGTACCACACCCACCGATAACCCACTTTATGCTCAAGGTGGCGTTGCTGCTCAGCTTTGGTCATGGGGACATCGAAACCCTTTAGGCATTGCTTTTGATAGCAAAGGACAGCTTTGGGAAGTGGAACAGGGCCCTAAAGGTGGTGATGAATTGAATCAGATTTATAGAGGGCGTAATTATGGTTACCCTTTGGTTTCCAGTGATGATCATTATTCAAATTCAGGTTTAAAAATTCCACAGCATGATACCCGACCAGGATTTCAAGCACCTGCTCTAAGTTGGACACCTGCAATTGCTCCTTCAAGCCTGATTATTTATCAGGGTAAACGGATTCCCCAATGGACAGGTAAGGCGTTGATTGGCGGTTTGTCATCCGAGTCGATTATTGTGGTGGATATTCAGCATCAACCGATTAAAGAACTGGAACGAATTGAGATGGGGCAGCGCATACGAGGACTATTGCAAACACCTCAGGGAGATTTATGGGTGATTGAAGATGGTGAGAATGCAGCTTTGTTGAAATTGCAGTAAACTTAACCGATGCAGATTTTTTGATTGTCGAATAAAAAACTGACTTAAAACAACTTAAAAATAAAGCATAGTATTATTTAAAAATTGGATAATTTATGAAAAAAATTCGTAACGTATTGGTCGGTTGCTTACTGGTGGGTGTGATTACCACACCTGCATTTGCTGCCAACTTTGATGATATGAGTGATGTACAGGTTCTGGCAATTGCTCAAAAAGGTCAGGCCGAAGCGCAGTATAAAATCGGTGACGTGTACTACTATGGCAGCAATGACACTGAGCAGGATTTTGATCAGGCACGCTTTTGGTATGAAAAAGCTGCCCAGCAAGGCAATGCGGATGCTGAATATAGTCTGGGTGTGATGTATGACCACGGTGAAGGTGTAGAGCAGGATCCGAAAAAAGCCTTGGCTTACTATACCAAAGCGGCTACACATGGTTCAGCCGATGCCATGTATAATCTTGGCTATACGTATGAATATGAACAAGATCCGCCAAATTACGCCAAAGCTTTTACATGGTACAGCCAAGCTGCACGACTCAATCATCGCGAAGCCTTGAACAATATCGGGGTCATGTATTTTAATGGTCGCGGTGTCGCACAAAACTTTAAAAAAGCTTTTGATTATTATCAAAAAGCAGCAGAGCTAGACAACCCGACAGCGCAATATAATTTGGGTTGTTTGTATCGCGATGGCAAAGGTGTAGCCGTAGATAAAAAACAAGCTATGAAGTGGCTGGGTAAAGCCGCCGAGCAGGGGGATGAAGATGCCAAAGCGGACTTGTATGAATTGATTCAACAGATGTAATCACAGAACAACGCTATTGAATGGGCATTTCAATCTTGTAGACTATAGCCAAGCCCAAGCAATGAATTAAAACCGCATGTCAGAGAGTCAAATTCCATTACCCGAGCGTCTACGCCCACGTGATCTGTCTGAAATTATTGGACAGGAACATTTATTGGGAGAAGGTGCGCCATTACGGCAAATGATTGATCAGGGACATTTACCCTCAATTATTTTTTGGGGACCACCTGGCGTGGGTAAAACGACGATTGCTTTGTTGTTGGCGCAAGCAGTGGATCGACCATTTATCAGTTTGTCAGCACTCAATACTGGGGTCAAAGAACTGCGGGAAGTGATTGCTGAAAGCGGTGACTTACTGACACCTGTAGTTTTTATTGATGAAATTCATCGCTTTAACAAGTCCCAGCAAGATGCCTTACTCGGTGCAGTAGAAAAAGGCAAAATTACCTTAATTGGTGCGACCACAGAAAACCCGTCTTTTGAGGTCAACAGTGCCTTATTGTCGCGTTGTCAGGTCTATAGCTTAAATGCTCTGTCAAATGAAGCCATTGAAAGTTTATTAAACAAAGCCTTACAGCAAGATCGTTTTTTACAGGAACGTCAGATTTATATCGATGAGTTTGATGCCCTGATTCAGTTTGCAGCAGGCGATGCTCGTAAGGCACTTAATTTACTGGATTTAATTGCCAGTACTTTTGAGCCTGAACAAGACAATCACGTTAACAATGCGCTGGTAGTACGCGTTGCCCAGCAGAATATCGCCCGTTATGACAAGTCAGGCGAGCAGCATTATGATTTGGTTTCGGCATTTATTAAATCCATTCGTGGCAGTGACCCAGATGCAGCACTGTACTGGATGGCACGCATGCTCAAAGGTGGGGAAGATCCGCTGTTTATTGCACGGCGCATGCTGATTGCTGCTTCTGAAGATATTGGTAATTCCAATCCGAATGCGCTGTTGCTGGCAGGCGAATGCTTCCGCTCGGTACAGGTGATTGGTATGCCTGAAGCCCGCATTATTTTGGGACAATGTGCAGTCTACTTGGCGACCAGTGCCAAAAGTAACAGTACGTATTTGGCTATTAACCGTGCGATGGAACTGGCGGAGAAAACTGCAAACCTGTCTGTGCCGTTACATTTGCGTAACGCACCAACCAAGTTGATGAAACAGCAGGGTTATGGAGTGGATTATCTTTATCCACATGATTATCCTGAAAATTTTGTATTGCAGGAATATTTTCCGCCTGAGTTGAAAGGTACAAAACTGTATGAGTCAGCACGCAATAAACGTGAAGTCGAAGGTGAGCGGTTGCAACAACGCCGCTGGCAGCAGGAACAACAACAGCAATAAAACCAACTGCCAAGATCACTTGGCAGTCTTATTGAACATTTCAAGGATTAATTGGCTTTGCAAGAAACGGGCTTGTTGAGTAACTCGGCTTTGTTGTTACTAAAGCTGTAAAGTTTGCCTTGATTATAAATTTTAATGACTTTGGCATGTATAACTTGGTTTTTAAACGCAGCCAGTTGTTTCACCTGACCTAATGCAAAAATATTGCCATAGTTTTTATTGTCGAGCAGGAACTGGATTTGCCCTGCCTGTTGATCATAGGCTTTGAGTAGCACTTGCCCGTCAGTATTTTCAATCGAGAAGGTCGGCTTTTGGCTTGCGACATTGCAGTTGAGTTTGAGTGACAGTATATCTCCTGTTTTGGACTTATTTTTCAGGCTATACATGCCCTGTTTTTTATTTTCAATATAAGACCATTGTTCGGCAGGTAAATTTTCAGTCAATTGCTCTAACTGGTTATTAATGTCACTGACATCGACCACGCCTTTTTTGTTGGCTTGAGGCACTTCTTCTTTACTGAGTCCAACTATGTTCCCGACTTTATGGGTAGCCTTGGAAACGCTTTGACAACCTGTCAGGCAAACGATCAGAGTTAGGCTAGTGAATAGAGATTTTAAAAAATAATTTTTCATTGTTTTATGGATGAATGATTTAAAGAATATTGTGATGTAAAAGTTATAGAGCGATGAAAATTAAAAATTATACTTATCGTGAATAATAAAAAACCGAGCCAAATGACTCGGTTTTTACAAGGTAAAAACTTAGATATCTTCTAAGTTAATGCCTAAGCGTGCTGCAACTTCTTCATAAGCTTCAACAACACCACCTAAACCTTGACGGAAGCGGTCTTTGTCGAGTTTTTTCTTGGTTTCTTTATCCCACAAACGGCAACCGTCTGGAGAGAATTCATCACCGAGTACGATACGATCATGGAATACGCCAAACTCAAGTTTGAAGTCAACTAGCAACATGTTGCCTTTGTCGAACAAATCTTTAAGAACATCATTTACTTTGTAAGTGAGTTCTTTCATGTTTTCGAGTTGTTCAGCAGTTGCCCAACCTAAAGCAATTGCTTGAGATTCGTTCACCATTGGATCGCCAAGTGCGTCATCTTTGAAGAACAATTCGAACGTAGGCGGGTTCAATTCTTTACCTTCTTCAATACCCAAACGACGGCATAAAGAACCTGCTGCATAGTTACGAATAACGCACTCTACAGGAATCATTTTTAGCTTTTTCACTAACACTTCTGTTGGTGTAAGCAATTTCTCAAAATGGGTTTCAATACCAGCAGCAGCCAGTTTTTCCATAATAAAGGCGTTAAAACGGTTGTTCACCTTGCCTTTACGATCTAGTTGCGCGATTTTTTCGCCGTTGAACGCCGAAGCATCGTCACGAAAAACTAAAATCAAGTGGTCTGGACTATCTGTTTCATAAACAGATTTTGCTTTACCTGTATAGAGCAAGGTTTGTTTTAACATGGGATGAACCTGTTTTCAAAAATATACCTAGGGTACTAGGCTGGCCAATTTTGAGAAATCTGGTCTAACAATGCTTTCGCTTTAGCCTGATCAGCAAAACTGTTATCAGGATTAAATAAAACGAGGGTATTGGTTTTACCAACAGCGGAGAGCTTTAAGACATAGGTGTGATCATCGACTTTAATTGTCGCTTCATACCGTGTTTGACTTTGGCTAATCACGCTGTAATTTAGACTGCTTAGTGTTGCAAGCGTGTACTGCCAAATTGTATCAGATTTACCAGTAACTTTCAGTAACGGATTTTGGTTTCCGTCAACTAAAACTACAGGTTTCGGATAATTATTATTGGCTTCAGCCAAAGTACGGTTTGGAACGACTTCATCTGGGCGAGGCATTGCAAAACGATTACCTTTTTGATTTTCAAAATCAGGCGCGTGTTGTAATGCGAGTGAGTCGATAATTGGCGCAGGGTACAGTGGCGTTGCAGGTCGAGCCGTTGAACCTTCAGGATATTTTAAGGGCTCAATGTCGGTGGTCGACTTTTTATAGTTTAAAGAACCGTTGTTGATACTGAGCTTATTACTCAAGGTGCTACAACCAGCCAAACTTAAAACTGAAAGTGCAAGGGTTAAACCTAAACGTAACTGCATAATGTTGTGCTCTTTAAATAATACCTACGTCTTTTAGCGCGTCACGCAATGGTGTGCGATATTGCTCTGCAAGTGGGGTGAGTGGCAGACGAATGCCTGAACCAATTTTCCCCATTTCATGCAATGCCCATTTCACAGGAATCGGGTTGGATTCGCAAAACAAAATATTGTTTAAATTTGCAATCTTATTATTAATTTGCTCAGCAACTTCTTGGTTGCCTTGCAACGCTGCAGCACATAATTCGCTCATCAATTTTGGAACGACATTGGCAGTTACCGAAATATTGCCTTGCGCGCCAAGACGAATCAATTCAGCAGCAGTGGCATCATCGCCTGAGAAAACCGCCATACGACCCTTCAAGGCGTCGATCAATTCTTTGCCCCGTTCAGTGTTACCAGTCGCATCTTTTACTGCAATGATATTGGGAATATCGGCAAGACGAAGTACGGTTTCATTGAGCATGTCGACGCCAGTACGTCCTGGGACATTATATACAATAATCGGTAAATCGACAGTTTCAGCAATGGCTTTAAAATGCTGGTATAAACCTTCTTGAGTCGGCTTGTTGTAATAAGGTGTGACTAGAAGAGCAGCATCTGCACCAAGGGTTTGAGCTTCTTGGGTGAGTTCGATCGCTTCATGGGTTGAGTTTGCACCAGTACCAGCAATTACAGGAATACGTTTGTTCACGACACGAATGATTTCTTTAATCACTTGTGTGTGTTCAGACATGCTCAGCGTAGAAGGCTCACCTGTTGTGCCGACCGCAACAATTGCATTAGTACCTTGTTCAACGTGCCACTCAACGAGCTTTTCAAGGCTCTTCCAATCTACGCTGCCATCTTCAAACATAGGGGTGACTAATGCGACAATTGAGCCTTGAATATTCTGAGCTTGCTGAGTCATTTTGAAAAAATATCCTATTTGACCATCCGTAAAGTTTTAAAAAGGATGGTTACTGTATTTTGAATTTAAGCGGAAAAGTCAACGTAATATAGTGGTAACGCTGAATGTTGCTTACTCAAATTATGACTGAACATGGTATGAAGAACAATATACTTTCGTTAAAGCAGTCAAAACTTTTAAGGCATTTTTTAAACAGCTTGGGTATAAATACTTTGAGTGGATAAATTGAAAAAAATATTGGCTTGAACTGCATTATTCAGGTTTGGTTTTATAAATTTTCATCTGATATCAGCAATCAGTAAATTGATAGGAGAATAAAAATGAATCTGGAGCAGAGTGCCCTGATCGTGGTTGATATTCAAAATGGCTTTACCCCAGGTGGTCACTTGGCGGTGGCAGACAGCGACCAGATTATTCCATTAGTTAATCAATTGGCTCAAAAATTTCAGCATGTGGTGCTGACTCAAGATTGGCATCCTGACGACCATATTTCTTTTGCTGAAAATCATGCGGGCAAACAGGCTTTTGAGACCATTCAGCT
Source organism: Acinetobacter sp. ANC 4636 (assembly GCF_054454555.1). NCBI lineage: Bacteria > Pseudomonadati > Pseudomonadota > Gammaproteobacteria > Moraxellales > Moraxellaceae > Acinetobacter > Acinetobacter sp. ANC 4636. The sequence continues at coordinate 177,084 of NZ_JBTKVD010000005.1, read as the reverse complement.
CGATTATGGCACACAAGTGCTTTGGCCAAGCCATTGTGTGCAAGGTACACACGATGCTGAACTGCATCCGAACCTGAATATTCCACATGCACAACTCATTATCCGTAAAGGATGGCATGCTGAAATTGATAGCTATTCGGCATTTTTAGAGGCAGACCAGAAAACCACAACAGGTTTAGCAGGCTATTTAAGAGAAGCTGGAATTACGACAGTATATGTTGTTGGAATCGCGACCGATTTTTGCGTGGCATGGACTGCAATGGATGCTGTAAAATTGGGATTTAATACTTATGTGATTGAAGATGCGACTGCGCCAATCGACTTAAACGGCTCTTTACAACAGGCGTGGGAAGCGATGCAGGCGTTGGGTGTGATTCGTTTACAGTCTAGCCAGCTCTAGGGATATTTTGAGACTAAGAAGTCGGTAAATTTTCACTCAAGATGTTGAAAATAAGTGAATCATAATGAATTGGCCTTGCAGTTAGTTTTGACTCGTATTTCAGGATTAAATCATGATGTCTTGCACGTCGATTGAAATATATTTTAATCTCGTTCAGGTTCGAGCTGAGAGGTGCTGTCTCGCAAGGTTTTCGTGATGAGCAGCATCGCTGCACAAGGGCAAAACCATTTGCCAGTTGCAAACTTGGTCAGATACTATTTAAATTTTAATGTATTTAAAAACAATATGTTGAAAAATAGTTCCGATCTCAAACATGCAACTGACGTTTCTATCTATCCTATAATTTCTACGTATTTTATATTGGACTCAGGTTTATTCATTTTTGAGATGCTGCTATAAGCCTCATTTGACGTGTGATTTCATGAAATTATTTTTATCGATGATTCAGTTCGTCCAGAAAAGTTTTGCGCTGTGGGTGGTACTGTTTGCAGGGATTGCATTGTATTTGCCACAAGGATTTGTTTGGCTAACCCATTATATTCCACTCATGCTTGGCGTGATCATGTTCGGTATGGGGATGACCATGACGGTGGGTGAGTTTAAAAAGTGTGGTGCACAACCCCAAAGCGGTATTGATTGGTGTAGCGGCACATTTTGTGGTGATGCCAAGTCTGGCCTATTTGCTGTGCAAGTTGTTTCAGTTACCGCCCGAATTGGCAATTGGCGTGATTCTTGTCGGTTGTTGCCCTGGAGGAACAGCCTCTAACGTGATTACCTTTATGGCAAAAGGCAATACTGCGTTGTCGGTCGCGTGTACTTCAGTATCGACTTTACTTGCGCCCATTTTAACCCCTGCAATTTTCTATCTGCTTGCCAGTCAATGGATTGAGATTCATGCCAGTTCCATGCTGCTGTCGATTTTACAGGTGGTATTGTTCCCAATAGCCTTGGGCTTGGTGATGCGTATACTTCTGAAAAATAAGATCAATACTTATATTGAAGTGATGCCTTTAATTTCTGTGGTGGCGATTGTGCTGATTGTGGCGGCGATTATTGCGGCCAGCAAAACGGCATTATTGCAGTCGGGTTTGCTGGTCTTGCTGATTGTGGCACTACATAATGGTTTGGGGTTTTTATTGGGTTTTTGGGCAAGCCGTATTTTGGGATTGTCTTATTTTGACAGTAAAGCGGTGGCGATAGAGGTAGGGATGCAAAACTCGGGGCTGGGCGTGGCACTGGCAGCCGTGCATTTTGCTGCATCACCATTAACTGCATTGCCCAGTGCCATTTTTAGTTTGTGGCATAACATTTCAGGGCCTGCACTTGCCAGTTACTGGGCAATGGTGGCAGAGCGTAAACAACATCAAGGTCAGTCATAAAATCAAGATAGACAGCAGGCATAAAAAAACCAGTCATCGAATGGGCGAGACTGGTTTTTTTAATGGGTTGTCTGAATGATTATTCAGAAAGATCAACACACAAGTATTTCATTTCGAGATACTCTTCGATGCCGAACTTCGAACCTTCACGTCCAAGACCTGATTGTTTTACACCACCAAATGGTGCAATTTCATTGGAGATCGCACCAGTGTTGATGCCGACCATACCGTATTCGAGTGCTTCACCAACACGCCATTGACGTGCTGTATTTTGAGTGAACAAGTACGCTGCCAAGCCGAACTCAGTGTCGTTTGCCATTGCCACAGCTTCGTCTTCAGTTTTGAAGCGGAACAGTGGAGCAAGCGGGCCAAAAGTTTCTTCTTTGGCAACTTTCATGTCTTGTGTCACGCCAGTCAACACGGTTGGTTCAAAGAATGTTGCACCTAGTTCAGAACGCTTACCACCAATACGGATTTGCGCGCCTTTTGCTACGGCATCATCAATGTGTGATTGAACTTTAGCGACTGCTTTTTCATCGATTAGCGGCCCTTGAGTTGAACCTTCGTGACGACCGTCACCAACTTTCAACTGTTTCGCTACAGTTTCAACCAGACGTTCAGCCAATGCATCATAGATGCCGTCCTGAACATAGATACGGTTTGCGCAGACACAAGTTTGACCGCTGTTACGGTATTTACTTGCCATGATGCCCTGAACGGCTTGATCCAGATTCGCATCATCAAAAATCAGCACAGGTGCATTACCGCCCAGTTCAAGAGAAAGTTTCTTGATGGTTGGTGCACATTGTTGCATCAGGATACGACCTACTTGGGTTGAACCTGTGAAGCTGAGTTTACGTACGATGTCGCTGTCACATAAAGTTTTGCCGACTTCTGCAGCATCACCACTGATGTTAATGAGAACATCAACAGGTAAGCCTGCTTGTAGTGCAAGTACTTCAAGTGCGTAAGCTGTTAAAGGGGTTTGTTCTGCTGGTTTAACCAACATAGAACAACCTGCTGCAATCGCTGGCGCTGCTTTACGGGTGATCATTGCCGCTGGGAAGTTCCAAGGGGTAATCGCCGCAGTCACACCAATGCCTTGTTTAATCACAAGTAAGCGTTGTTGTGGTTGCACTGAAGGTAAAACTTCACCATCAATACGACGTGCTTGTTCAGCAAACCAACGAATGAAAGAAGCTGCGTAACCAATCTCGCCACGTGCTTCCGCCAGTGGTTTGCCTTGCTCAGCCGTTAAGATTTGTGCCAAATCTTCTTTGTGAGCCAGCATGAGGTTGTACCATGCCCACAATACGTCGGCACGCGCAGTCACAGTTTGTTTTTTCCAAGCTGCCTGTGCTTTTTCAGAACGTAAAATGGCTGCTTCAACAGCTGCGCTGTCGTGGGTTTTTACCCACGCCAGCGTTTCACCTGTAGCAGCGTCATTCACTTCGATATAGTCGTCTGAAGCAGGTGCTTCAAACGCAATATCTGGGTGTTTTAGCAAATACTGCAAGTTAGTTTGGATCATGCAGATTGCTCCGCAGAATTTGTTGTGGTATTTAAAGTTGCAAAACCTTGTTTCAAGATGTCTAGACCTTGACGGAATTGTTCAACAGGAATAGTCAATGGATACAAGAAACGGATCACGTTACCATATTTACCACAAGTCAGGATCAATAGACCGTTGTCCATTGCATATTGTTGTACAGTTTTTGCTTGTTCAGCAGTTTCAAGTTCAACAGCAACCATAGAACCTAAGGCACGGATGTGAGTAACAACGTCGCCAGATGCTGCTTTGATGCTTTCTAAAGTTGCAACAAGCTCAGCACCCAATTCATTGGCACGTTCGCACAGGTTTTCACCTTCGATGACATCGATCACGGCATGAGCTGCAGCAACGGCGATTGGGCTACCTGCATAAGTACCACCTAAGCCGCCTGGGTTTGGAGCGTCCATGACTTCGGCACGACCAACAACACCAGAAATCGGGAAGCCGCCACCTAAGCTTTTCGCCATAGTGATCAAGTCTGCTTTAGTTTCAAAGTAGTTCATTGCGAACAATTTACCAGTACGTGCAAAACCAGACTGAACTTCGTCAGCAACTAACAAGATACCGTGTTTGTCGCAAAGTGCGCGAAGGCGTTTTAAGAATTCAGCAGGAACAACGTTGAAACCGCCTTCACCTTGAACTGGTTCAAGAACGATTGCAGCAACGTCATGTGCAGCAACGTCTTCACTGAAAATGTTTTCGATGCTTTCGATCGCGTCTTCAATTGACACGCCTTTTGCAGGAACTGGGTAACGTGCATGGAATACGCCAGCAGGCATAACACCGAAGTCACGTTTGTAAGGTGCAGTTTTACCTGTCATTGCCATAGTCATGAAAGAACGACCGTGGAAACCGTTACCAAAAGTAATGATGCCGTGACGACCTGTGTAAGCGCGTGCAATTTTTACTGCATTTTCTACAGCTTCTGCACCTGTAGAGAAGAAGGTTGTTTTTGCAGGGCCTGCGATTGGCGCACGTTCGTTAATACGTTCAGCCAAAGCTACATAACTTTCGTAAGGGACAACTTGGTAAGCAGTGTGCGTGAATTTAGTTAACTGTTCAGTCACAGCAGCAATCACTTTCGGGTGACGGTGACCAGTATTCAATACTGCGATACCACCAGCGAAGTCGATAAATTGGTTGCCTTCAGCATCCCAAAGAGTTGAGTTTTCAGCTTTTTCTGCATACCACTGACACATTACACCTACGCCACGTGGAGTTGCTTGCTGTTTGCGCTCGTTCAGTGCAGTATGTTTATCGCTCATGTTAATCCCTCATTTTTGTCATCGGTTACAGCTTGTACGTATGTATAGCATCATCATGGATTATGATGGTTTACAATCACTGTGTATCGCTATAATTTCGCGCTTTAGGCGGCAACTAACGAGAGCCACTTTAATACAGAAGGAGAGAGCCAATTGCGTAGCCTGCTTGGAGATCATTTGTTGCAACGATTACAACAAGACGCCGAGGGTACGCTACATCAACGGTTATTTCGTTGCTTGCGTAGTGCCATTGTGGAAGGCGTATTACAACCGAAGACTCGATTACCTGCATCGCGTGATCTGGCAGGTGAAATTCATGTGTCGAGAAATACTGTACTGACGGCTTATGAACAGCTGCAAGCGGAAGGTTATGTTGAAGCGCGTACAGGGCATGGCACATGGGTTGCCGAGAAATTGCCTGAAGCATTTTTAAACAGCCAGAAAAAGAAAGCTCAGCCACATTTGCAACCACTACGACGTGATTATACGTTGTCGAATCGTGGGGCGAGCCTGATGGGTTATGCCGCTGCATCTCCACATCAGTGGGGTGCTTTTGTGCCAGGTGCACCCGATGTAACTGAATTTCCTCATCATATTTTTAGCCGAATTCAGGCGCGTTTAAGCCGTGAACCAGACATTAATCGCCTGATTTATAGTAATGCAGGTGGTTGTGTCGAGCTGCGCAGCGCCTTGGCAGATTATTTGCGTGTAGCGCGTTCAGTGCAATGTGATGTCGATCAGATTATTATTACCGAAGGCATTCACCAAGGCATAGATTTGGTGTCACGGGCACTGAGTGATATTGGTGACCATGTCTGGATTGAAGATCCTGCCTATTGGGGTATGCGCAATACTTTGCGGATTAACGGGCTGCATTTGCGTCCTATGCCTGTCGATATTGAAGGCATTATTCCAGAAGATAACCCCAAACAAGCGCCTAAACTGATTTTTGTGACCCCATCGCATCAATATCCGCTCGGTTCGCATTTGAGTCTGGCACGTCGTAAACAATTATTAAATATTGCACGTCAGCATGGCAGCTGGATTATTGAAGATGACTACGATAGTGAGTTCCGTTTTTCAGGACAGCCATATCCATCTTTGCAAGGTTTAGAACCCGAAGCACCTGTGATTTATATGGGAACCTTTAGTAAAACCATTTATCCAGCGTTACGCATTGGTTATCTGGTGGTGCCAAAGCCATTGTTTTCACCGTTACGTATTGTTGCAGCCGAACTGTATCGCGGTGGGCATTTGCTGGTGCAAAAGGCATTGGCGGAGTTTATTCGCGAAGGGCACTATGAAGCACATATTCGCCGTATGCGCTTACTCTACGGCAAGCGCCGTTCTTTCCTGATTGATTTGATTTACCGGTATTTGGGCAAAGACTTTTTGCATGAATACGATGAAGCTTCGGGGTTGCATTTGGTGATGAAACTGCCAACCTACTGTGATGATGTGGCGATTGCCGCCAAGGCACTAGAACGTGGAGTGAAGGTACGTCCACTGTCACAATACTATATGCAGTCGCATGCGCGTGCACAGCGTGGTTTGTTGATGGGTTTTGCCTGTGTCGATGAAAAAGATATGGTGATGGCATTTGGCGTGCTGTTGCAGTGCTTGCGTGAAGCGGGTGTGCCAACACTGAATTAAAATCCACCAATAAAAAAAACAAGGAGATCGCCAAATCTCCTTGTTTCCTTTGGTCGCTAGACCAACGTGATGCTGTCGAAAAAGTAAATTGTGTTAGCGCTCACAAAGTCAGGGATTTGGGAGAGTAGTATTAGTATGTCCATGCCAGACACAGTAATCTAAATAACCTGACCAATTTACTTTTTCTTCAGCATCAACCTGTGAATACAGGCATAGGTTTATGCCTGTATTAAATTTGATTATTTGCTTTCTACTATGGCAGAAGGTGCTTTTTCACTACGGCGCTTAGTTACAATCAAACCAGAGATGACCACGAACACACTTAGAATCGCCGTTGAAGTAATTTCATGTGTATGCGCTGGATCAAATGCCATGGTCGCAAGTGCCGCGATGATAAAGACAATCACTGCCCAAGTCAGGTACGGGAAGCACCACATTTTCATGGTGAGCTGTTTACCTTCAGCCACCAGTTTTTTGCGCATTGCCAATTGCGAGAATGCAATCACCAGATAAACCAGCAACGCAATTGCACCAGAGCTGTCAAGCAAGAAGTTAAAGACGGCTTTTGGTGCAGCATAGTTGGCAAAAGTACAGATAAACGCAACTGCTGTTGACAGTAAAACCGCATATACAGGCGTATGCTGCGAGTTTACTTTTTTGGTAAACGAAGGCGCATCGCCACGTACTCCTAAAGAGTACACCATACGTGAAGCGGTATAGAGTGCCGAGTTCAAACAGCTGGCCACAGAGGTCAATACCACAATATCAACCATCAATTTTGCATGTGGTACGTGCAATACAGACAATACAGTTTGATATGACCCCATACTTGGTAAGTTAGGGTCATTCCAAGGCACAAGTGCAATCACAATGAAAATTGACACGATATAGAACAATGCAATACGCCAAATGACCGAGTTGGTTGCTTTGGTAATTTGATGTTCAGGGTCTTTTGACTCACTTGCAGCAATCGTGACAATTTCAGAACCCATAAATGAGAACATGGTGGTTAGTAACGCAGCCAAGACTGGCCCCCAACCATTTGGCATAAAACCACCATGATCCCATAGGTGTTTAACCCCGCTGACTTCTGGGTTCGGAGAGAAACCAAACACAGCAGCACAACCAAAAATAATGAACGCGATAATCGACACTACTTTGATTAATGCAAACCAGAACTCGAATTCACCGTAATTTTTTACGCTAAACAGGTTAGTTACAGTCAGTGCGGCGGTAATCAGGAAGGCGAGCAACCAGATCGGTGCGCCAGGAATCCAAGAGTTAATAATCGCGGCTGCGGCATTGGCTTCAAATGGAATAACCAAGACCCAAAACCACCAGTACAACCAGCCGATAGTAAACCCAGCCCATTTACCAATCGAACGATCGGCATAAGTTGAAAACGAACCACTGTCGGGTTGTGAAACAGCCATTTCACCAAGCATACGCATGACCAGAACTACCAGTGTCCCTGCGATGAAATAAGCCAAAATAGCTGCAGGACCTGCGGAAGCAATGGCATGTCCTGAACCGACGAATAAACCTGCGCCAATAGCACCTGCAATAGACAGCATGGTGACATGGCGGTTTTTTAAGCCTTGAGAGAGTGAGGCTTGATTTGCTTGCGTCATAAAAAACCTTCAAAAAAGAAAAAATGGATTTATATCGAACGCCCATTTGCCCGAAGGCACTGTGGGTTACGCAGCAAGGACGAACCTAACTACTCTGCAAGGAAAGAGAGAGTAAATGTGCTTTGCCCAAATCAGGCATTGCAACTGCATTGGCAAAAATACCAATGACCCCAAAATGTGAAAAAGAACCTGTCTGACCCTGACGGTCACTAGCGATATGATGGCGACCGCTTGAGGCGGCATGCACATAAACAGCTTGATGTGTTGCCATATGATTTTCCTTAATTCATGACTTAGGGCATTGCATAATCAAATACAAATGCCCTACAAATTTGTTGAGTTGTTACCAGATTGCATAGAGAAAAAAGCGATCTGGTAAACAACACCATTTGTGTATGCATACTTCCAGTAACTTTAATTTGATGGGTCGCCAACTAATAAACGAGAGCCATTTCCTGATATGCGGAAAGAGCCAATTGCGTAATTTAATTGAAAAATGAGTAACTTATCTTAAATAAAATGTGATATTTATCGCATATTTTTATCAAATGGTTTTTTTAATTCTTATATTTTTCATGTGAATATACAAAACTAATCACGCTATATTGTGCATTTAATTATCTGTAAAAATCGAATAAAAATAGATTTCAAAATACGAAATTTTTTTTGCAGAAATATGACATTTGCCCATCAACCAAAATCACTTTTTGGCAATTATGGCTTGGAATTTTTAGAAATATATAAAATAAGCGATTCGAATCTCTCTATTTGGTCAAGAGATGCGAAATATTAAAACAGCAATTGCAAAAATATGGATCATGACAAGAGTATTTGACTGTCTGATGAGGTGGTTTTGAGGTTGATGTTGGTGAAGCATATTTGAGAGATATATTTCTCTTTTGATTTCAATTCCGAACTCACTAGAGCGACTGAGTTGTAAATATAACAATCAGGAAAAATCATCTTTAAACAAGATTGCTAAATTGGCTAGAACAGCATGACCGATCAAGAAAAAAAACCCACACAGGGTGGGTTCTTCGGTAGCATCAGTGATAGATTTAACCTGGTATTTTTTCTTGATCAAGTTCGGGTTGTTGTTCTTTGCCCCAGTTAAATTTCTGAGCACATAAACCAAGAATGACAATAAACAGCGCCAAACCTGAGGTGTAGATGACTTCTTTGAAGTAAGTGCCTTCAATCAGCATCATAATAATGGCACCGACGATGGTGAAAATCACGGCATAGGTTAAGCCAGGGAAAAGCCACATTTTAAAGTCAATTTTCTGACCTTCTGCTTCAAGTTTCTTGCGTAAGCGAAGTTGTGAGCAGGCAATGGTGAGATAAACATACAGTGCTGCTGTACCTGTTGCCAGCATGAAAATATCATAGACATCCATACTGCCCGTTGCAGTCAAAATGGCAGCAAATACGGCAAAGCTACAAGAGACCAAGACACCCATCCAAGGGCTACCTTTACTGTTGATTGAACCAAAACTTTTTGGTGCATCACCACGTTTTGACAGAGAGAACAACATGCGTGAGCAGGTGTATAGTGCCGAGTTAAAGCAGCTACATACCGAAGTGAGTACCACAAAGTTCACAATATGACGTGCTTCAGGTACGCCCAGCGCCGTTAAAGTCACACTGTATGTTCCCCAAGTTGCATCTTTTAAAAGTGGATTGTTGTGTGGAATCAGGCACACAGTAATGAACATTGAGCCAACATAAAACAGCATGATTCGCCAAACAATCGAATTGGATGCTTTACGAATTTCTCGTGCAGGGTTATCCGATTCAGCCGCAGCAACCGTGACAATTTCCGCACCGATATAGGCAAACATCACCCCAAGTAAAGCCGTGATGATGGATGAAAAACCATTTGGCATAAAGCCTTGAGACGTAAGGTTAGTAAAGCCCTGAGCCGACGGTGTAGCCCATGGCCAGAGATGTAAAATGGCTAAACTACCAATCACCAGGAAAATAATAATGGCGATCACTTTGATTAAAGCAAACCAGAACTCAAATTCACCGTAATTTTTCACGTTTTGTAGGTTCACCAAGACTAACGCAGTGATTACCGTGAGCATATAGATCCAGATTGGAATCAGCGGAAACCAGCTATTTAAAATTTTACCCGCAACATAAGCTTCCCAGCCCATGAGTAATGCCCATGAACACCAATACAACCAGCCAATGGTAAAACCAGCCCAACGCCCAATTGCACGGTCAGCATAGGTGGAAAATGAACCACTATCTGGGTTGAGAACAGCCATCTCACCCAGCATACGCATAATAAACAGAATCAGTAATCCACCCAATCCATAAGCTAAAATTGCGGCTGGACCAGCAGAGTAAATGACACTTCCTGAACCTATAAATAATGACCCTCCAATCACACCTGCAATTGAGATCATTGTAAGATGACGTGACTTAAGTCCGTGTTTTAAATCTTGAGAGGAGGAGTTGCTCTCATGGGTCTGCGTCATAAAAAACCTTCACAAAAAAGAAAAAATGAATCTAATTGAGCGAGCAATGCCTGAAAAAAGCGTGCACCTTCCGCAGCAAGGACAAGCCGAGCTACTCTGCAAGTAAGACGAAAAGGATTGCTTTTAGGTGTGCTGAATACGCTAAGAAATGTAGCCCTGACAGCCGTATTGGATCAGCCTGATCAATGGCTGATACCAATTTTCCCTTTTATTGAAAAAAATGATCTTTGGGTCACGAAGACTGAGACCACTAAAATGGCGACCGCTTTGAGCGGTATTCACATAAACAGCCTGATGTGTTGCCATACGATTTTCCTTAATTCATGACTTGGGATTTTGCATTTTCAAATGCAGCTTGATGTGCAAATGTCCTGCAAAAATGCTGCTAGATCGTGTGTCGAACTCAACTCGAATAGGCTTTTGTTACAACAACATCAATAGCAACAGTCGTGTATGCATACTTCCAGTAACTTTAATTTGTCGTTTGGAGAGCAAAGAAACGAGAGCCATTTTTAGATATAGGGAAAGAGCCAATGTGTAAAGCTATGGTGAAAATTGGCACTAAAGGCTTACAAGATATATGGGTTTATTTGCAGTGAATTAAATTTATTGATTTAATTAAATTTTTATATTTCAATATCTTATATTTATAATTTGACAGATCATTTTTTATTTCAGGATCATTTGTAATAATTCATTGTGAAAATACTAAAAATTTTTTCAAAAAATACGAAAAACCATACCGAGACGGTACTGTTGTCGAAAATGAGTCGCTATTGGGCCAACTCAAGTACAGACCCAATAGCGACTACAGATGAGAAGGGTTTACCAACCGCCACGACCTTCACCACGACCACCGCCGTGACCTTCGCCATAACCGCCTCGTTCGTAGTGCCCACCTTCATGATGAGGACCATCACCCCACCAGAAAGGATCGTATAGACAACCTGACAAGCTCAATATTGAAAGAACCGCTAAGCTTCCCAAGATCACTTTTACCTTGTTCATAGATCTCTCCTTATGACCCACGCGTACAATACAATAGGATAACGCGGTAAAAATGAATGTATTGAGATGTTTTGTTGCACAGTGTACAAGGCAGCATACAGTTCATTTTGACTGGTCATTAAACTGGATGTAAAAAACGCTGGCTGTTCTGGCAAATCTGCTGGGTTAGCTGTTGTAATGGTGTGGATTGTTGTTGCCAATGATGCCAGTACAGCAAAATATCGGTTTGTGCTTCAGGTAAAATTTCAACTAATTCACCAAGCTCCAACGCTGCGCCGAGCTGTAAATCAGGTACAAGACCATAACCTAAACCACGATGAATGGCGTGTACAAAGGCTTCGGATGATGGAATGAAATGATAGGGGTAACTGTTTGCAGTCAAACCATGCAGTTTCAGCAATACATTTTGATGCATGTGATCTTTTTGATTGAAAATAACCGCAGGTGCCTGCATCAGGCTTTGGCGAGAGACGCCGTGCTTAAACCAGCGGGCAATAAAAGTGGGTGTTGCGACCATCTTGTAACGCATATACCCCAAGGCTTTGGCGGAACAACCCCGTAAAGGTTGAGCTTCTACTGAAATACACGCGTGGACTTGCCCTGCTTCGAGGAGAGCATGAGTCAAAGACTGGTCATCTATGCGAATTTCTAGGGCAATTTGTTGTTGAATAACAATATTTTGTAGGCTGGGAAGTAACCATGTTGCGAGTGAATCGGCATTACTGGCGATAACTACTTTAATAAACTCAGAATTTGCCTGTTTGCCCTGTAGATTTTGCAGAAAATTCTGTTCCATAAAACGCTGCCGCTGCAAATATTGCAACAATTGCTCACCTGCGGGTGTGGTTTGGCAAGGTCGCCCACGAATCAATAACATTTGTCCAAGCTGCCGCTCGAGTGCCTGTACACGCAGTGATACTGCCGAAGCGGTTAAATGTAACTGTAAACTGGCGTGTTCAAAGCTGCCAGTTTCCGCGACAGCGAGAAACGCTTGGCATTGTTTGCTATCGAGCATAATGAAACCTAATTGAGTTTTTTTTAGTTAAGCTGGTGTTTATTTAATTTTATTTATTTTTTGAGGGAAATGGAAATCCCATGACTCTTGACATGCTGATTGAGCAAATTTTTTCGGGTTTATTTTGTTTGCTTACAGGGAAATGTGTTGGCGATCTATGATTCAGTCTTTAGAAAAGTGTATTAAAACCCTGATCATCGACCAAATTAAAGCATTTAAAAATGAGAGGCTGACTAAAATAATAAAGGTGATTGTAATGAGGTCTCGACTCAAGCAGTGATGGATGACAATTTCTTGTATCCAGTTTTTGACAAATGCTGATTGGGTTTGGCAGTTTTATATTTTAGCTTAGTCGTTTTTGGTACTGTAAAAACCTCGATTATAAATTGAAGCACCTGAAATTTAAAATGTCATTTAACTGTCATAAATTGGTCTCAAAATTTACACAATTTTATGGTATTTCACAAATCACATGAATCATCAGGTATCAATTGTTACTGAAGCGCATCCAGCGCCAGCAATTGCCCAAACCACAACAAATTCTTCTCCTAAAAATATTCATCTTCCTGCGCCGCAGTGGTTTAAATATGTCTTTGCCTTAGTGGTATTGGCGTCCTTAACTTATATTGGCGTGCAACTGACTTTTGATTTGTCACAAGTTCCACCGCTGAGTGTGTTTTCTTTCATCATGTTGGGAATGGCATTGGTGATCGCTTTGGGGTTTGAGTTCGTGAACGGTTTTCATGACACTGCCAATGCTGTCGCCACGGTGATTTATACCAATGCCATGCCTGCCCCTGTTGCAGTGATGTGGTCGGGCTTTTTTAACTTTTTGGGTGTTCTGACTGCCAGCGGTGCGGTGGCTTACGGCATTATTGCGTTATTACCTGTCGAGCTGATTTTACATGTTGACAGTGGTGCAGGGTTTGCAATGGTGTTTGCCTTGTTACTGGCTGCGATTCTCTGGAATTTGGGGACATGGTTTTTTGGTATTCCTGCATCAAGTTCACATACCATGATTGGTTCAATTATTGGTGTGGGCATCATGAACCAGTTGTTACACTCGGCAACCAATGGTGTTAGCGGTGTGGATATGGGGCAGGTTCTAAAAGTTGCCAAAGCCTTGTTCTTTTCACCTTTGATTGGTTTTGGTTTGGCTGCTGCTGCCTTCCTGTTGTTAAAACTGGTGATGAAAAAGCGTCAAAAAGAATTGTTTGCTGCCCCAGAAGGCAATAAGCCGCCTTCATTTTTGGTACGCACTTTGTTGATTTGTACCTGTACAGGGGTGAGTTTTGCTCATGGTTCAAATGATGGTCAAAAAGGTATGGGCTTGATCATGCTGATTTTGATCGGGATTGTGCCATTGGCTTATTCTTTAAATAAAACGATGGATCCTGCGCAGGTACAGTCATTTGCTGCTTTGTCTGAGAAAACGGCGCATATCTTGGCGGTTGATCATCAGCCAGCGATGCCTGAATTACAAGCACGGGATGTGTTAACTAAATTTATTCAAACGCATCAATATAATCCGCAGGTCATGCCTGCTGTAGCAAGTTTGTCAAATCATTTGGGTGATGCTGTTGCCAGTTATGGCAGCATGGCAAAAGTACCTGAGAAAGCGACTGTTAATTTGCGTAATGACATGTATCTCAGCAATGCAAGTTTAAAAGAGTTGGATAAAGGCAATCATTTAACACAGTTATCGCCTGCACAAAAAGCAACTGTAGACGATTATCGTCAAAACCTCGACAAAGCGACTCAGTATATTCCAACCTGGGTCAAAGTGGCTGTTGCATTGGCTTTGGGGCTGGGAACCATGGTCGGTTGGAAGCGTATTGTCGTGACTGTTGGTGAGCGTATAGGGAAGACCCATTTGACTTATGGTCAAGGCATGTCAGCAGAGCTTGTTGCGATGGGAACGATTATTGCCGCAGACAAGTTTGGTTTACCTGTTAGTACCACACATGTACTCAACAGTGCGGTAGCGGGTACCATGACCGCAAATAAATCAGGGTTGCAGTGGGCAACCGTGAAAAGCATTTTGATGGCATGGGTGTTGACCTTGCCATGTGCGATGGTACTTTCAGCATCACTTTACTGGCTGTTCTTGCGGTTCGTTTAATCTGTCGATTTGCATAAAAAAGACCTCCATGTGAGGTCTTTTTTTATTTGATGCATCCGTTTTTATACATCAATGATATCGGCAAAGTGAGCGCCAAGCAGTTGTGCCAAATCTTGCGGTGATAAACCGACATCCAGTCCGCGTTTTCCGCCACTGACATAAAGTTTGGCTAAAGCCTCGGCACTGGCATCAATCACAGTTTTCAGGCGTTTTTTTTGACCTAATGGGCTAATGCCACCGACCAGATAACCTGTCAGACGTTCTGCATCTTTCGGGTCTGCCATGTGTAGTTTTTTACAGCCCAGTGCAGTCGCGACTTTTTTCAGGTTTAACTGATGGTTGACAGGAAGCACCGCAACATAATGATTTTTATCATCTGTAACCAATAAGGTTTTAAAGACTTCATGGACAGCCAGATTGAGCTTTTTTGCGGCCTCTAGACCGAAACTTTTGGCATTGGCATCGTGTTCATATTCATGCAGGCTAAATGAAATTTTTTTCGATTGAAGCAACTTACAGGCAGGGGTCATATCCATCTCTGATGCAAATATACAACAGGTATTATAAAAGCTTTTTAGGCATGATACTGCTGTGTTAAGCCGATAACATCTGTGGGTTTGCTGAATAAATGCGCGATGACCATGCCATTTGTAAGCTCTGATTTGTCTAATCTTTAGACGTAATAGCTTAATTCTCAATTAATATTTAAAAGCTATGATTTTGCGCCACAAAAAACCCAAGTTATGATGATCAAAAAACTGATTTTCAGTGCAAACCCGAGTAGAATCCGCCTTTCTTTTTTTTCTAGAAAGGCACCGCCTCAACTCGACTTATGATGTTTTTCAAGGAATTCTTATGTTAGCGCTAGATACACAACATGTTCGGATGAATCAGCATGCTGTCGATAAGGCTCAGGCGTTGCAATGTCTAGTGGATATTTTGGTTGAAGATCAACTGGTTCAACCTGAATATATTCAAGGTCTGATTGGGCGTGAACAGCAAAGTGCAACTTATTTAGGACAGGGAATTGCGATTCCTCATGGGACACCACAGTCACGCCAGTACATTTTAGAAACAGGCGTGCGTTTGGCTCACTTCCCTGAAGGTGTAGTCTGGGATGGTGAAAACAAGATTTATTTAGCAGTGGTCATTGCTGCAAAGTCAGATGAACATTTACAAGTTTTACAAATTCTGACCCGAGCATTGCTCGATGATGTCTCTGAGCGTGTGCAAAATGCTCAATCTGCTCAGCAAATTATTGAATTATTACAAGCACAACCACCTTCTTTGAATTTGCATGAAAATCTGATTTCAACACAAGCAGTTGTTACTGATATTGATGATTTTTTCTGGCAAGCTAGCCAGTTGCTGAAACAACAAAAAATGGTGGAATGTGGCTTTTTAAGCCAGTTACAACCCAAAAACATGATTCATCTGGGTGAAGATATTTGGTCAATCAGCGCCAATCAGCATGTGCTCAGCCCTGCGGTGAGTATCATTAAAGCTGAACAGCCGATTCAGTACCAAGGTCAACAGCTTGGAACCTTGTTGTGTATTGCCAGCAATCCGCAGCTCGATATGACCCAGTTTAACCGACTCATGGATATTTTCTTTGATCCTGAACAGTTACAAGCGCTGAGCCAACAGCAAAATGCTCAACATCTGGCCCAATTGATTGGTGCAGATGTGATTCCTGACTGGGTATCACAGCGCGTGATACTGGCCAATGCGCACGGCTTACATGCGCGACCTGCCACGCAGTTGGTCAATACCTGTAAAGCATTTCAAGGTGAGATACAGGTGTCTGTCGATGGTGGGCAATTTGTATCTGCCAAAAGCTTAACCAAGCTGTTGTCACTCGGCTGTAAACGTGGGCAAACCCTGACCTTTATTGCTGAACCTGAAACCGATGCAGTCGCTGGTCTAAGTGCGGTGGTTGCCGCCGTGAAACAAGGTTTGGGTGAAGATGTTGAACCCATTCAAGACGAGGCTGACCCAGTTGTCGCGCCTGAACCTACAAATTCCATGGTATCGGCGCTGACTGTCCCAGATCAGAGTCATGGTATTGCTGCTTCATCAGGTCTGGCATTTGGCCCTGCACATGTGGTCAAGCCACGCCAGTTCCAATATGAACGCTTTGGTTCGAGTGTTAAAATCGAAAGCGAAAAGTTTGATATCGCCATTCATCAGGTCAAAAACAGTATTCGCCAGTTTATTGCCCAAAGTTCGATTGATACGATTAAACAGATTTTTATGGCACATCTGGAAATGCTGGATGATCCAGATCTGATCCAGAGTGTACAACGAGGGTTGAAGCAGAATTTATCTGCCGCAGCTGCATGGCATGAGCATATTGAAGAAGCTGCCAAAGCCCAAGAGTCTTTAAATGATCGTTTGTTGGCAGAACGTGCTGCTGACTTGCGTGATATTGGTGAGCGTGTATTGGCAGTGTTATGTAGTGCACCAGAAATTACCGAACCACAAGAACCCTATATTCTTGTGATGCACGACGTTGGGCCAAGTGATGTGGCTCGCTTAAATAAAGACCGCGTTGCTGGCATTTTAACTGCTGTTGGTGGTGCCAGCGCACATAGCGCGATTGTGGCACGTGCGCTGGGTATTCCTGCTGTGGTTGGGGCAGGAGCGGCTGTACTCAATATTACAAATCATAGTGTGGTCTTGATCAATGGTGATACGGGTGAATTTGTGGTGAAACCCGAAGCACAGCGCATTGAACAGGCAATTGCCGAGCGGGAGCGTCAACGCCAACTTCGTGAGCAAGCGGAGCAAGATTGTCTGGAACCTGCGATTACGCTAGATCAGCATGCTGTCGAGATTGCGGCAAATATTGGTAAAGTCCACGCCACGACCCAAGCGGTTGAGCAAGGTGCAGAAGCGATTGGCTTATTGCGAACAGAATTGGTGTTTATGTCGCATAACAGTGCGCCAAATGAAGCCGTTCAAGAAGCGGATTACCGCGTGGTGTTTGATGCCTTGGCAGGTCGCCCACTGGTCGTGCGTACCCTCGATGTCGGTGGTGACAAGCCATTGCCATATTTGCCGATGGAACCTGAAGAAAACCCGTTCTTGGGCTTACGTGGTATTCGCTTGACTTTGCGTCAGCCCGAATTGCTACGTCAGCAATTGGTGGCATTGCTCAAAGCAGCTGATAACCGCCCATTACGGATTATGTTCCCAATGATTGGGCGTGTAGAAGAATGGCGTGAAGCCAAAGCCATTTTAGATGAAGTGCGTGCAGCACATCCGTGTGAACATTTGGAAGTGGGCATCATGGTTGAAGTCCCTGCAGCAGCATTACTTTCACCAATTTTGGCGCAGGAAGTTGATTTTTTCAGTATTGGAACCAATGACCTGACCCAGTACACCATGGCAATTGACCGTGGTCATCCTGTGTTGTCTGCCGAGGCAGATGGTTTGCACCCCAGTATTTTATTGTTGATTGATCAGACCGTACGCGCCGCACATCAGCATGGCAAATGGGTCGGCATTTGTGGTGAATTGGCAGGTGATCCGAAAGCTGTTCCTATCTTAATGGGGCTTGGGGTGGATGAACTGAGTATGTCGAGCACGCGTATTCCTTTAGTCAAAGCACAAATACGCCAGTTAAATTTTGCCGATTGTCAGCAATTGGCACAACGTGCATTGTTGTGTGACAGTGCAACCGCAGTCCGTGATTTAGTTGAGTAAGTTCTATGGCAAAAATTTTAACAGTGACGCTCAACCCCGCAATCGATGTCACGTTGCAACTTGACGTGCTACATGTGGGTGAAGTCAACCGCCATCATACTGTAGAAACCCATGCTGCGGGTAAAGGCTTAAATGTCGCACAAGTCCTCAAAGATTTGGGACATGATGTGGTGGTGACAGGTTTTTTAGGTGAAGCGAATCGTCAGATTTTTGATGCGCATTTTGCCAAAGAACACTTTGACAACCAGTTTGTTTATATTCAAGGTGAAACTCGCCAAAATATTAAAATTGCGGAAGCATCAGGTCGTATGACCGATATTAATGGTCAGGGTCTTTATATTGATGCCAATGCTAAGCTGCAGTTGCGTGAAAAAATTCAAGCCATGATTGCTGATATGGATATGGTGGTGATTGCTGGCAGTTTGCCACAAGGTTTTGAGCCAAGCGAACTACGCGCCTTAATTGAGTTTCTCAATCGAGAGGATAAAAAAGTCGCAGTAGATACCAGTGGTTCTGCATTGCGCGCTGCAATTGCAGCCAACCCGTGGCTGATCAAGCCCAACAGTGATGAGTTAACAGAAACCTATCATTTGCCGGCAAACAGTTTTGCTGAACAGCAGCAATTGTTTCAATCACTGGGGCATATGCAGATTCAGCATATTATTGTGTCAATGGGCGAGCAAGGTGTGAACTGGCTGCACCCGACACACCCACTGCATGCTCAAGCGCCGCATGTTCAGGTGAAAAGCACTGTAGGTGCAGGTGATTCACTGGTTGCGGGTATGATTCATGGCTTGTTGAGTCACAATAGCCCTGAAGAAACGCTAAAAACAGCAACAGCGATTGCCAGCCATGCTGTGACCCATATTGGTTTTCATGTGCCAGATTTATCGGTCATTGAAGATTTGAAGCAACAAATCGCCATCAATTCATTGAGTTAATATGATGTCAGAAATTCACCAGATTTTATTTGTTCCGCATAGCCCTGAACAGTCGATCAATGCGTTGATTTTGGCAAAAAAACTCGCACAGGTTGCAGGTCAAGCAGGGTATCAAGCCCAAGTTGTAGAAAATCTTGAGTCAGCGCTAGGCACCTCTACAGACCTCATTGTTGTACTAGGTGATAAACTCCCTGCATTACACAATATTGCAGCACAAAAAGTTGCTTTGTTGTCTTTGGAACAAGCCCAACAGAATGCTGTACAAGCCTTACAACAAGCGCTAGATTCAGCCAAGACACCAGCACAATGGTCACAACAACCTACACAAACCTCGACAGAAGCACGCAAATTTGTGGCGATTACTGCGTGTCCAACAGGTGTTGCCCATACCTTTATGGCGGCTGAAGCCTTACAACATGGTGCTGATAAACTGGGCTATGAGATTCATGTTGAAACTCAAGGTTCAGTTGGGGCAAAAAATATTTTGTCGCCTGAGGCGATTGCTGACGCAGATATCGTGATTTTAGCCACCGATATTGAAGTCAATACTGACCGTTTTGTTGGCAAGCGCGTGTATCGTTGTGGTACAGGCTTTGCGTTGAAGCAGACTGATAAAGCCTTTGCCAGTGCGATTCAGGAAGCTAAAGTTCTAGAGTCAGGAAAACAACAGGCAGGCGCGAGTGAATCTGCCGAGAAAAAAGAAAAAATTGGGATCTATAAACACTTGCTGACAGGTGTGTCCTACATGTTGCCAATGGTCGTGGCAGGCGGTCTGATCATTGCGATTTCGTTTATTTTTGGTCTAAATCCTGTCGATGGCAGTTTTGCCGCATCACTGAAACAAATTGGGGTGGCTGCATTTACCCTGATGGTTCCGATGCTTGCAGGTTATATTGCCTACTCAATTGCCGATCGCCCTGGTTTAACCCCAGGTTTGATCGGTGGTTTATTGGCAGCGCAGCTACAGGCAGGCTTTTTAGGTGGGCTTGTGGCAGGTTTCCTGGCGGGTTATATCGCGTTGTTTCTTGCCAAAAAAGTCAAATTACCATCGAGCCTTGAAGCCTTAAAACCCATTCTGATTATTCCTTTACTGGCCAGTTTGGCAGTCGGTCTGATCATGATTTATATCGTTGGGCAACCTGTTGCACATCTCTTTGAATTGTTAAAAATATTTCTAGCGAATATGGGCACCACCAATGCCATGATTATGGGCATAGTCTTGGGCAGCATGATGTGTATTGATTTAGGTGGGCCGATCAATAAAGCAGCATATGCCTTTACGGTGGGGTTGTTGACTTCGCAAACTTATGAACCGATGGCAATTACCATGGCTGCAGGTATGGTGCCACCTTTGGGTATGGCGATTGCGACCTTTTTGGCAAAAAATAAATTTGCGAAAGCTGAGCAAGATGCAGGTAAAGCTGCGGTTGTCTTGGGCTTGTGTTTTATCTCGGAAGGGGCAATCCCTTTTGCGGCCAAAGATCCGATTCGTGTGATTCCATGTACTATTGCGGGTGGTGCAGTGACAGGCGCACTGGTTGCCATGTTTAAATGCCAATTGGTGACACCACATGGCGGAATCATTGCTTTGATTATTCCAAATGCGATTAATCACCCTTTGCAATACCTGCTGGCAATTGCAGTGGGGAGTTTTGTGACAGGAATTAGTTATGCGGTGATTAAACAACGCGTAATCTCAAACCCTGTTGCGGCTTAAGCATTTAAGCATAAACAATAAATAAAAGCTGAATCTCGAAAGGGGTTCAGCTTTTTTGATTTATAAGTCTGGGCGCATGTGCCCACCTGAGAGCACAATCGCCAATAACAAGCTCACTTTGAGTACACCAGCACTCAAAAAAATCCGATCATATTTTTTAAGCCATATTTTCATAACCAGTCATCATCCTTTTTAGTTTTTAACATATTGGCATGCCGTTATTGCTAATTAGGTTAAAAACATTTTTATCAATAAGGTAGGTATAATTTGTGATAAACGGTATATTTTGTGGTTAAAAAATGAATATTATGTTTTTTGTTAATATATATTTAAGCTAGCTTAAGTTGGTTACGATGGATTGTTTTTGATTAAAAAATAACCAACCAAAACTGGGTGTTTAAAATCTTGGTTGATATGTTATATCGTTTTTAAATCAAAAATATAGCTAACCTACCTACACAATAAGCACTGTGTAAAATGCAGAGCTGTCTAAAATTTGTTACAACCCTGTAGCACATCTGAAAACATTTCCTTCTACAATGGCACGCTGTTGAAGTTTTGATGTAAAAAATAGGTTTTTGTCATGATTCATGCTCACCATGCAGTTCACGCGCATGACACCGATGCGCATTCTGTTCAGGTTCACGTCCGACATGCACACAGACGAGTGGCGACCAAGAAAGTACAGCATGTGCAGCCGCAGCGTAAAGTACATCATGTTAAAATGACAAAGCAACATATTAATCATAATGTGGATTTAGCGGCACAACGTATTAATCTATCTAAATTTTCTCATAAACTTGAAAGCATTTCAGCAAGACGAAGTTCAGAGAAATGTGCGCGTAATGTACGTATTGCCTTGGAAACAGCAGGAGCGAATGTATCGAATCACCCAATTGCAGCAGCAAACTGGGGGCGTACTTTAGAGAAAAATGGCTATAAGCAAATTAAACCTGCATTTAATAAACCGAAGAAAGGCGATATTTATATTATTGATGCGACCAGTAACCATACTTATGGACATATAGCAGGCTATACAGGTTCAGAGTGGATCTCGGATTTTCGCCAAAACAGCTATGCCGTTTATAGAGAGAAAGATGTGGAATACCATTATTATCGTTTAGAGTCAGCAACCTGATTATTTTGTTAAACTGGCGATTAACAAAAAAGGCTTAAATTGAAAAATTTAAGCCTTTTTTTATATTCCAGTGGATGATTCTGGAATGAATCTTGGCGGTGAGAGAGGGATTCGAACCCTCGATACGCGCAAACGTATACACACTTTCCAGGCGTGCTCCTTCAGCCACTCGGACACCTCACCAAGGCGTGCGATAGTAACTAAAAAAAAGCAGGCTGCCAAGATTTAATCGCCGCTTTACAGAAAAAATTTTATTTAAATGCTAAGATTGCATCAAAAATCATCTTGGTTTAATTATGCAATGCAAACTATGACCCAAAAGGCAAGATTGCCTGCGATGGCTCTCGCAGCGCTCGGAGTCGTTTTTGGTGACATTGGTACCAGCCCACTCTATGCCCTAAAAGAATCTTTTCATGAGGCACATGGACTTGGCATTAGCCCTGCAAATGTCTTGGGTATTTTGTCGATCATTTTTTGGTGTTTAACGCTGATTATTAGCATTAAATATGTAGCAATCGTAATGCGCGTCGATAACAATGGTGAAGGCGGCATTATGGCATTGCTTGCTTTGAACCTGCGTAAAGCAAAAATTGCTGATAATAAAAAAATCTATCTTATTGCAATTGGTTTTGTTGGGGCATCCCTATTTTTTGGTGATGGAATTATTACCCCAGCCATTTCAGTGCTTTCGGCAGTAGAGGGTTTATCCATCGCAACTGATGTTTTTGACCCTTATATTATGCCCATTGCAATTGTGATTGTGGTGATACTGTTTTTAGTCCAAAAACACGGCACAGCATTTGTTGGTAAACTTTTTGGACCGCTCACTCTGATTTGGTTTCTGGCTATTGGTATTTTTGGGATCATGAGTATTGCCAAAACACCGCTTGTCTTGGGAATGTTTAGTCCACATTGGGCAGTTGAATTCATTTTTACCAACCCAGTGATGTCTTTTTTTGTTATGGGTGCAGTGGTATTGACCGTGACAGGTGGCGAAGCCTTATATGCAGATATGGGGCACTTTGGTCGTACGCCAATTCGCTTCGCGTGGTTTGGTGTAGTTTTACCCTGTCTATTGTTGAATTATGCAGGTCAAGGGGCCTTATTGCTGCGTAATCCAAGTGCAATTGAGAACCCATTTTTCTTGCTTGTACCTTCGTGGGCATTGTACCCAATGATTATCTTGGCCGCTATTGCAGCTGTCATTGCTTCTCAAGCGGTAATTTCAGGTGTGTTTTCTTTGGCACGTCAGGCTGTGCAACTGGGATATTTACCGCGGTTTGGCATTAAGCACACTTCCGAATCAGAAGAAGGGCAGATTTATGTACCTTTTCTGAACTGGTTATTGCTGGCAGCCATCATTATTCTGATTCTGATTTTTAAAACCAGTTCGAACCTTGCAAGTGCTTACGGTTTGGCAGTAACTCTGACTATGCTGTGCGATACTTTGCTGATTGGCGTATTTATCTTTTATGCGTGGAAATGGAGTGCACCAAAACTACTGTTGCTGATCACGCCATTTCTGGTTTTGGATGTTGTGCTGGTTGCTGCAACTTCGCTGAAAATTATATCAGGTGGTTGGGTTCCATTGTTGATTGGTGGGATTGCCTTTGGCATTTTGATGACCTGGAAACGTGGTCGTGAATTAATGTTTGCTAAACTCGAGCATGATACTTTACCGATTGATTTATTTGTTAAAAGTATCGGTTCAGATACTGTGCATTGGGTACAGGGTGATGCCGTATTCCTGACTGGAACCCCAAATGTTGTGCCGCATGCCATGCTGCATAATATTAAGCACAATAAAGTACTGCATGAACGTAACATCCTGATCACTGTGATGGTTCAGGATGTCCCATATGTTGCCCAGAAAGAACGTATTTTAGTTGAAACTCTAACTGAGCATTTTTACCGTATTCAAGTTTTCTATGGTTTTAAAGATGAGCCGAATGTACCACGTGATTTGAAACAAGCCTATGAAGAACTTGGCTTTGAGTATGATCTCATGCAGATTAGCTTCTTTATTTCGCGAGATCGTGTGGTGCATAAAGTTGGAGATGGCATGTCTCCTTGGCGAGAAAAGATATTTATTTCTATGCAACGCAATACCAGCCCCGTCAGTGATTTCTACCAAATTCCAACCAATCGCGTGGTTGAGTTAGGTGGGCAAATCGAAATCTAGCCATAAAAAAACCAAGGTTCAAACCTTGGTTTTTTTATTTTTTAATTACTTATTGGGCTGGTGTAGATACAGGTGTATCTGGAGTTGCGGCAGGGCTATTGTTATGATCTGCTGTAGGTTGTGGCGTAGGAACAGGTGTATATTTGCCACTGCTCATTAAGTCTGCTAATGATCCTGGTTGACCATTTACAGTTGTATTGACTTTAACTTGAGACAGGCTTTCTAGAGTCTCGCCTGGTTGTACAGCAGGCTCTGCAAACGCAGCAGTTGCTGTGAACATTCCCATAAATAACCCAATGCTAACGAAAATATTACGCATACCCGAACTCCAATACTAAAAAATTGTGTGATTTTTAATCTGAATTAACAATCCCATAGATTGGGATTACCCGCAACTAAGTATACGGAATATCAATAAATTATAGGTATAAGTGTGGTATAACCACAACAAACTGTTACGTAAAAAGCAACTGACAATCTGATGAGTATAAGGATTAGTCATTTGAAAGAAACCACATATACTTTCTAAAATGAGCTTGCTAAGCTGTTTTTAGTGCTCAAGGATAATCAATATGACTCAAAAACTTAACCATAGTATCCAAGGACTCGTTTTGTTATGTGCAGCTGCTGCGACAAGCACTGTTTTTGCACAAGACTCATGCTTATCTCAATTTTATCAGCAGACCCCTCCTGCACTGGTTAAGCAAAGTTTGAATAAAAATACTTTTCCTTTGTGTTTCAATGGTTTTGCTTTGGTCTATTCTGGCGTATCTAAAACACCTTTATGGAGCGCTGAGCATCTAACCGCAGCACGTTTAAGCCAGAAAATTAAACGTGAAGATCAGTTTCATGAAGAAGAACAAATTCCAGAGCAGTTTCGTTCTACGTTAGCGGATTACCGCGCTTCAGGTTATGACCGTGGGCATATGTCCCCAAATGCGGACATGTCAGATAAAGCTTCGCAGCATGACAGTTTTTCTTTAGCCAATATGGTGCCACAAGCGCCAAAAAATAATCAGGAAGTTTGGCGTAAGCTTGAAGAAGCCACCCGCAGCTTGGTCAAAAAACAAAAACAGGATGCCTATGTGGTGACAGGGCCGATCTTTGCAGGTCAACGCCTAAAAACGATTGGAAAGGGCAAAGTGATTGTCCCGAGTGTGGTGTTTAAAGCGGTATATATGCCGAAGACAGGCGTGATCAGTGCTTACTATGCTCCAAATAATAACTCTCAAGAAGTGCAGGTTGTCAGTGTTTGTCAGATTGAACAGCAAACAGGCTTAAATTTATTTCCACAGCTTTCTGTAGAAACTAAACGCAAAATTTATGATTTGCCACTCACCACCAGTGATGTTCAGGCAGGTCGTGTTCTTGCGCTGGTTGGAACAGATCAAAATAGCCAATGTGCTACGCCATCAGCATCATCGGACATTCGTTCATTACAGCAATCTTTTGGTAATGCTGTGCAACAAGTAACGCAAGATATTGAAAAAACTGTGAATCAAGAGAAAGATAACTTTATTAAAAAGTTATTCAAAGCATTGCTTGATAGTATATTGGAATTTTTATTAAAGTTGTTTAAATCTTAACCCCGTTTCAGGGAGCTGAATATGTTTAAACCATTTGCTGAAGACCAGTCATCCTCTGCAATTTATGACTTAACCTTAGAAAATCAGCTAGATTGCATCAATCTGTATGGCAATCTGCAAATTACCAAAGATCAGCAGGGGCTTGCGGCTGCAAAAGCACTGCAAAGCTTGATTAATCAGGTCGTTGAAGTATTAGAGCAACAAGACAACTTGCCCGAGAAGATTGCACATCAACCCGAGCAGGAAGTTGAAAATCCGTTTTTATAAAGCGCTACGAATTTTTTGCCAGCAAAATAGGGCAAAGAAAATACTCGACATGGTCAGTACAATACTTAAACCACTGGCAATGTTGAGTAGAGCGCTGGCCCATAAGCCAATACCCAAAGCAATTTGACCAATAATAAAAGCATACAGCACCATTTGTTTAGGAGAGTCTGCCAAGAGGCGTGCTGCCAATGCTGGAATGACCAAGAGTGCGCCCATCAACAGTGAGCCGACTGCACGTAGTGCCAATACTGTAAATAACGCCAAAAGCAGCATGAAGATAAAACGCTGTAATTTAGCGTTAACCCCTTCACTGATCGCAATGTCTGGGTCAATTGCAATCTGAATTTGTGCTGACCAGAATTTCCATAAAATACTGACAGACACCACAATAATGACCGCAAAAATAGGCAGATCTGACCAACTAATGGTGAGTAGATCCCCAAACAGATAACTGAGTAATTCAGGGCGTAGGGCAGGGAGGTTTTGAATCAGCATTAAACCTGAACAGAGCAAGGTGGCCGCACATAACGCCAGTAGTGCATCGTTAGGCAAACGCCGATCGTGCAAAATCCATAAAATACAAACCAGTAAAATCGCTAAGCTTGCGACACCAACCCACATCGGTAACTGCAAAACCCCAGCGACTGCGACGCCGAGTAACGTGCCATGAGACATGGTGTCTGCAAAAAAAGACATACGACGCCAAAGCATGAGGCAGCCGAGTGGCGCAGTTAAAATAATCAGTAAAGCACCCATAACCCATGCAGGGAGCAAAAGTTGAAACCATTCCATCATGCGTTAAGCTTCCGGTTCAGGGTGAATATGGGGGTGACTGTCATGTTCACAGTTTGCTGTCGGACTGTCACCATGTGCGCAGTGGTCATGATGATGCTGATAGAATGCTCGTTGTGTCCCGAAAATGGCTTGATACTCAGGATGTTGCTGCACATTTTCTGGAGACCCGCTACAGCAGATATGTTTGTTCAGGCAAACTACACGATGTGTCCCTTGCATCACCCATTGCAGGTCATGTGAAACCATGAGTACTGCACAGCCATAACGCTCAGGCAGGCTGCGGACATATTCATATAGCTCGGCTTCAGACTGAATATCCAGACCTTGCATCGGTTCATCAAGCACTAAAACCTGTGGTTTGCGCAGTAATGCCCGTGCCAGAAGTACCCGTTGGCGTTCGCCACCAGAAAGTTGCTGAACTTTGGCATCTTGCAATTTTTCAATGCCTGTTTCCGCAATAATTTGCTGTTTGGTTGTGGTATCACACGCTTCTAATGCCAGTAAATCCCGAACACGTAACGGCAAACTGTGCGATGGGTTAAACTTCTGCGGAACATAAGCAAATTTTAAACCGCTATCTTTTAGAATCTTGCCGGATGTGGGTTTGACAATACCCAAAAGGACTTTAATGAGCGTAGATTTTCCTGCACCATTTGGTCCAATCAGTGTCACAATTTCATTGGAATGTAACTCAAAGTCGACCTGTTTGAGAATCTCACGGTCATCCATTCGGACATAAATTTTCTGTAATGAAATGAGCGCAGGCGTTAGTGACGTTGTGTGCACTGTTGGCATTTTCCTGAAATTTCAATAATGGTGTGATGAATATTAAATTCATCCGAATGTGCTAA
This sequence comes from Acinetobacter sp. ANC 4636, assembly GCF_054454555.1. Lineage (NCBI taxonomy): Bacteria > Pseudomonadati > Pseudomonadota > Gammaproteobacteria > Moraxellales > Moraxellaceae > Acinetobacter > Acinetobacter sp. ANC 4636. Next base: position 149,388 of record NZ_JBTKVD010000005.1, on the reverse strand, counting down.
TGCATTGAGATGTGCCATTAAGGCATCGGCAGAAGCTTCTTTAACGGCTTTGCAGCTCACACAGATTAAAAATGCTGCCTGATGACCTTCACGAGGGTGGCAGCAAGGAATAAAGGCATTAATTGAACTTAGACGATGAATCAAGCCTTTATCCAGTAAAAAGTCCAAGCTACGGTAAACGGTTGGTGGTGCAGCAGGTTTATCTGAGGTGTTTTTTATTTTTGCCAGAATATCATATGCACCAATCGGTCCAGAAGCATTTAAAATTAAATGCAGAACTTCCTTACGCAACGGTGTAAGACGTGCACCAGTCGCTAGACACAATGCCTCTGCTTGCTCTAGGCGGACTTGAATATCGCCGTGGTCATGTACCTCATGTAAGGTATTGGCATGTGAATGCGAACATGAACTCATAAATATCTCACCTATGGTGCATCAAAACAGATAAGTTAACTCTTTTATAACAATATCACTATTTTTGGTGTTATAGTGTAACATTAAATCCCAAGTGATGATATATAGAGATCGTTTGAACATGATGGCGCGTTTTTTTGCAGCGTGTGTCTTGCTGTGTATGAGTGGCAGTTTATGGGCACAGGGCTTGGTTATATCCATTCACCCTTTATACTTAATCGCTAAAGAAGTGACCAAAGGTGTTGAGACGCCAACTTTATTATTGGGAAATCAATCTGGGCATGATGTACAGCTGACACCAGACAACCGAAAAGCAGTCCAAGATGCAGAGCTGGTGATCTGGCTGGGTAAAGCCCATGAGGCGCCACTGGATAGGCTACTGGGGCATAATCCCCGAGCAATCTCGCTGCTGAACTCTAAGATTTTAGGAACTTTTCCAGTGCGAGATGTACAGGGAAAACCGATTGCCAATACCATCGATACACATGTTTGGCTAGACCCGAATAATGCGGTTCGAATTGGCTTTTTTATTGCTGCATTACGTTCGCAGCAACACCCTGAACATAAAGCTCAATATTGGGCAAATGCGAAAACTTTTGCTCAGCAGCTATTGCTGAGAAGTAAGCAAGTCGGTACTTATAAAAACACGGTTGACTATTGGTCATATCATGATGCTTATCAGTATCTGGAACATGCACTCAATTTACATCTTGCAGGTGCTTTAAGTACCGACCCGCACATTCCTGCTACGGTCACTCAAATTAAGTATCTAAATGATCATCGTCCGTATCCACAAATGTGCTTGTTGGCAGAAGGGCAGGCAAATAGCCAATATCAAATCTTGCAGCCTGTGCGTTTTCAGGCAGTAGACGAAAGTATGAGCGCAGAAAATGACTTTGTTCAGGGTTGGACGGATTTAGCAAAAAATATTCAAAATTGCGCAAGAAACATACGAAAATAATCAAATCAAGAGAATCTTAATAGGAAATTAAAAATATATAGATTATTTGAAAATCATACGTCTTAAGTCGGGAAAAGATTGCATGTTTAGGGGGGGGACTCTATAATGCCACCGATTAAAAACGATCATCAGGTTAACTTGTCAAGCTTTTATGCTGTGAGTGGATAATAATGAGCCGACCAAGTCGCATGATTGACCGACGATTGGCGAAAGCTTTGGTCTTCTTGCAAGCATTGACGATACCTGTTGCAACTTTGATTGCGTGGGTGCTTAAAGACATCGTGGTAGCCAAAAGCGTCGCCCTAGGCGGACTGGTTTGTTGGCTGGCACATTGTTACTTTGCCTGGCAATCTTTTCGGGTTGCGGGAGCGCGTGCTTCAAAGCAAGTGCTTTCAAATATGTATCGAGGCATGATGGGCAAGTTTGCTATTGTGATCGTTGGACTGATTTTGATTTTAAGCAATGTCAAGCCGTTGTCATCGGTGGCATTGTTTTGTGGTTTTATTCTCGTTCAAGCCATGTCGTGGGTTGCTCCTTGGTGGGTATCACGTCAACAAAAACGAGTATAGGCGCATAAAAAATTGAATATATAGAGCAAGATGAGATATCTAGCAGCGTGCGATATTCATCTCTCTTTTTATTAATTGACATTGACCAGGTGTGATTTATGGCTGCTGAAGAACATGCCCTTACTTCGACAGAGTATATTAAGCATCACTTGACCAATTTGGCCTATGGCAAAATGCCAGACGGTACATGGAAATTGGCTGAGAATGCGAAAGAAGCTCATGAAATGGGTTTTTCTGCTATTCACTTGGACTCAATGGGTTGGTCAATCGGCTTAGGTCTGATTTTCTGTTTGCTTTTTTGGTCTGTTGCGAAAGCTGCCAATTCTGGTGTGCCTACGAAATTCCAAGCAGCAATTGAAATGGTGATCGAGTTTGTTGACTCAAGCGTTCGCGATACCTTCCATGGTAAATCTCGTTTAATCGCACCACTTTCACTGACCATTTTCGTGTGGATTTTCCTCATGAACTTAATGGACTTGATCCCTGTTGACTGGATTCCATATTTAGCTCAACACATTGGTGCAAGCGTATTTGGTATGGATCCTCATCACGTTTACTTTAAGGTTGTTCCTTCTACAGACCCGAACATTACCCTCGGTATGTCATTGTCTGTATTTGTACTGATCTTGTTCTATAGCATTCGTGAGAAAGGCATTGGTGGTTTTGTTGGCGAGTTGGCGCTTAACCCATTTAACCCAAGTAATCCAATTGCAAAAGCGTGTCTAATTCCTGTGAACTTAATCTTGGAATTAGTAACCTTCCTTGCACGACCAGTTTCATTGGCTCTACGACTATTCGGTAACATGTATGCGGGTGAATTAATCTTTATCCTTATCGCATTATTACCGTTCTGGATCCAATGGGCATTGTCTGTGCCTTGGGCTATCTTCCACATTCTTGTAATTACATTGCAAGCATTTATCTTTATGATGCTGACAATCGTTTACTTGAGCATGGCAAGCGAAAAACATTAATGGTAACGCCTAACTATCACAGGGTGGTTAGGCATAAAATTTTTTAATTTAATTGGTATAAACCTAACCTCTGAGGAATTTTTCATGTCTATCGTTCCAGGTTTAGTTGCAATTGCTGCTGCTATTTTGATCGCTTTTGGTGCTTTGGGTACTGCAATTGGTTTTGGTCTTTTAGGTGGTCGCTTCTTGGAAGCTGTTGCTCGTCAACCAGAATTGGCTCCACAACTTCAAACTCGTATGTTCTTAATCGCAGGTCTTCTTGATGCTGTGCCTATGATCGGTGTTGGTATTGGCTTGTTCTTCATCTTCGCTAATCCATTTGTAGGTTAATCAGCTTAATTCCTAAATTAAACTATTGAGGAATAGCAATGAATATCAACCTCACATTGATTGGTCAAGCAATTGCATTTGCGATGTTTGTCGCATTCTGCATGAAATTTGTATGGCCACCACTAATCAATGCGATTAGTGAGCGTCAGCGTAAAATCGCTGATGGCTTAAATGCTGCAGAAAAAGCGAAAGCTGACCTTGCTGATGCGCAAGCACAAGTAAAGCAAGAGTTAGACGCAGCAAAAGCACAAGCGGCTCAATTGATCGAACAAGCGAACCGTCGTGCAGCACAATTGGTCGAAGAAGCGCGTATTCAGGCATCTGCTGAAGGTGAGCGTATTCGTCAACAAGCGAAAGAAGCTGTTGATACAGAAATCAATTCTGCGCGCGAAGAATTACGTCAACAAGTTGCTGCTCTTGCAGTTACTGGTGCAGAAAAAATCCTGAACCAGCAAGTTGACGCAGAAGCTCACAATGCCATGCTGACTCAGCTGGCTGCTAAACTTTAAGAGAGGCAGATTATGGCTGAATTCTTGACGTTAGCACGCCCATACGCTAAAGCAGCATTTGCTTACGCTTCTGAGCAAAGTGCAACTGACAATTGGTCAAATGCACTAAATTTGCTCAGTGCTGCGGTGCAAGATGAAGCATTTTCAGCTTACTTAAATCGCCCTGAGCTTACACCTGCTGAGCAGGTTAGTCTTTTTGCAAAAATTTTAGGCGAAGACCAAACTGTGGCAGTGTCAAACTTTTTGACATTGCTGGCTGAAAACAGTCGTTTGGCTTTGCTTCCTGAAATTGCTGCAGAATACGAACAACTCAAATCACAGAATAACAATACTGTGGATGTTGTGATTGAATCAGCATTCCCGTTGACTTCTGTACAAGAACAATTACTAGCTCATGCGTTAGAAAAACGCTTTGAAGCAGCAGTAGATGTAACTGTAGAAGTCAATCCTGCATTAATTGCAGGTGTGGTTATTCGTGCAGGCGACCAAGTGATAGATGATTCTGCGCTTAACAAGCTTGAAAAAATGCGGACACGTCTTCTTGCTTAATTGCATAGAAGACTGAACTAATTAAAGATTGAGGTATAGCGCAATGCAACAACTGAATCCATCCGAGATCAGTGCGCTCATTAAACAGCGTATCGGCGATCTGGACACCAGCGCGACCGCTAAAAACGAAGGTACCATTGTTATGGTATCCGACGGTATTGTGCGTATTCACGGCCTTGCTGATGCAATGTACGGTGAAATGATCGAATTCGACGGCGGCTTATTTGGTATGGCACTGAACCTAGAACAGGATTCAGTGGGCGTCGTTGTTTTAGGTAACTACTTAGGCCTTCAAGAAGGTCAAAAAGCTCGTTGTACAGGCCGTGTATTAGAAGTTCCGGTTGGCCCAGAACTTTTAGGTCGTGTCGTAGATGCTTTGGGTAACCCAATTGATGGTAAAGGCCCAATTGATGCAAAATTAACTGATGCTGTTGAAAAAGTAGCACCAGGTGTAATTTGGCGTCAATCAGTGGATCAACCTGTACAAACTGGTTATAAATCAGTAGATACAATGATCCCTGTAGGTCGTGGTCAACGTGAGTTGATCATTGGTGACCGTCAAACTGGTAAAACAGCAATGGCGATCGATGCGATCATCGCTCAGAAACATTCTGGCATTAAATGTGTATACGTAGCTATTGGTCAAAAGCAATCGACTATCGCTAACGTTGTGCGCAAGCTTGAAGAAACTGGTGCTATGGCGTATACGACTGTTGTCGCAGCTGCGGCAGCCGATCCAGCAGCAATGTTGTATTTGGCTCCATATTCTGGCTGTACAATGGGCGAATATTTCCGTGACCGCGGTGAAGATGCGTTAATCATTTATGATGACTTGTCTAAACAAGCTGTTGCGTATCGTCAAATTTCATTGCTTTTACGCCGCCCACCAGGTCGTGAAGCATATCCTGGTGACGTATTCTATTTACACTCACGTCTTCTTGAACGTGCTTCTCGTGTATCTGCTGACTACGTTGAGCAATTCACTAAAGGTGAAGTTAAAGGCCAAACTGGTTCATTAACTGCATTGCCGATTATTGAAACTCAAGCCGGTGACGTATCTGCATTCGTACCAACGAACGTAATTTCTATTACAGATGGTCAGATCTTCTTAGAAACTTCATTATTCAACGCGGGTATTCGTCCTGCGGTGAACGCGGGTATTTCTGTATCGCGTGTTGGTGGTTCTGCTCAAACTAAAATCATCAAAAAATTGTCTGGTGGTATCCGTACTGCTTTGGCGCAATACCGTGAATTGGCAGCATTTGCTCAGTTCGCTTCTGATCTTGACGAAGCAACTCGTAAGCAACTTGAACATGGTCAACGTGTAACTGAGTTAATGAAGCAAAAACAATATGCTCCTTACTCAATTGCTGACCAAGCTGTTTCAATTTATGCATCTAACGAAGGCTATATGGCTGACGTTGAAGTGAAGAAAATCGTTGCATTTGATGCTGCGCTTATTGCTTACTTCCGTTCAGAACATGCTGCGTTAATGCAAAAAATCGATGAAACTGGTGATTATAACAAAGACATCGAAGCTGCAATCAAAGCAGGTATTGAAAGCTTTAAAGCGACTCAAACTTACTAAGTTAAGTCTTAGTCAGGTTTGGTTCACGGATCAACCTTCGGAAGCTCGAAAGAGCTTTCGAATACTAGGTTAAGCGTATGGCAAATTTAAAAGAAATTCGCGCCAAAGTAGCTAGTATCAAGAGCACGCAAAAGATTACTCGCGCGATGCAAATGGTAGCAGCTTCTAAGATGCGTCGTGCGCAAGAGCGCATGGCTCAAGGCCGTCCGTATGCCGAAAATATGCACCGTGTAATTGCTCATTTGGTACAAGCGAATCCTGAATATAAACACCGTTATATGGTTGAACGTCCAGTAAAACGCGTTGGCTATATCATTGTGTCTTCAGATCGTGGTTTGGCAGGTGGTTTGAACATTAACTTGTTCAAAAAAGTTGTTAAACACGTACAACAACAACAAGAGCAGTCAATTGAAGTTCAATTTGCTTTAATTGGTCAAAAAGCGGTTTCGTTTTTTAAAAACTACGGCGGTAAAGTGCTTGGTGCTACTACGAACGTAGGTGATGCGCCAAGTCTTGAACAGTTATCTGGTTCTGTACAGGTGATGTTAGATGCGTTTGATAAAGGCGAATTAGATCGTATTTATCTTGTATCCAATGGCTTTGTCAATGCCATGACTCAAAATCAAAAAGTTGAACAACTTGTTCCTTTAGCTGCGGCTGATACGGATGAGAGCCTGAACCGTCAATACGGTTGGGACTATATCTATGAACCAGAAGCTGAAGAGCTATTAAATGGTTTATTGGTTCGCTATATCGAGTCTATGGTTTATCAAGGTGTGATTGAGAACATCGCTTGTGAGCAATCTGCACGTATGGTCGCAATGAAAGCTGCAACCGACAACGCGGGTGACCTTATCAAGAGCCTACAACTTATTTATAACAAGCTGCGTCAAGCCGCGATTACTCAGGAAATTTCTGAAATCGTTGGTGGTGCCGCTGCCGTTTAACATTATTAGTTTGAATTGAGGAGACAGCAATGAGTAGCGGTCGTATCATTCAGATCATCGGCGCGGTTATCGACGTCGAGTTTGAACGTAATAGCGTTCCTAAGATCTATGACGCTCTCCAAGTTGACGGTACTGAAACTACTTTGGAAGTTCAGCAACAACTTGGTGATGGCGTAGTTCGTACCATCGCAATGGGTTCTACCGAAGGTCTTAAACGTGGCCTTAACGTAACTAACTCTGGTGCACCAATTTCTGTACCTGTTGGTACAGCATGTTTGGGTCGTATCATGGACGTACTTGGTCGCCCGATCGACGAAGCTGGTCCTGTAGCGACTGAAGCGCGTTTGCCAATTCACCGTCAAGCACCTTCTTATGCTGAACAAGCGGCTTCTACTGACCTTTTAGAAACTGGTATTAAAGTCATCGACTTACTTTGCCCGTTTGCTAAAGGTGGTAAAGTTGGTCTGTTCGGTGGTGCGGGTGTTGGTAAAACCGTAAACATGATGGAATTGATCAACAACATCGCGAAAGCTCACTCAGGTTTGTCTGTGTTTGCTGGTGTTGGTGAGCGTACTCGTGAAGGTAACGACTTCTATCACGAAATGAAAGATTCTAACGTTCTTGACAAAGTAGCAATGGTCTACGGTCAGATGAACGAGCCACCTGGTAACCGTTTACGCGTAGCGTTAACTGGTTTAACTATGGCTGAATACTTCCGTGACGAGAAAGACGAAAACGGTAAAGGCCGTGACGTATTGTTGTTCGTTGACAACATTTACCGTTACACATTGGCAGGTACCGAAGTGTCTGCACTTCTAGGTCGTATGCCATCTGCGGTAGGTTACCAACCTACACTTGCAGAAGAAATGGGTGTTCTTCAAGAGCGTATTACGTCTACTAAGTCTGGTTCGATCACTTCGATCCAAGCGGTATACGTACCTGCCGATGACTTAACTGACCCATCGCCTGCAACTACATTTGCTCACTTAGATGCAACAGTAGTATTGAGCCGTGACATCGCATCTTCTGGTATCTATCCAGCGATCGATCCACTTGACTCAACTTCACGTCAGTTAGACCCATTAGTTGTTGGTCAAGAGCACTATGAAATTGCACGTTCTGTACAGAACGTATTGCAACGTTATAAAGAGCTTAAAGACATCATCGCGATCTTGGGTATGGACGAATTGGCTGAAGAAGATAAATTGGTTGTTTACCGTGCGCGTAAAATCCAACGTTTCTTCTCTCAACCATTCCACGTAGCTGAAGTGTTTACTGGTGCTCCTGGTAAACTTGTACCACTTAAAGAAACAATTCGTGGCTTTAAAGGTCTTCTAGCTGGTGAATACGACCACATTCCAGAACAAGCGTTCTATATGGTTGGTGGTATTGACGAAGTGATTGCGAAAGCCGAGAAACTCTAATTTAAGGAGATCATCTCATGGCGACTATGCAATGTGATGTCGTAAGTGTTAAAGAGTCTATTTACTCTGGCGCTGTGACTATGCTTATCGCGAAAGGTGCAGGCGGTGAATTGGGTATTATGCCTGGTCATGCTCCGCTTGTAACTTTGCTTCAACCAGGACCGATTCGTGTTCAGTTGGAAAATGGTACAGAAGAAATTGTCTATGTATCAGGTGGTGTGTTAGAAGTTCAACCACATGTCATTACGGTTCTTGCAGATACTGCAATCCGTGCTGATAACTTGGATGAAGCTGCAATTATGGAAGCACGTAAAAAAGCTGAACAATTGCTTGCCAACCAAAAAAGTGATTTGGACTCTGCTGCTGCATTGGCTGCTCTTGCAGAAACTGCGGCTCAGCTTGAAACTATCCGTAAAATCAAAAACCGCGCTCAATAAGAGACGGTTTGAGATAAAAAAAGCCACTCGAAAGAGTGGCTTTTTTTATGAAAATTTAAGCATAGATATTTAATTTATTGATAATTTTAAAAAATATAGCTCAGTCTTAAGCCCTGAAATTTAGAATAAAATAAACCTTCAAATGACTAAATCTCTTGGGCGAATCACGTAAGGCTTTTGCCATTTCAACAGAACAGTACGTTGCTCTGCATGAGCGAAAAAGTATGGGCAGTTTCATGGTAGTGCCATGTGTATCTCGTTCGGTAAATCCCATGCTAATACTCTGTTGGTCATGTTTTATACTACTTTTGAATCATCCGATGCTATGCCAAGGTCGTGCCTGTATTTGCTCTTTTTTATGTTATAAAAGAAATGAGCGCTGTCAGGTAGAACTTTATGAAACTCATTGAAATAGAACCGCATTTTTGGGAATTGTACCAAGACCAACAACAACTGTATTTGAGTGTGAGCGTGGATAATAGTGCAGTCACTTATAACTGGGATTTGCATTTAACTGCACAGCAGATCGAAGCGTATCAACGACAGGGGCGAGACAGTATTGTTGAGTTGGCTAAGCAGGTTGTTGCAGCAGTTTTTCGTGGTGATTTTTCTTTTATGCAACAGCATGAAGCGACAACTACAGAAAAGGCAGCGATCTTTGCAGCATTTAAACAATGGCGCGAAGCACAAAAGTCCGATTAAACTTGCGATTGATCAGCAATCAATTGAATGGAAAATTGCCCTTGTGTACTGATTTTTATCTTATAAATTTCATCAAATCCTTCACTAAGCTGCGGGATTTGTAAACGTCGATGTGTAGCATGCACGCCTTGATCGGGTATTCTGGCTTTGCCTTGGCGCTCGGCATTACGTTCCAAGGCATGACTCAATGCCGTTTCAAAATAATAAGCTAAAATCTGAAATCCTGCCTGCTGTGCGCGTTGAATATAACGGGCACGATCTTCGATGCTGACGTTGGTGTTATCAACCACACATTTGGTTTTTGAGGCAAGACAAGCTTCAAAAATGATATTTTCCCGATGACGGGTTTTAAGCATGTCCAGATTGATACGCAAATGCGTGCGATAAAAATATTGTTGATAAAATGTAGATTTCCCAGCCGCCTGAATCCCAATAAAAAGAATAAGTTGCATATGATTTACATGTCGAAAAATGAGGAGATCAACGTCACTATTTTGGAGTTAATCTTCTAACTGGCTATTTCAAAAGGGCTTTCGCTGGTTAAATTAATTCTCAAAACATAATTTTGAATTACATAAAACCTACCAAGCACCTACCTATGTCATTTTATTTTATGGATGAGAATGATTCTTAAATTTAGCACCTATCATAATAGTCATTTTCACCAATAGAAATAATAAGGAGAATAACATGGGAAGTACAATGAAGGCCGCTGTAGTGACAGCATTTAATCAACCCCTAGAAATTCAAGAGGTTCCGATTCCGAAAGTGAGTGCAGGTAAAGTCTTGGTCAAAGTCATTGCGACGGGTGTTTGCCATACTGATCTGCATGCTATGCATGGTGACTGGCCAATCAAACCAACAGTTCCGTTTATTCCTGGGCATGAAGGTGTGGGAGAGATTGTAGAAGTCGGTGAAGGTATTACTCATTTGAAAGTGGGCGATAAAGTAGGAATTCCGTGGTTGTATTCGGCTTGTGGGCATTGTGATCATTGTTATGCAGGTTGGGAAACCTTGTGTAAGAAACAGCAAAATTCAGGTTATTCGGTAAATGGCAGTTTTGCAGAATATTGCCTTGCCGATGGTGATTATGTTGGCGTGATTCCTGAAGGTGTCGATCCGTTTGAAATCGCGCCAATCTTGTGTGCAGGTGTGACAGTGTACAAAGGCTTGAAAATGACTGAAGCCAAAACAGGAGATTGGGTTGCCATTTCAGGGATTGGTGGCTTGGGTCATGTTGCGATTCAATATGCCAAAACCATGGGCTTCAATGTGATTGCGATTGATGTAGATGATTCAAAACTTGAATTGGCAAAAGAGCTGGGTGCAGATGTGGGAATTAATGCCCTGAAAGTGAATGTCAAAGAGGAGGTTCTAAAAGCTTCAGGGGAGGGTTGTCATGGTGTGTTGGTAACGGCAGTTTCTCCGAAAGCCTTTGAACAGGCAGTTTCGATTGTACGTCGTGGCGGCACAATGGTCTTGAACGGTCTGCCACCAGGTAAATTTGATTTGTCTATTTTTGATATGGTACTGGAGGGAATTACTGTGCGCGGTTCGATTGTGGGAACGCGTTTGGATTTAAAAGAAGCGCTAGATATTGCCGCGCGTGGCAAAGTCAAAGCACATATTAGTGTTGAACCGCTTGAAAATATTAATGATATTTTTGAGCGCATGGAACATGGCAAGATTGATGGACGCATTGTGATTGATTTAGCTTTATAAATCAGAAGCAATAAAAAAGAGGGCAGATGCCCTCTTTTTTATGTCTGAAATTAACGATGAACGACTTTAATCACACGATGGTTGTCAGTGTTTACCAAAACGTATTTATGCGGGTTGACTTGATACCATTGTTGATGGCGTGCAGGGTGATGTAATCTTTTATAGTGACGATAATCTACAGCATGTGCACGTCTGAAATGCTCTGGCGGTACAGCATGACCGACGCGCCACTCAGTTGTTGTAACGGTTTGTTTGACATAGTGCGGGTCATTTGGTTGAGCAAATACTGACCCTGCAGCTAAAGTTGCAGCTAAAGATAAAACAATTCCTTGGGCTAGACGTTTCATAAAATTCTCCACTTGTTATTGCTGTTGTTTCGATAATTTTATTTAAACAGGTTTATGGTAGGTGCGAATGAAGATTTTGTTGGAACAATTTTAAAACCATGAACAGACCATGAAAACTTGCCTGTGAAATGTAAACTTAGATAAATTACTTAGTATTTGTGAAAACATAAATCAATAAAACATCGAGTAAACCCATCATGGATTTACTCGATCTGAATCTTTTATTTGGCAAGTTCAGCTTCAATCGCACTAACAATACGCGGGTCATCCGCAGTAATATCTGGCGCGAAACGTGCTACAACGTCACCATTTTTGCCAATCAGGAATTTTTCAAAGTTCCATAAAATTTCAGGTTTTGGGTTCGGTGTTAGGCCGTAGTCGACCAAATCTTTCCACCAAGGACCTTCGCCAATACGTTCAGGCTGTGCCGAAATCAGGGCCTGATACAAAGGATGTTTGTCTTCACCTGCAACTGAAATTTTGGCAAACAGTGGAAAATCCACATGATAGTTTAGAGAACAGAATTTTTGAATTTCTTCGTTACTGCCTGGCTCTTGTGCCAAGAAGTTGTTGGCAGGGAAACCTAAAATCTCTAAACCTTCAGCTTTTTTCGCCTGATACAGTTTTTCCAGACCTTCATATTGTGGGGTTAAGCCGCATTTTGAGGCAACATTGACTACTAAAAGTACCTTGCCTTGGTAAGTTGCAAGCGTAGTTTCTTCGCCTGTAATGGTATTTACAGGAATATCCAAAATTGACTGGCTCATCATCATATCCTTAAAAAGTAGAGTTATGTTTTAAAATGATTTTTTATGAAAGACAAGTAGATTTGCGTGACTAATGTTCAAGGCGCATTTCCGCAGGTGTTTTACCTAAATAGCGCTTAAAGAATGTAATAAAACTGGAGCTATGCCGAAACCCCAGCAGGTAGGCAATTTGTTTAATCGCAAGCCCCTGTTTCAGTAAAGAAATGGCATGAACAATTTTGGCACGGTTACGCCATTCGGAAATGGGCAGTTTAAGTTCTTGCTGACTCAGGCGTAAGAGATGTCGTTCACTGATACGAAATTCAGCAAGAATCTGCTGAATGGAGTACTGAAAATTTGAGACATCATTGAGCTGCGCCAGAATGGGTTGCAATACAGGATGACTGGTTTGTGGCAAGTAATGATCATAACAGTCGGCCATGCAGATCTGGTCATAAATAACTTGCAGTAAATGCTGATATTGCTGTGGATGGCTATGCCGAATGCGTAAGGCTTCTTTCACCAATGCATGAAAGAAAGGTCGGGTGACCAACGTTTGAGTGTCTGGGCTAAGCTTGTTGGCTAAATAGGGATGAATGCGGATACAAATAAAATGCGTAACCTGCTTGTCGATGGCAATAGAGTCATGTTCGGTTTGAGGTGGAAGCCACAAACCATAATTTGGCGGAGCTAAATACAGCGCATCGCCAATCTGGAGTTGCAAAATACCATCAAGGCTAAAGTTAAAGTCACCCCATAAACAGCAATGCATCGAAATCTGGTCATTGGCTTGGAAGAAAAACTCATGAATTTCAACCATGTCATTGAGTTGAATGAGATTTGATGCATTGTTCATGGCAATATTTTAGGATTCGCAAGTCATTTTAGGATTATTCAACCCTCGAGTCAGGGTAAATAAGGCAATCAGTGCCAAGACGATGAAACTCAGGACACTGTAAATCAGCGTAGTTTCATTATAGTGGTCAACCACCATTCCGCCAAATAATGAACCCACGGCAATCATGACCTGAAACATCCCGACAAATAACGGCATGCCTTTTTCTACCGCATCACCTGCATGCAAGAACATCCAGATGTTGGCTGTCGTCGGAAATGCACCAAAGGCAAAGCCCCATAGCGCAGTCAAGACCAATGCGCCAGACAGATGTACGGCAAATACAGGAAAGCTAAAAAATACGATGGCAAAACACAAACCGACAAAGGCAAGGGTATAGCGAATATTGAGATTGCCACTATAGCCTGCAAAAGCATTGCCAAAAATCCCTGCAATGCCGTATAGCAATAACAGGCTGCCAATCGTCGCGCTGTTAAAACCTGCAATGTGTTTAAAAAATGGCGCCAGATAGCTATAAGCACAAAAGTGTGCCAGACCAATTAATAGAATAATCACAATCCCGCGGCGCGCCTTACTGACACGTAGCAGCGCAGGCAAGTCAGCAAAACGAATCGCAGATTCAGGTAAAAGTTTAGGTAAGCACAGCATCTGTAAAATCAACACCAAAAAACCAATTCCCGCATTGATGGCAAACGCACTGCGCCAGCCATATAAACTACTCAGCCATGTGCCAATCGGTACGCCTAGCACCGTTGCAAAAGTCACGCCTGTCATGACCACCGCCGTGGCTTTGGCAATCGGGAGTTGGGCAGGTGCAAGTTTGCCACTCAAGGCAATCGCCGTTGCCCAGAATCCGCCAATGGCAATACCTAAAACCAGACGGCTGAGCAGCAAAATATGAAAATTACTGGCAAATGCGGTAATGCTGTTGGCAATTACCATAATCGCAGTCAATACAATGAGCACATAACGTCGATCAAGCTGTTTAAACCAGACAGGCAATAGCGGTGCTGCCAGCGCTGCCATGACGCCAGGCAAGGTAATGACCAAACCTGCTGTACCCGTTGAAATCTGTAAATCACTGGCGACATTATTGAGTACGCCTACAGGTAAAAATTCACTGGTGACCAGTACAAAGGCAGCAATTGCAACTGTCAAAATGGCAAGCCAACTGCCTTGAGTTGAAGGAGATTGATGTTCCGAGACCACGGAAGTGGGCATAAAGGCATCCTGTTTTCAAAGTAAAAATTAATTATGTAGTGATCACTATAAAATAAAATAGTTGAAGAAAATCCAATCGTCAATTAATTTATTAGCGATTGCTATAAAAATGGTTGTTCCCTGTATGACAGAACACACAGCAGATTTGGCGGTACAACAGGCAGATATGCCAATGAAAAAGAAACGTGGGCGTCCAAAATGTTTTGATGAACAGCAGGCGCTGGAAAAAGCCATGCTGTTGTTTTGGGAACATGGTTATGAAGCAACATCCATCAATGATTTAACCCATGCTTTACAAATTACCGCACCAAGTTTGTATAGCTGTTTTGGGGATAAAGCGTCATTGTTTTATCGCTGTATTGACTATTATCTGGAGCATGAAGCCTGTCCGATCATTCCGATTTTTGAGCAGGCGAAAACAGCAAAGGTCGCATTTGAAATTTATCTGTATAACCATATTCAGCGCTTACTCCAGCCCAATAAACCTGCGGGCTGTATGCTGATTGTTGCCGCGGTCAATTGTTCCGAACAGACGCATGATGTCCAGCAAAAAGTTCTGGAAAAACGCTTAAAAGAGAAACAAAAACTGTTGCAGCGTTTGCAGCAGGGGATTGTTGATGGCGATTTGGCACCAACCACACCGATTGAAGAAATGACTGATTTTTATACCACGGTGATTCAGGGTTTAACCTTACAAGCGCGTGATGGTGCAACACAGGAACAGCTGCACAAAGTGATTGAACATGCCATGCGGGTTTGGGATTTGTTTTAGGTTCAGGTGTCGTCTTTACTATATTGATGTCGGATTTTCAGGATTTCAATTCAATCCGCCGATGGTCAGAATATTCCTTTAATTCATGATCAAGAGAATGCTATGCAACAGCATCAGAAAACACCGTGGTGGGCATTGGCTTTGCCTTTATTGGCCGTGCTGATCTGGTCATTGAATATTGTCGTGACCCGTTATGTTTCTGACTTCATTTCACCTGTCAGTATCAGTTTTTATCGCTGGCTGATTGCTTTTGTATTGCTCACACCGTTTATGCTGCATCGGGTGTGGCAGGCACGCCAACAGATCCGTCAGCATATTGGTCAACTGGCGGTTTTGGGGGCATTTGGCATGGTGCTGTATCAGGGGATTGCCTATACCGCATCGCATTACACCTCGGCGACCAATATGGGCATTATTAATGCCTTTATTCCCGTGTTCACCATTTTTGTCTCAATGCTACTGCTTCGGGATATGCCCAACCGCTTTGCCTTGATTGGCAGTGCCTTGTCATTTTTTGGGTTGTTATATGTGATTGGACAAGGCAATTTTGCAGCCTTGCTGACTACGGGGCATCATTTTGGTGATGCGCTGATGGTGGTTGCCGTATTTTTCTATGCATTTTATGGCGTATTTTTAAAGAAATGGCGTTTGAATCTGCCACTCATGGTCAGTGTGTATATCCAGATTGCCTTTGCTTTGCTGTTTCATCTGCCGTTTATTGTTTATTTGGGATTGGATGGCTTAAACAGTCAAAATGCGTTGAGCGTTCTGTATGCAGGGATTTTTCCATCACTCTGTGCCCCAATTTTATGGATGCTGGCCGTGCAGCATTTAGGGCCAAATCGTACCAGTATTTTTATGAATCTGATGCCTGTATTTACTGCGATTATCGCGTTGATCTGGTTGCATGAACAATGGACGATGTATCATACATTGGGCGGTATCATGATTTTGTGTGGGATTGCACTGGCACAGAAGAAAAATGCGTCAAGTCACTTGCGTTCCGTTTAATCTTCACTTTGCATTTCAAGTAAGGTATCAAGTTCATAGATTCCCAAATCCACCACATGACGATGCAAGAAGTTTTGTTCTGGTAATTCAGGGTTTGGATATAACCAGCGGGTAATCTGCTCGGCGACACTCGGATGATACGGAATATTAAAATGGTTTAAACCATAAAATACAGCTTTGTGCGAGTCGGGTAGATTCAGGTTAAAGCGCGGATTCGGGTGTTCGCCCAGCGCGCTTTTGACACTGACCAGATAGTCGCCAATCACAGCCATGGTTTTGGTTTTTATTTTTTTAAATTCCATTGTACCTGCAATGAAAAAGGTATTGATATGTGAGGGGAGTGGTGCTGGTTTTCGGCTATCATTCATGGAGCCGATACGTGCAGACATGTGTTCCCAGTCATCATCCCGCACGCTGCCATAGCGCAAATCTAAAATGCCATTGCTCCGCAGATTGACCACATGACGGGCAATTTTGACCAAAGGAAAACGCCCCAGACTTTCCTGTAAACGAAAGCCAAAGCGTTCCAATGCTGCGCCATGATGCGGTGAGCCAATACACACCAGATTTTGGGTGCGATGAAACCAGTGTTTTTGTTCTTGTTTACCATAAAATAGTGCGCTACGGCAGACCAAGCCCCCCATGCTATGCCCAATGAGATCAATGGAATGAATGCGTGGGTTACGTTCGATTAAATCTTCAAGCAAATTGGACAGGCTTCGACCATTCGCCGAAATGCGCCGTCCTGTATTGTAGTTGAGATACAGCATGGTATTGTAATCACGCTGTGCCAGTAAGCGCTCACCAATGCCTTCATAACGATGGTTTGACCAGTAGCGGTGGCTCATACATAAACCATGCACAAAAATCACGACACGCCCACCAACATCGCCTCGTTGTATCGCGCCATAATGATCATAGAGCACCATGGGCAGTGCCAGCGGATTTTGCTGGAGCAAGAAATAATCCCCTGCAATCCCATTGAGTATACTCAGAGCTTCCTGCGCAATCGGGCTGAGTGATTTTTGTCGAAGCTGTGGATTATATTGCAGAATTTTTCGTAGACTAGGTGCAATAACGTGACTACCAGACTGTCTCATGACTTCGTAAACAGTATGGTTAAACCGATTGATCAGACGCATCCGTTGTAAGCGTTGAACATGTTCTTCACTTAAACCTAAAACACTCGACAACAGTTCTGTCTGAATGTTATGCATTAAACCATACAGGTTTTGTTTCGGTGTAGTCAGAAATTGCGCAAAACCCTCCAGCAAGTCGGCTTGACTTGGTGGAGTATCGTCCCAACGACAATAAGTTTCGTGTAGTGGCGTTAAACTTGGCATAGTCTTTGATCTCTCTATAACTGTGCTAACCAAGTATTGTCTGATACTACGGCAATAATTTATGGTTTTGCTTTGCTTAACATATGCAATTTTTACCTAGATTGAACCTGCTTTTGTCCTACAAGACCAGTTTAAATCATCACGAGGGAGTCATGCAGTGAATGACGTAGATTTAATACAAAATTGATGGCTGATTCGTATGAATATTATTTATTTACATGGTTTTCGCAGCAATGCTTATTCGGTCAAAGGGCAGCAGTTGAAACGATACTGCCAAGCCCATTGTCCAAGCTATAGTGTACACTTGCCTGATCTGAACATGCCGCCACTGGAAGCGCTGGCACAGGTTGCAGGTTATATTCAGGCACTTGAAAATGTCGTGCTGGTGGGGAGCAGTTTGGGCGGGTTTTACGCAACTCATCTGGCATTGCAATATGCTTGTCCTGCAGTGTTGATCAATCCTGCGGTACATCCTTACGCCTTGTTTATGCGGCTGTTTGGACAGGGACAGATTCCGCTACAGGTGACACCAGACTGGACACTGGATCGGTCTCAGTTGCAGCAATTGGCAGCGATGGATGTGCCTATTGTTCAAGATGCCAGCAAATTGTTGGTGTTATTGCAACAAGGTGATGAAGTCTTGGATTATCGGGAAGCACAACGCTATTATAATCAGGCGCAAATCCCCAGCATGATCATGACTGAAATGGGGGGAAACCATGCCATGGAAAATTTTGCTGATAAAATTCCCATGCTACTGACCTTTTTAGCCTTATCGATTACAAAGGAAAAATAATCACGTGTCACAATATACGGCTCAATCCCTTGAAGTTTTATCTGGTCTAGATCCTGTACGTCGCCGTCCGGGAATGTATACCGATACCACACGTCCAAACCATCTTGCGCAAGAAGTAATCGACAATGCGGTGGATGAGGCTTTGGCAGGGCATGCCAACCAGATTAGTGTCACGGTCTATGAGGATGGCTCTTTATCCGTTCAGGACAACGGGCGCGGGATGCCTGTCGATATTCACCCTGAATATGGACAAAGCGGTATTGAAATTATTTTGACCAAACTGCATGCCGGTGGCAAATTCAGTACCGACAACTATCAGTTTTCGGGGGGATTGCACGGGGTCGGCATTTCTGTGGTCAATGCACTGTCGAATCGTGTTGAGGTTGAGGTACAGCGTCAGGGTAACTTATACCAAATGGCATTTGAGCATGGTGAGCCTGTTACGCCACTGGAAGTGCTTGAAGGCAAAGCACCGAAACGTGCGACAGGGACACTGGTACGCTTCTGGCCAGACAGTAAATATTTTGACAATCCAAAATTTGCTTTAAAAGCCTTAAAACATAACCTGAAAGCCAAAGCTGTTTTAGCGGCAGGCTTAAAAATTTGCTATATCGACAAGATTAATAACGAAAAAATCGAATGGCAGTTTGAAAATGGTCTGGTCGACTATTTGATGGATGAACTGCAAGATCGCGAGATTTTGCCGCAGCCTGCTTTTGTATCGCGTGGTGATGCTGAACGTGCCAGTTGTGAGTTTGCTGTGTGCTGGAATGTCGAAGGTGGCGAGCAGATTCAGGAAAGCTATGTCAACCTGATTCCGACTGCGCAAGGCGGTACGCATGTCAATGGTTTACGTGCAGGTGTGACCGATGCGCTACGTGAGTTTTGTGAACTGCGCAATTTGTTGCCACGTAACATGAAACTCTCGGCAGAAGATGTCTGGGACGGAGTGAACTATATTTTGTCACTCAAGCTCCAGGAACCACAATTTTCAGGACAAACCAAAGAGCGCCTGTCGAGCCGTGAAGCTTCGGGCATTGTGCAGAATATTGCCAAAGATGCCTTTGCCTTGTGGTTTAACCAGAATGCTGAAACCGCAACCCAACTCGCGGAAATGGCAATTGCCAAAGCCGGTCGACGTCTAAAAGCCGCCAAAAAAGTAGAGCGTAAACGTATCGTAGCAGGGCCAGCATTGCCTGGGAAACTGGCAGACTGCGTTGGGCAAACCCGTGAAGAAAGTGAATTGTTTATTGTTGAAGGGGACTCAGCAGGTGGTAGTGCCAAGCAAGCCCGTGACAAGAATTTTCAGGCGATTATGCCGATTCGCGGAAAAATCCTGAATACATGGGAAGTCTCTTCCGATGAAGTTTTGGCTTCGCAAGAAGTGCATGATATCGCGATTGCCATCGGGGTTGACCCTGGCAGTGATGACTTATCGGAACTGCGCTATGGCAAAATCTGTATTCTTGCCGATGCTGACTCAGACGGTTTGCACATTGCGACTTTGTTGTGTGCCTTATTTGTGAAGCACTTTCCTGCGTTGGTAGAAGAGGGGCATTTATTTGTCGCTATGCCACCGTTGTTCCGTGTCGATGCGGGCAAAGATGTGTTTTATGCACTGGATGATGATGAGTTAGAAAGTATTTTAGCCAAGATTAAAACTAAAAATCCGCAAATCACCCGCTTTAAAGGCTTGGGTGAAATGAATGCGAGTCAGCTTCGTGAAACCACGATGGATCCCAACACTCGCCGCTTGGTGCAGTTAGATCTGGATGATGTGCAGTTCACGGCAAGTTTGCTGGACAAGTTGCTTGCCAAAAAGCGCTCGGCTGACCGTAAGCACTGGCTGGAGCAAAAAGGCAATCTGGCAGATTTGGTGGTTTAATAGGCTTCTGTCAAAGTTTTTTACACCCTCTTTATTTTTCTCCCATAGGGAGAAATAAAAAGGGGTATGAAAGAAGTCGAATGCATAGAATAAAAAAGAGGGCGATTGCCCTCTTTTTTATGGATGAGTTTTTCGGTACAAATCCCATTCATCTTGCTCTTGTCCATTGGGTAATTTGCAGTTGGACGATTCATTGCCAAAGGCATCTTTTAGATGGCGCAGTTTACCGCCTTGTTCTAGGCAGTATTTACTGGCAGGGTTTGCCATCGCCAGTTGTTTTTCCGAAGGGTTGCTGCTACAGGCTGCTAAAAATGCCGTTGTGGTAGCAAGGCTCAGTAAAATCAATTTTTTCATCATGGTACGGACAAAAGTTGGCACACTAAACAAGTTTTCTACTATAGCCAATCGAGATTGCAGAAGTTTTATGCTTTTGCAAAGACTAAGTAGAGAAAATGTAGAAACATGTTATTCAATCGGCATATCGGTATGCCAAAGGAAATAGCCACCGTACTGGTTTGTTTTAAATTCACCGCCCACAGATTTTCCTTGTGCAGTCAGTTGATGCTTGCCACGATCATTTAAAATCAGGAAGCCTTTCTCCACAAAGAGATCTAGCAAATCTTGGGTTTTTAACTTGTATTTGGCAGCCAGTTTGGATGACGTTAGTTTCTGTTGAGCATCATCATTGTCCTGAGTTATGACTTCTGCGTCTTGGGTTTGGTTATGAACTTCATCCAGTGAAATGCGGACTTCTTCGCTGATCCGAATAATCCGTTGTGCTTCTTCATAAGCATCTTGAAACACAGACTCATCATGTTGTTTTTCAATTAAGATACCCATCTCATTATTATTGATCTGGCTAAATTCATATAAATTCAAACTGCTAATAATGCAGGTATTCTCATTCATATAGCATTTTGCATGCAGGTTTTTGCAGAAGCTGACCCGAATATAGTCGAGGCGCTGCATCCATTTAATTTCATCAGGATGTAAATCACTTTTGCCGTAGACAATCCGAATGTCGATTTTCAGACGGTTTTTATCTTCCAGTAATTCTTTAATACGATCGTTCAAACGTAAATAAGGGCTAATCAGAATTAAACGCTCTTTGGCATTTTTAATCAGTTCTTCAAGGTAGAAATTGGTTGCACTGGTATTTAAGAATTTTGCCATGTTTGATCTAGTGTCATGTTGTGTTATTTTAAGATCATAAAGCAAAAGAATTGATGTTTTCCAGTTATTTAGCAACAGGCTACCGAAACAGCCTGTTCAGGGTTTTATTCTTGAATCAGTACAGGCTCAGCAAACTCAAACACATCACAGTTGTGCCCTGTGCCAAGCCTATCAATCACAGCAAAATCGCTTGGGCTTTCCAGCGTCAGAAGGGGATGATGCCATGTCCCTGCACGGTAATTCACGCCTTGTGTGCCATCTGAAATAAATGCCCGAAGGCGCTTTAGGTCAGGTTGATCAGCATTTAAATTGGACGCAACTACGATCAGGAATTTTTGTCCCTGCATCGGAATAAATGCTTGTGAACCAATCGGATGCCGTTCCAGAATATCAATCTTGAATGGCAAAAGTGTGGTCTTGATATTACGAAAAATACTGATACCGATCTTGCCTGCCACATCGGTTTCAGTGTGTGCCAAGGCATGATAACGTTCGGTATGCGCCTCATTAATATAAAAGAAATCATGCCCTGTACAACCGATCACTTCACCGAATTCGGCGAAGTTTTCGATGGTTAATGGTTCAAGCTGAATATTGAGTTGACTCATCTTGTGACCTTACCCCATAAACGAATGCGGCTAATGCCGCCATCTGGAATCATGTTGACGCGAATGTGCGAGATTTTTTCATGTGCCAAGATTTCATTGATATAGCTATGTATATGATCCATTTGCATGTCTTGCGCTTCGAGTAAAAATGGCCAGAACATGCTTTGTGGAATCAGTTGCGGGTCAGTGGCATCTTGTACATACACCGCCTGAATCGACACTTGGGCAGGGAAGTTACCTTTAAAATGTGCAGTATCAATCTCGATTTTTTCAATCCTACCTGCTTGCCCCAAAGCCAGCACACACCAGTCAAAACCAGGAGCACGACGACGTTTGGTTTCCCAACCGTCACCCATATTGACACCACGACCTGGGTTAATCATATTACGCGGATGACCATAGTGTGCATCACTATAGGCGATCACTCGTCCGCCATTTTCCAGTGCCAGTAAATCCAGTGTCTGGTTGTTGTCTTGGAGCTGAATTTGCACTTCACCATAGACACGTAAACGTGCTACACCACCATCTGGAAAAATGTTCAGGCGAATATGAGTAAAGACCTGATCTGAGTCAATATCAAAAAAGTGATGCTGGCTTGAACCCAAAATACTGTTGGGTAACAGACTATGCCATTCGGCCTGATCAAGCTGATCATCAGGTGCATAGCAGGCTTCCAGTGCAGCCGAAGCAGGATAGTTACCTGTAAAGAAAGTGGTATCGATGTCTAGCCCATAAATCTTGCCCGCCACGCCAAGTTTGACGATACACCAGTCGTAGCCTGCATGACGTTTACGGCGGGTTTCCCAACCATCCATCCATTTGCCATGATCATCAAACTTGTCTTCGGCAAAAATCGGGGCATCCGCATTGAGCATGCGTTTCGCTTCTGCAAAGAACTCATCGGAGCAGTCAATAATTTGGGCACCAATACGCACATCGGCAAGGTTGGTTAAATGCGCCAGATGTGTAGGAAGTTCAAAAGCAGGGGCGAGTAAGGTTGCCATGTAGGGTTCCTGTATGCTGTTATTTTAGTCACTGAAATGAGTCCTTTACCTATACTAGCATTGTTGTTTACTTAGGGAAGACTGGCAAAAATGTGGCAGTTTTTACGGTAACTGAACACATTCAGCGCAAAATATCGCGTATGGCACGCTTTTGGCATCAAAAATTAAACAAATGCTATAAATATAAAGGAGCTATAGATGGACATTGTGATTATCGGTGCTGGTATGGGAGGATTGACCACAGGAATTGCACTAAAAAAGTTCGGACATAAAGTAATCATTTATGAACAAACAGAAAAAATTCTTCCCGTTGGTGCCGCCATTTCGCTATGGTCAAATGGGGTTAAATGTCTGAACTATCTGGGATTATCAGACAAAATCGCCAAACTGGGCGGACAAATGAATGATTTGGCTTATGTCGATGGGCTGACAGGGGAAACCATGACCCAGTTCAGCTTGCAGCCGCTCATTCAGGAAGTTGGGCAGCGTCCTTATCCTGTCTCGCGTGCCGACTTACAAAATATGCTGATGGATGAATTTGGTCGCGAGGACATTCATTTGGGCAAGCGCATGCTGGCTTTAGAACAACAAGAACATAGAGTAAAAATTCAGTTTGCTGATGGGAGTGAGGCTAAAACCGAGCTTTTGATTGGAGCGGATGGAACACACTCATTAACACGTGCTTACGTGCTTGGAGAGCAGGTACAGCGCCGTTATGCAGGCTACGTCAACTGGAATGGACTGGTGGATATTTCTGAGGATTTAGCGCCTGCTGAACAATGGACAACTTATGTCGGTGAGGGGAAGCGAGCATCACTGATGCCTGTGGCAGATCAGCGTTTTTATTTCTTTTTGGATGTGCCATTACCTGCGGGTCTGGAGAATGACCGTAGCCAGTATCAAAGCCAGTTAAAACAATATTTTCAAAACTGGTGCCCACCAGTGCAAACCCTGATTGAACGACTGGATCCGCAAAAAACCAATCGGGTAGAAATCCACGACATTGAACCCTTTCTACAGTTTTATAAAGGTCGTGTGGTGTTGGTGGGTGATGCCGCGCATAGTACGACTCCTGATATTGGGCAAGGGGGCTGTCAGGCGATGGAAGACGCGATTTATTTGGCGCGTGCTTTACAGATCAATACTTTGGGTATTCAAGATGCCTTGTCACGCTATCAAGAAAAACGTAATGAGCGTACCAAGGAAATGGTGTTACGTGCCCGCAAGCGCTGTGATGTGACGCATATGAAAGATCAAGCAACTACACAAGCTTGGTATAGCGAACTGCGTCAGGAGCAGGGACCACATATTATGCAGGGGATTATCAATAACATCGTGGGAAATGTACTGGATTAAACCTGATTTGAAACAATAACAGCAAACCAATAAAAAAGATGCCTTGAGGCATCTTTTTTAACAACTTGGTCAGATTGCACTACCGTTGAAACAGTAGTTATACCAAGACACTTAGAAGTTGTAAGTGATTCCAAAGCGGTTTTGCAAGAACAGGTTGGCATCGCCTTGGAGTTTTTGGAAGCCAACAAATTCAGACAGGCTCAAGCCTTTGAGAGAGCCTGTGAAATTATAGAAACCATAGAACATTACTTCATACATGTCATTGTTGAGGCTGCTCAGTTTTTTGTAGCTATCGTTCACTGCAACATAGCTTAAACGTGTACCGACAAAAGCATTCTGACCAAATGGAGAAGAAAGCTCTGTAGTGTAGAAATCACCAGGCCCTAAGTCCTGAGTACTGGTAAAGAACGGCTGTGCAAAGTACGGATCAGAAGACGTGTTGTGAGCATAAGGTGTTGGCAAACTACCTAGACCCCAAGCATTATTTTTCTTGAATACGTGGTCATAGCCAATACGCCAAGTCAGTTTCTCTGTTGGTTTAAGTTTCAACTGAGCACCGAGCGATGTGCTGTCAACTTTACCAAATTGCGCATCACCAATGTCATTGGCATAAGCGGCTTGCACGCTGACTTCAGGTGTCCATTTGACTTTGTTAAAACCAAGATTGGCTTCGCCATAATACAAGTTGAATGAATCTTCATAGCTTTCTACCCAAGCCTGAGTTTTTAGGTATTTATCATCCAAGTTAAATTTTTTACCCAGACCAAAGCTGGCGACATGATCAAGACGTGTGTTTTTTGCGGCTGAGTATGGGTCATCGTTGTAACGGTCACGGTGAGCAAAGTTGTCATCGCCGTAGCTTTTGTATTTATTAATATAGGTAGCGCGAACGAAGTTATCGACATCACCGTACTTCATGTCAACGCCTTGATATAAGAACGGTTGCACACGATAGAAGGAGTAATCACCCACAAATGGCAGGTCAAGTTTTTGATTACCCACCGTCACCGAGAATTTGTCTTGTGTCCAGTTTAAGTAAGCTTCACCAATGCCAAAGGTGCCATCAGACAATTCAGAGATATCATGAGAGCCATGTGAAAGACGATTTTGACCTTCAATCCCGACAACTGCCTGGAAGCCATTGTAACGGGCTGTTTTATAATTTACATATCCACCCGCAGAGGTAGTATCTTGGCTGATATTACTAAAATAGGCATTGTTGGTTGAGTAAGAAGCCAAACGTAAGCTACCTTCAACCGTACCACAGCTAAACATTTGTGAAAAATCGCTGACATTCGCGGCCTTACAAGCGTCATCGCTAGATAATGGCAATGCAAAAACTGAAGAACATAAGCTGCTAATACCACATAATAGAAGCGCTTTTTTAAGGCGAATGTTGCTCATTGTAGACTTCCCCACGAAAATAAACTGGTTTGCAAGCAAGATGCAAAAAACTAACCAATTTTAAACAAATTTCGCTTGGATGTAGCTATTGATTAGACAAATCGACAGCAGATCGTTGAGAAAAACGACAGAAAAGCCGAGAAAGTGTGAGAGAACAATAGGAGTGATGTGCTTTTTAATAATTCATCTGTAAAAACACCATTAAAAAACTCACGGCAAAAAGTAGGGTTTTACATAGTATCCTGCTTGGATTTAGTGCAGAAAATGAATTAATTTTGACCATTTGGTCTGACTGGTATAATCCTGCGGCTTGGCAGAATCATACCTTGTCGTCAGCAATTTGCTGCTTAACTCCCCCGATAGGTAGAGTAAGCGAATGGGCTAATCAGTAAAGGCACATGATAATGTTCTTGTGGATCTGCGACATAAAACTGGATACAGACTTTAGGGAAAAAAGTCTCAAGTTGTTTAGATGCGAAGTAAGGTAAAATTTCATATTCAAGCTGATATTCGCCTGCTGCGATTGCAGTCAAACCAAAATCTTTCAGGCGACCATCGGCATCGGTTTGTCCTTGCCCAAGTAATGTATGCTTGGTTGCTTCAAATAACTTCACGGTTACAGCCGCAGCAGGTTTGCCTAAATGCGTATCTAAAATATGGGTACTAATCACTTTCGATTCCCAGTTCCAGACGATGCAGAGCAATCCCCGCAAGCTGCTCATGAACCACCTGTTTTTCAGTCTCTAGGTCATTTTGCAAACGTTGCTGTAAGGCTTCAAAAATATCCATATGCGTCAGACCAACGGCTTTAATTAAAAAGATAAAACCAAATTTTTGTTCATAAGCCAGATTGGCCTCATACAGCGCATCAGTAGTCTCGACACCTTGATAAACGAGAGCCTGTTCTTGTTGTGAAAAAGCTTGCTCTTGTGCTGACAAGGTCTGTTTTGCCTGTTGTTCCCCAATGCGTGGATGAGCATCTAGTGCGGCTTTAATATCTGACCATGTCCATGTTTCCGTTTGCATCTCGGCTGCATTGATCAGGGTGTGCTTGCTTGGATAGGGGCGTTGTTCAGAAAGTGTTCTTACCCAAGAAGAAATATGAACACAGTGTTTTAAAAATTCTTGCGCCTGTGTCTCGGAGAGTTGGTTGAATTCTGAGAGTTGCATAATTATGTCCAGTTTATTGTTGCTTTTAATTATTTAAACATGTGCAATCATGGCTTAAAAAGCAAGAGCCAACACAGATTTTTTTACTTTGGATAATGATGTTGATACCAATGCTCGGCAATATCCTGACGGCGACAAATCCATACCCGTTCATGGGACTGGATATAATCCAAAAAGCGTTGTAATGCCTTAAAGCGCCCAGGCTTGCCTAAAATTCGACAGTGCATCCCAATGGACAGCATTTTCGGTACAGTATCTCCTTCCGCATACAACACATCAAAAGCATCTTTTAAATACTGATAAAACTGCTCACCACTGTTGAAGCCACCTGACGAGCAAAACTTCATATCATTGGACTCTAAGGTATACGGAATAATCAGATGTGGTCGGCTTTCACCTACTGAGTTGGTCAGGGTGGTCCAAAAGGGCAGGTCATCACCATAATAATCACTATCATATTGAATTTGTGGAAATTCAGCTAAAAATTGGCGAGTATTCTGGCTATCGCGCCCTGTGTACCAACCGACTGGGGCTTCACCAAAAAGCGTTTCCAGTACGCTGATCGCCTGATCCATATATTGGCGTTCTTGTTCAAGTGGCATGTCTTGATAATGAATCCAGCGCTGCCCATGCGATGCCACATCGTAGCCCGCCGACTTGATTGCTTCGACCACATAAGGATTACGAATCAGTGCCATACCGACACCAAAAATGGTCATGGGTAAATTACGTCGCTGAAACTCCTCATGGATACGCCAGAAACCTGCACGCGAACCATATTCGTACATGGAATCCATCGACATGTGTTTGGCAGGAAAACTGGCTGCCCCAATAATGTCTGATAAAAATTGCTCTGAGCCTGCATCGCCATGCTCAATATGGTTTTCAGATCCCTCCTCATAATTCAGTACGAATTGCACCGCAATTTTGGCTTGATGTGGCCAGTGAGCTTGAGGAGGGGATCCATGATAGCCAATTAAGTCACGAGAGTAGGGGGTGGAACGAATACAATCGATGAGTGCCTGACCACGCAAGTAAGAAGTTGTCACGGTTGGTTTCCTTTTGATCGTTTTTTTGCAAAATATGCTTGCATATTTTCGAGTATAGCCTGATATTTAAAACATAAGGACACCGAAACAATATGCAAAAATGGTGACAACATCTTCTGTTTAGGAAGATGTAAAAGCTTATAAATTTAAGTGTTTTTACCATCGTGCATCATTAGGTTTCAGGTGCATTTACATGGATGGTTGTTTTGTTTTGCACAGCGCAGATCGATGAAATAAGAGA
Source organism: Acinetobacter sp. ANC 4636 (assembly GCF_054454555.1). Lineage (NCBI taxonomy): Bacteria > Pseudomonadati > Pseudomonadota > Gammaproteobacteria > Moraxellales > Moraxellaceae > Acinetobacter > Acinetobacter sp. ANC 4636. Next base: position 121,280 of record NZ_JBTKVD010000005.1, on the reverse strand, counting down.
GGATTAATTTATGAATATTGAAATCCGTACAGATAAAAATATCCAAAATAGTGAACGTCTAATTGGCTATATACGTGCAGAACTTACGAATGAATTTCAACGTCACAGTGAACGTATTACTCACTTTTCAGTACATTTGAGTGATGAAAATGGAGATAAGGGCGGAGATGACGACCTACGTTGCATGATTGAAGCACGCCTAGCAGGATTGAAACCGATTGCTGTATCACATAAAGCAGGTACTGTGGATGCTGCAATTCATGGGGCAATCGAACGCCTAAAACGTAGCCTAGAACATGTGATTGAGAAAAAAGACAATCCTCGCGCTAAACCGCTTGAAATTGAAGAAGAAGAAGACGAAGCTTAAGTGACTGATTTTTCCAAAAAAGCTCCTTCGGGAGCTTTTTTTATTGCCTTTGATATTGGATTTCTTGTTAAACTGGCTTGAGCACATTGCCATTGAGAACCCATCATGCTAACGACATCACAACATGCCTTGATTGATGCCATTGAACAACTTGACCCAGCCAAAGTACAAGACCTGTTATCTCAAGGGCTTGATCCTAATTTTATGGATCCTCAAAAAGGCTTGCCAATTACCGTGGTCTGTGATGGCTTGTTCCAGTGGTGGGAAACGTTGTGTGATGCTTGTGAGGCAGGACAACCTCTGTCAGAACAACAAAAACAGCAGCTACTACAGCCCCATCTTGAAATTTTAGATGCCTTGATTCAGGCGAAAGCCAATGTGCATTTGTGGGATGCGGAAGAATTTTATGGACCACTTTGGGATGCAGCCAGCGCAGCATGTGTTCCTGCAGTGCAGCGGTTGCTAGATGAAAAAGTCAACCCAAATACGTTGGATGATGAAGATTTAACCGTGTTATCATCAATTAGCCAATTATTTTTTGAATGTGACTATGATGAAATCGATTGGTCACAAACCTTGCCAGAGCAAAAGCAGACTTTGCAGTTGCTTCGTGAGCATGGTGCAAAAATGACAAAAGAATTAACTTAACGCTTAATCCTTGAGAATATCTATGAAACTATGGCAAACCACGGCATTCGCACTTGCTTCAACAGTGAGTATGCATAGTCTAGCGACTGATTTTTCTTTTGACCGTCCAGGTTCAGGCTTTGGGACAAGTATTACCCCAGTCGGGCAACTGGCATGGGAACAGAGCTTGCCAAGTGTATCTTATACAAAGCAGGGTACGGCTGACGGTTATGAGAAAACTACAATAATTCAGACCGACATGCTTTTTCGTACGGGGCTAACCGACAGTATGGAATTGCAGTTGGGTTGGCAAGGGCCAGCTTGGACACAAATCCGTCGTGCAGGTCAAAAAATCAATGATAATGGTTTGGGAGATGTATCTGTAGGCATCAAAAAAGCCATTGATTTACAAGATGACCAAATGACTATGGCGGTTTTAGGTAAAGTCTCCTTTGCGACAGGTAATCGAGGTTTTAGAGAAAACCAAGATACCTATACTTTAGGTTCAACAGTGGCTTATCAGCAAAATGAGTTGCTGAACACCAGTATCACCATGTTCTATGAAATGCAGGATGGTCGCTGGTCATGGACGGCTATTCCGACTTTAAGTTATAAGATTGCTGGCAACTGGTCAGGTTTTTCGCAGTTTGTTTATCGTAAACAGGAAAGCCAGGCTGAGCAGACTTCGTTGGCAACAGGTTTAGTTTACAAGCTTAACAATCGCACACAATTCGATGCCAGTTTTGGCGTAGGTTTGAGCGGCGATGTACCTGACTACAGTGGCGGTTTTGGCGTATCCTACCTGTTCTAAATTCAATGAGCAGATCTGCCGATGCGGTTGCATGTCAAAAAAACGGCAATATTGTGGCTAGCCTTACAATATTGCCTATTATTGATCGTATCTTTTCCTGTATTCAGTCATGCCGACGAGTTGTTGCCCGCTGAACAGGCATTTCAGTTTTCGGCGGAATCTCTCTCTGATCATCAGGCACAACTGTCTTGGAAAATCCAGCCGCATTATTATCTGTATCAGCAAAAATTTACGGTACAGCAGGGACAACAGCAACTCGCACTTAAATTTCCGCAAGCCGTGCCCCAGCACGATGATAATTTTGGGCAAAGCTGGGTGTACTTTAATCAGGTCAGTTTTAGTATTCCAACACAACCCAATCAGAGCTATCAGGTGACATGGCAGGGTTGTGCCAAAGACCGTTTGTGTTATCCACCACAAAAACTCACCATTCGCACCGATGCCGATGGCCTGATCAGTATGCAAGATCAGGTGCATACCCAGTCTAGTTTGCTTGAACTTTCACAGCAGCAATCTACATCACTCAGTTCCAATACTTTAAATACTACTCCAGTAGCAAAGGCAGACAATTCTAGCCAGTCAGCAACAGCTTTAACTGCCGATGATGAAGTCTGGTCACAGCGCCTCAGTCAACATTCTTTTGTGTATGGGTTACTGTTGTTCTTAGGCTTGGGCATTTTGCTGGCTTTTACTCCATGTTCTTTACCGATGATTCCTATTTTGACTTCGCTCTTGATTCGGGAGCATAAGGGTTTAAAAGCATGGAGTATTGCACTGGTCTTTGTATGCAGTATGGCATCGGTTTACGCAGTTTTGGGTGTGGTGGCATCTTCATTTGGCTTGAGCTTTCAGCGCTGGTTACAGCAGCCGAGCATTTTAATGGCATTTAGCTTGTTATTTGTGGTCTTTGCGCTGAACCTGTTTGGTCTGTTTGAAATCAAGTTGCCACAGACATGGACACATCACTTAGATCGGGCACAGTCTATGCAAAAAGGGGGGTCCTTACTTGGCGCCTCAGTCATGGGGGTGATTTCTGCTTTGCTGGTCGGGCCGTGTATGACAGCACCTCTTGCAGGCGCCTTACTGTTTATTTCTCAGACCCAAAATCCATGGCATGGTGCAGTTTTACTGTTTAGCTTAGGCATGGGAATGGGAATCCCAATGCTGCTGGTCAGTTTGCTCGGTTCCAGAGCCTTGCCCAAAGCGGGGCTATGGATGATGCAAGTTAAGGTAGTCTTTGCATTTATTATGCTGGGGCTGGCGCTGTATTTTATTCGCCCTGTCTTGAATAGCAGTGCGTGGCAACTCCTGAATGTATTGCTGCTGGTGAGTTTTATTGCTTATTTGCTCTATGGCACAGTGAAACATGTGCGCGGTCTAAAATGGCTGTATGCAGTTTTACTGCTGAGTCTGGTGCCTGCATACGCTTACCAGCAATACCAGTGGTGGCAAGGTCAAAATACTGTTGGGACCTCTACTCAGGCGCAATGGCATGTTGCCAAGACTGCTGTCGAATTTCAGGCGTTGCTTGCACAAGCGCCTCAAGGGCAAGCTATTGTGGTCGATGTCTATGCTGACTGGTGTGTGGCATGTCAGCCCATTGAACATCAGATTTTGCCACAACCGCAGGTACAACAGGCACTTGTGCCATTTTATCTGATCAAGCTGAATTTGAGTCAGTATGATGCTTCGCATCAGGCATTATTGAGTCAATGGGATATTTTGGGTCCACCAACCTATTTGTTTTTAGACATTCAACATCAGGAACAACGTAGTTTGCGTTTAACAGGTGAATTTAAAATGGCTGCACTGCTTCAGCGTTTGCAGCAACTTACACAAAAAACGCAGTGATTGGAGTGCAAAATGCTCCATTTAAACGGTTAAGGTCTATTAGGCTTTTTATCTGATGTGGTCTTGCTTGATATTTCCTCTTGCAAGAGAACAGCACAATATAGGATGATCTTGTAAATATTGTTACAAGGCAACACTAAACGGTCACACTGAGAAATTGCAAATTCGCGGTGTATTTTGAATACTGAAGATTGGCAATACTACAGATGATTAGGGAAGAAATAATGAAAAAAATGTTACTTGCGTTTGGACTATTTGGTGCCGCGATGGCTGCACATGCAGCAGATCAGCTCAATGGAACAGTTTGGCAAACTATTGATGATGAAACCAAAAAGCCTAAAGCGATTGTTGTCTTTACCGAGCAAAAAAATGGCACATTGTCTGCAAGTATTCAAAAAGTACTGACCCCTGGGGAAGAAAATAGCTGTACCAACTGCGAAGGTCCCTACAAAAACAAACCATTACATGGGGTGACGATTGTACGTGGTCTAAAAAATGTGGGGGGTAATCAGTACGATAATGGTTCAATCCTTGATCCGAAAAATGGCAAAACCTATAGCCTAAAAGGTCAGTTAATTAACGGCGGCAAGCAGCTTAAAATTCGGGGGTATTTGGGCTTTTCTGCGCTTGGACGTAACCAGACCTGGAACCGTATTCACTAACACCTGATATTTAAAAAGGTGAAGCCTAGGCACGTGTTGCTCTAGGCTTTATTTTTTACTTTAAGTTGCGGTAAGCAGCCTCATCGAAGCCAACAACGAAGCCTTGAGCAGTTTGCAGCACAGGGCGTTTAATTAAACTGGTATGTGTGATGAGTGCCTGAATCAGATTGTCTTCGTTCGCAAGCGCTTGCTGTTGTTCAGCTTCGCTGAGTTTACGCCATGTGGTGCCTTTTTTGTTTAAGATCTGGTCTTGCCCACAGGTATCTAGCCATTGTTTGACTGTTGTTGTATCAATGCCTTGCTTTTTATAGTCATTAAACTCGTAGCTTAAACCTAATTCATTCAGCAGATCGAAGGCTTTTTTCATGGAATTACAGTTTTTGATACCGTAAATTTTCAGCATATTCATTACTCATCTATCAATATGACAAATGAGCTTAACCAAAAAATCTGTTTTCGGCTATGCTTATCTTGTTGGGAAAAGTGGGTATTTCAAATAGAGAAAACCCGCATTAGATCATCCTGATTATGCGGGTCTCATTTACAACGTCCGATGTCACATCCTTGAAAAATAATCTAAGAAACTTAGTTTATTTTTACTTCATCCTACGGCGTCCTATCCTTTTGCTGTCATCCTGACATGTCCCTGTGCCGTGCGTGTATATTGCTACAAAGTGATGTCAGAAAAAAGCATTTTAGGCGACAATGGATGTAAGTTATTTTTAGTAGTTTTGTGAACATGTGTTCACAGAAATTAATTAAGCTGATAATCAATAATAACAGGTGCATGGTCACTAAACCATTGGTCTTTATAGACCCATGCGTTCATTGTGCGCGTTTTCCAGTCAGGTGAACACGCCTGATAGTCAATTCGCCAACCGACATTTTTCGCACGAGCTTGTCCGCGATTTGACCACCAGGAATACAGTTCTGGTTCAGGGCGCACCACACGGAAGGTATCGACATAGCCCAGTTCATCATAAATATGGTCAAGCCATGCACGTTCATGAGGGAGGCAGCCTGAAGCTTTTTGATTGCCTGACCAGTTTTTAATGTCAATCCGTTTATGTACGATGTTGTAGTCGCCACAGACAATGATGGATTTATTCTCATCACGCCATTGCTTCAGGATTTTTTTGTATTCATCTAAAAACTGATCCTTACGGATTTGCGCTTCTTCACCTGAAGAACCTGAAGGTAAATACAACGATGCAATATGTACAGGTTGCTCTAGTCCTAAATCAAATTCGGCACAAATAAAACGCCCTTGTGAATCTGCCAGTTCAAAGCCCAGACCATCTCGAACCGAGAGAAAGGGGAGTCGGCTATAGATTGCTGTACCTGCATAACCTGCACGTTCTGCTGGAAAGAGATGCGTATGCCAGCCTTCTGGTTTAAATTTGTCTGTCCATTGGGCATGAGTAATACGACTTTCCTGAATGCAGACCACATCAGCATCGGACTGTTCTAGCCAGTCCAGCAGACCTTTGGTCACAGAAGAACGTAGCCCATTTACGTTAATCGAGACGACGCGTAGAATTTTTGCCTCACTTGGATAGTGATCCTTTGGTATCATGCTCAAGTCTTACCTTAATATCTAAATTTGGAGCCCTCATGACAACGCCATCTCAATTTAACCCACAGGCTTTTATTGACCTTGCTTTATCACGAGGTGTGCTGAAGTTTGGTGAGTTTACTTTAAAATCGGGTCGTGTTAGCCCTTATTTTTTCAATGCAGGCTTACTCAACGATGGTGAAGCATTATCACTGCTTGCACAAGGTTATGCGGATCAATTGATTCAGTGTGACAATGTTGAAGTTATTTTTGGGCCTGCATATAAAGGGATTCCATTTGTTGCTGCAACGGCTGTGGCATTGTCACAAATTCATGGTAAAAGTGTGCCTTGGGGCTTTAACCGTAAAGAAGCTAAAGATCATGGCGAAGGTGGTGTTTTAGTCGGTGCTGCTGTTGAAGGTAAAAAAGTCTGGATTATTGATGATGTGATTACCGCTGGTACAGCGATTCGTGAAGTGGTCACCATTTTGAAAAATGCAGGTGCGAGCATCGCGGGTGTGTTGGTTGCGTTAGATCGTCAGGAACGCGGTCAGGGTCAACTCTCTGCAATTCAGGAAGTACAAAAAGAACTTGAGATTCCTGTACATGCACTGATTACCATGAAAGATTTGATGGATTATCTAGATGTCAAAGGTGAGAAAGAAGCTTTAGCCAATATGCAGGCGTACCGTGAGAAATATGGTATTTAAGTCTATATTTACTTGAATAAAAAGGAGGCTAAGGCTTCCTTTTTTATTGATTATTTAAGTAAATTGTTGAGTAGATCTAATTTAAACGATTAAATAATAGTCGTGAAATGTGAAAATCATGAAAAAGCCGTTGTAGTGTGCTGAACCCTGAAGCGGCTTTGATTAAGATATTGATGCTTAATAAGAAATTTTAAGCATTTCGCATAAGCTGTTTATGTTAATTTTAGCTATTTTTAAAAATCATCTTTCTTTAACTCGGTCATAAAAGAATTAAAGCTGTTAGCTATTTTTATGGCTCTCAACTTATCCCCATTCGGTGATATTTCAATAAGATCATCATGGTAAATTAGAGTGATTGAGGGATTATCTGTATTGGGATCATTTCTATAATCGAAAGCAATAAAGTCACCGCCTGCACAGCTTGCAAAAATAATCATATTTTCATACATATATTCATCTGGTTGATTCAACTCTATAGCATCATAACTTTTAATAGCGTTCTGATACTTTATACGATCTTCTTCATCCCAAATCTCTATTTCTTTATAACCATAGCTGTAAAAATATACATCTCTATCTGTGATCTCATTATTATGATCTAAAAATTGAAAATAGTTATTTTCAGGCGTTAATCCATTGTGTTTACTTAATAATTGAACATAAGATTTGGGAAATTTAAAGCCCAATGTTTCAGCATAATTTTCAATAATTTTTGTATCTATTTCACCATAATCGCTAAAAACAGCAATATCCATGTTACCCATCCAATTTAATTTTCAACATTATAAATTACAGACTAATACATTCATCTAACATAATCGTGTTTATACGATTTTTTTAATACTACGTTAAATATTAGTAGCTTAAAATTTTACAACATGCTAAAAAATGCACAAAACGCCAATTCTGCAACAAGTCGGCGTTTTATGAAGTAAATCTCTGATTTTTTTGCCAATAAAATTACTTATTCGAAATTTTCCTCATCACACTTCTTACATTCGAGCATCATCCCCAATTTTTTCTGACGTCCTTGCTCAGTCATGACCCAAGGGCGGTTTTGCCAAGGGGGTATATGCCGTACATGTTGCGTATGTCCGCAGGCCAGATCTGCAACCCAGTGTTGTTCTTCATCTAAATGAAACCCAATAATCGCCTGCTGCATGAGTTCCTCCTTTATTTTCTTGCAAATAATATATGAGGCTTTACTGAAATTCAGAAAAAGACCGCTACAATCTCCGCTATACTTTTTCTCATCAAAAAATAGCTAGAGTAAAAAATCATGCGTGTATTGGTTGTGATGGATCCCATTGAAAATGTCAATTTGAAGAAAGACTCGACCATGGCAATGCTATGGACTGCGAGTCGCCGTGGACATGATTTGGGGTATGTTTTACAACAAGATTTATATATTGATCAGGGTAAAGCCTTTGGCTTGATTGCACCACTGAAAGTTTTTGAAGATTATCAGCATTATTACGAACTGGGTGAAAAACAAAAACAATCACTGGCGGATTACGATGTGATCTTAATGCGTAAAGACCCACCGTTCGATATGAATTTTGTCTATACCACCTATATTTTGGAACAGGCAGAACGCGAAGGTGCGTGGATTATCAACAAACCACAGTCATTGCGTGACTGCAATGAAAAACTATTTGCAACCCAGTTCCCTGAGCTTCAAGTTCCAACTCTGGTTACATCACAAGAAAGTTTGATGCGCGAGTTTATTACTGAACACGGTGATGTGATTGTTAAACCACTGGATGGTATGGGTGGAATGGGAATTTTCCGTTTATTCCAAGACGGCGTGAATATTGGGTCGACGCTTGAGCTATTAACCCAGAATGGTCAGCAACCGATCATGGCACAGCGCTATATTCCTGAAATTGTGGAAGGGGATAAACGTATTTTGATGGTCAATGGCGAAGCGATTCCTTACTGCTTGGCACGGATTCCTCAAAATGGTGAAGTGCGTGGCAACTTGGCAGCGGGTGGTTTAGGGCAGGCTCGACCATTGAGTGAAAATGACAAGCGAATTGCTGAAAAAGTCGGTCCATTCTTACGTGAAAAAGGTTTGGTGTTTGTAGGGTTAGATGTGATTGGTAACTATGTTACTGAAATTAATGTGACCAGCCCAACCTGTATCCGTGAAATCGATGCTCAGTTTGGAACTTCGATTGCTGATACATTATTTGATGTGCTAGAGCGGGGGCGTTAATTCACTCCTGTGAGCTGTTTATTCAGTAAAAATATTCAAAATCCGATAATATGAGCGTATCAAGGTACGCTCATCAATTTTTAAGATCAGCATCAATAACATATTGAACATAAATTATATCGATTTCTTATGATCTAAAAAAACTGCCTGATGAAGGGTTGTGTATCGACTGAGTTGATTTGCGTGCTTACCGTGAGAGAAAAATACCAAACTTGTCGTGATTTGAACAAACAGATTAAGCATGATTTAGCAAGAATGTGAGATAACAAGATCAGTATCACTTTAATTAATCAATATTTGTTTAAATGACGTGAAAATCATTCACGCCAATAAGACTTTATGATTAAAATAAGCCAAGAAATTTACGTAACTTGCACAGCTGAAGTATTTAACCGTGACCAATTCTCAATTACAAAAACCGAAACATGTCATGATGATGGCTGCTGGTACGGGTGGACACGTTTTCCCTGCATTAGCCGTGGCAAAATTATTACAACAACAAGGTCATCGTGTCTCTTGGCTGGCAACTCCAGCAGGCATGGAAAACCGTTTGTTAAAAGACCAAAACATTCCGATTTATCAGATTGATATTCAGGGTGTGCGTGGTAATGGTTTACTACGTAAACTGGTTGCACCATTTAAAATTTTGGGCGCAACTTTAGCTGCGATGCGCTTCATGAAACAGCAACAGGTCGATGTGGTTGCAGGTTTTGGTGGTTATGTTGCAGGCCCAGGTGGTTTGGCTGCACGCGCGCTTGGAATTCCTGTACTGATTCATGAGCAAAATGCCGTTGCAGGCTTTACCAATGTACAATTGGCACGTGTGGCAAGTAAAATTTGTCAGGCATTTCCAAATACGTTTCCTGCATCGAGCAAGGTTGTGACGACGGGCAACCCTGTACGTAAAGAAATTACCGAGACATTAACACCGAAATGGCGTTACGAAACCCGTGAACAAGCCCATCAACCGCTGAATATTTTGGTGGTCGGTGGCTCACTTGGCGCACAAGCACTGAATGAAAAATTGCCAGAAGCATTTAAACAACTCGATGTTGAATTGCATATTACCCATCAGTGCGGGCAAAAACAGCTTGCTGAAACGCAAACTCGCTATGCGAATGCGCCGCAGCAGTTACAAGTGCAAGTGGTTCCCTTTATTGAAGATATGGCAAAAGCTTATAGCGATGCCGATCTTATTATTTGTCGGGCAGGTGCATTGACAGTGACGGAAGTTGCAACCGCAGGCGTTGCCGCCGTTTTTATTCCACTGCCAAGTGCGGTCGATGATCATCAAACCGCCAATGCCCGTTTTCTTGAGGGTATTGGTGCAGCAAAAATCTGCCCGCAAGCCAGCATGACCCCTGAAAGTTTACAGCAATTATTGACTCCGCTGATGAATCGCCAGTTACTCTCTGAAATGGCAACTAAAGCGCGTCAACACGCACAACCAGAAGCCACACAACATGTGGTGGATTTAATCCAAGCATTATAGTTAGAGCATCGTATGTCATCGACAACCCCAGTAGATCAAGTCAACAAACTTATCAAAGTGCCTGAAATGCGCCGTATTAAACACATTCATTTTGTGGGAATTGGTGGTGCAGGGATGTGTGGTATCGCTGAAGTTTTAAAAAACCAAGGTTATTGCGTTTCTGGTTCAGACATCAAAGCCTCTAAAACCACAGCACATTTGGAAGAAAAAGGCATTCAGGTGTATATCGGGCATGCAGCTGAAAATGTGCAAGATGCCAATGTCTTGGTGGTTTCAACTGCAATTGATCATGAAAACCCTGAAGTCAAAGCAGCACTTGAAAAGCGTATTCCTGTAGTGCGTCGTGCAGAAATGCTAGGCGAGTTAATGCGTTATCGCCACGGGATTGCAGTTGCAGGTACACATGGTAAAACCACGACCACCAGTTTATTGACGACCATGCTGGCAGAAGAAAATCTCGATCCAACTTATGTGATCGGTGGCTTACTGAACCGTACAGGTGTCAATGCTGCGCTGGGCGCGAGCCGTTATATTGTGGCTGAAGCAGATGAATCTGACGCTTCATTTTTGTTTTTACAGCCAATGGCTGCCATTATTACCAATGTCGATGCGGATCACATGGACACCTATGGTGGTAGCTTTGACAAATTAAAAGATACCTTTATTGAGTTTATTCACCGCTTACCTTTCTACGGCTTGGCTGTAGTTTGTGGTGATGATGCCAATGTGCGTGAAATCATGCCGCGTTTTGGTCGCCCAACGGTCACTTATGGTTTCAATGAAGATAATGACATTCGTGCGGTTGAGGTTGACCAAGATGGTATGCGTTCGCACTTTACCGTTTTACGTAAAGATCGTGAGCCACTACGTGTCACCATCAATCAACCAGGTTTGCACAATATCTTAAATGCTTTGGCAGCGATTGGTGTCGCAACCGATGAAGGGGTTTCTGATGCTGCAATCTGCCGTGCTTTGGAAGGTTTTAGTGGTGTAGGTCGCCGTTTTCAAGTACAAGGTGAATATCCACTGGGTGAAGGCAATGTCAAATTGGTTGATGATTATGGTCATCATCCAAAAGAAGTTGAAGCGACCATTAAGGCAGCTCGTCAGAGCCATCCTGATCGCCGTTTGGTCATGTTGTTCCAGCCACACCGCTTTAGCCGTACCCGCGATTGTTTTGATGACTTTGTTGACGTGCTGTCACAGGTAGATCAGTTACTGTTACTTGAGGTTTATCCAGCAGGTGAAAAACCAATTGTTGGGGCAGATAGCCGTTCATTGGCGCGCAGCATTCGCTTACGTGGTGAAGTTGAACCGATTTTGATTGATCCAGTTGATGGAAATCTCGAAAATGTCATTCAAAAAGTGTTACAACCAAATGACTTGTTATTAACACAAGGTGCGGGTAACGTGGGTGCAATTTCGGTTGAGTTAGCGCAAAAACGCTTATTTATAAAATAATCCCGCTTGGGTGGTTTGCTTAGATTTAAGGATAAAAAACGTGTCAAATGCTTCAAAATTCGGCAAGGTTGCAGTGTTATTGGGTGGACGTTCAGCAGAGCGTGAAGTTTCCTTAGATAGTGGTCGAGCGGTTCTTGAAGCGTTGTTGCGTTCAGGTGTCAATGCAGAAGCATTTGATCCACAAGAACGTAGCGTGACTGAACTGGTTGGCTATGATCGTGCTTTTATTGTTTTGCATGGTCGTGGTGGTGAAGATGGCCAGATTCAAGGTGTGCTTGAATGGTTAAATATTCCATACACAGGTACGGGCGTTCAAGGCTCGGCGATTGGTATGGATAAAGTCAAAACCAAGCAAGTTTGGCAAGGTTCAGATTTACCAACAGCACCTTACCGTATTATTGGTAAAGACACTGATTTGAACGAAGTGATTGAAAGCCTTGGTTTACCTTTAATTATCAAGCCTGTGCATGAAGGTTCAAGCGTTGGTATGAGTAAGGTCGAAAAAGCGGAAGACCTTGCTGCTGCGATTGCCAAAGCCACTCAGCACGATGCTGTCGTTATGGCAGAAAAATGGATTACTGGACGTGAGTTCACCATTTCATTTTTGAATGGTCAGCCGTTGCCTGTGATTCGTTTGCAACCACCCGCAGATGTGGCTTTTTATGATTATGAAGCCAAATATCAGCGTAATGACGTGCAATATGGCATCCCTTGTGGCTTGAGTGAGTCAGATGAGCAACGCTTACAGGCATTATGCTTGCGCGCTTTCCAAGCGGTTGGTGCAAGTGGCTGGGGGCGTATTGATGCTATGCAGGATGAACAGAACAATTTCTGGTTGCTGGAAGTGAATACAGTTCCAGGTATGACCAGCCATTCGCTGGTGCCGAAAGCGGCTAAAGCAGTTGGTTATGATTTTGACACTCTTTGCGTGGCTATTTTAGAACAAACCTTGACGGAAACGGTTCGCTAATTTATGGCGCAATTACCAGCTTCAATGCGTCGCAAACCACGCGCAGCAGTCACCTCTATTCATGAAAAGCCGCCCACACGTGCCGAGAAAATGGTAAATTGGGGTGGATGGATATTGTTAATAATTGCAACAACTGTTTTTATTGCTGGGGCTTATGGGTTATATAAGATTATTACAGATGCGCGTGTTGCAGATTTGCAAGTGGTCGGTAATGATTCTGCTCTAGAAGCTCAGCAAGTTGACGCGTATGTTAAACCGATTATACGAGATAATTATTTTACTTCGGATTTGGAAAAAATCCGTGATCGGACTTTAGAAATTTCATGGGTTGATCGGGTTGTCATTTCTCGTGCATGGCCAAATGCAATTCGTGTGCGAGTTTTTCCTCGCCACCCGATTGCACGCTGGGGAACAGGACGTTTACTGAGTGACAATGGCGATGTGTATAGTGAAGCTGCACCGCAGCCACACAATAATTTACCATTGTTACATGGGCCGATTAGCCAGTCACAGTTGATGATGCGACGTTATAATGAGATAAATCAACTATTTCAACCTTTTAATGTTCATTTAAAAGAGTTGTATTTAACTGAACGCATGACTTGGTTTATGCAGTTTGATTCAGGATTACGAATTATTGTGGATCAGGATCAAACCATGAGCAAACTACAGCGTTTAAGTGTACTTGCAGGAACAGATTTAAAGCCGATTTGGTCTCAAATCGCCACTGTAGATTTGCGTTACAGAAATGGGCTGGCAATCCAGTGGAGAGGTGAAACACCTGTTTCGCATGGACAATTTATAGCGAGCAATAATGTTGCCAGTACACCAGCGAGTGAGCCAAATACGGCGCAAGCGCATTAATATTGGAATACTGGCGGGCGCTATGCCAATAATTAATCATAAATCATAAATCAATGGTAGTAGGTAATGAGTGAAGCGGTTCCCTCAGTTGTAGCAATAGACATCGGGACGCATAAAGTTTCAGTCTTGATAGGTAAAGTTCATGCACCCGACAATATTCAGGTTGTTGGTATGGCAACTGCACGCAATCGCGGTATGAACAAAGGTAAAATAGTTAGTCTGGATAAAGTGATTTCTGCGATTAAAAATGCGGTTGCAGAAGCTGAAAATATGGCAGAGTGCCGTGTGCATTCCGCCTGGATTTCGATTCCAAGTGCTGATTTAAAAAGCTTTTATGCAGCAGGGCGTACCCCGATTGCCAATCCTGATCATACCATTACCACCAATGAAGTTGTGCGCGCACTAGAACTTGCTAAGGCCAGTCATATTACGCCAGATCATTATCTTGCTAGTGCTGTACCATTGGGTTTTGAGCTTGATGATTCACAGCAATGGGTGATTAACCCAATTAACATGTCAGCACATAGTATGACAGGGCACTATCAGTTGATGATGTTGCCAATTAGTACCATGCAGAACCTTGATCGTGCGATGAAAGGTGCCAATATTGGTGTTGAACGCATGGTCATTTCATGTTTAGCAACGGCCGAAGCGAGCTTGTTGCAGGATGAAAAAGATTATGGCGTATGCTTACTCGATATTGGTGCGGGTACAACCAATCTTGCGGTTTACCTCGATGGCCGTTTAGCATTGACCAAGACCTATGCAGTGGGCGGTGAACATGTGACCCGTGATATAGCGGCTGTCTTGCAAACCACAACTGAAGAAGCTGAGCGAATAAAAATTCTGCATGGCTGTGTCGATATGAATGTGGTTAAACCAGATCACATGTTGCATGTGCAGGGGATTGAAGGGCCACAGACCATTAGTCGTATTGAATTGAGCGAAATTATCATTGCGCGTTACGAACAAATTTTAAATACTATTCGTAATGATCTTGATGAAACGGGCGCAATCCACGGGCTATATCATGGCGTTGTGCTTACAGGTGATGCTTGCCAGATTGAAGGTATGGTAAGTTTGGCGCGTAGAATCTTTGGGGTTTCAGCTCATTTAGGTAATCCACCTTTACAGGTCGGTGCAGATGATGCATATTTAGCCGCTTTACGTCGTTCGCAATATATTACTGCTGCGGGGTTATTGATGTATAGTCAAAGTGAAATACCTGATGCAATTGAAGTTGCCGACGAAAATAGAGATAAAACGATGATGAATCGTTTAAAAAATGGATGGAATTCGTTAAACAATAAACTAAAATCGATTTTCTAAGTCCGTTTTGATGGCGCATATTGTTGGGAAGTTGTAAGCAAAAAGTTCTATACTTGACAAAGATGGCTTTAGCACAGCATCCTAAAAAAATTGTATTTTATATAGACGTTCAAGGCAGTATACGGGCTCAAGTGGCTGCCAATAAGCATTAGGAACACTCAAGGTCATGGCCTCATTTGAATTTTTAGACGACGAACAAACCGATGGTAACGGTCAAGCCCGTTTTACTGTATTTGGTGTAGGTGGTGGTGGCGGTAACGCTGTGCAGCATATGGTGCAGTCTGATATTAAAGGCGTAAAATTTGTTTGTGCGAATACTGACAAACAAGCCTTAGACCGCATGAATGCGCCATTTAAAATCCAGCTTGGTGAACAAAGCACACGTGGTTTGGGTGCGGGTGCTAATCCAGAAGTCGGGCAAATTGCAGCGGAAGAAAGCCGTGAATTGATCCGCCAGCATCTAGAAGGTGCAGACATGGTCTTTGTCACCGCAGGAATGGGTGGTGGAACAGGTACAGGTGCTGCTCCTGTTGTTGCAGAAATTGCCAAAGAAATGGGAATTTTAACGGTTGGTGTTGTTACGACGCCATTTAATTTTGAAGGTCGTCGCCGTCAAAAATCCGCTGAGAAAGGTATTGAGGCACTTGAGCAGTTTGTTGACTCACTCATTATTATTCCAAACGAACGCTTGTTAAATGTCTATGGTGACATTTCTATGCAAGATGCTTATCGTAAAGCAGACGACGTATTGTTGAATGCTGTACGTAGTATTTTTGATCTGGTGGTACGTCCTGGTCACATTAACCTTGACTTTGCCGACTTGAAAACAGCGATGAGTACTCGTGGTTATGCAATGATGGGTGAAGGTAAAAGTTCAGGTCCAGACCGCGCAGAAGAAGCTGCACGTTTAGCTATTCGTAGTCCATTACTTGATAATGTAAATATCATGAACGCGAAGGGCGTGTTGATTAACATTACAGGTGGTAACGATGTAACTTTGCGTGAAACCCAGATCATTACTGATGTGGTGAACCAAATTGTTGACCTCGACGAAGGTGAAGTCTTCTTTGGTACAGTATTTGATCCAGATGCACGTGATGAAATTCGCGTTACTGTGATTGCAACAGGCTTAACTCGTAATTCAAATAACGCAGAAGCGCGTGCTAAGGCAGCATCGCACGTTGCGGCAGCTGTGGCTCAGCAGCAACCTCAGCAAATCGTCGAAGATGATGATGTTCCGGCGATCCAACGCCAGTATCAGCCAAATAGTGCACCTGCACGCCCGGCAGCAACATCAACAGGCGGTTCACGTCCAAACCCGATGAGTATTCAAGATTACTTGAAAAAACAGCAAGGTAAGTGATTATTTTAGTAATTAATTTACTAAAATGAGAAAAGGTAGGCAATTGGCCTACCTTTTTTGTTTTTTATCAATGGTTAATTATGCTAATCTTGAGCAGTTTGTAAAGGTAGAAGACAATAACAGATGTTGAAACAGCGTACCCTCAAGCGTGTGGTCAAGGCCAGTGGTATTGGTTTACACAGTGGGCA
Organism: Acinetobacter sp. ANC 4636; assembly: GCF_054454555.1. Taxonomy (NCBI): domain Bacteria; kingdom Pseudomonadati; phylum Pseudomonadota; class Gammaproteobacteria; order Moraxellales; family Moraxellaceae; genus Acinetobacter; species Acinetobacter sp. ANC 4636. The sequence goes on along the minus strand of NZ_JBTKVD010000005.1, from coordinate 104,812 downwards.
AAAAGTCATGATTAACTTTGTGCCGCATACGGTTGACTCGGGTATTGTGTTTCGTCGTATTGACTTAAACCCACCTGTAGACCTACCCGCAGATGCCATGTTGATCCAAGAAGCATTTATGTGCTCTAACTTGGTACAAGACGAAATTAAAGTAGGCACAATTGAACATGTCATGAGTGCGATTGCGGCACTGGGTATTGATAATTTAATTGTAGAAGTTTCTGCCTCTGAAGTCCCGATTATGGATGGCAGCGCAGGTCCATTTATTTACTTGCTGATGCAAGGCGGACTTGTTGAACAAGATGCTCCAAAGAAATTTATTAAAATTTTAAAACCTGTTGAAGCAACCATTGCCGATAAACGTGCAGCGTTTACGCCACATAATGGTTTTCAGCTTAACTTTACCATTGATTTTGACCATCCTGCATTTGCTAAAGAATATCAGTCAGCAACAATTGATTTTTCAACTGAAACCTTTGTGTATGAAGTCAGCGATGCGCGTACTTTTGGTTTTATGAAAGATCTGGATTTCTTAAAAGCTAATAACCTGGCATTAGGTGCAAGCCTAGAAAATGCGATTGGTGTCGATGAAACAGGCGTAGTGAATGAAGAAGGGCTACGCTATGATGATGAATTTGTTCGTCACAAAATTCTGGATGCGGTTGGTGATTTATATTTGCTAGGTCACCAAATTATTGCAAAATTCGATGCTTACAAGTCTGGGCATGCATTGAACAATCAGTTGTTGCATCAGGTGAAGAGCGATCCGAGTAACTATGAAATTGTAACATTTAATGACATTAAGGATTGCCCAATTCCGTATGTAAATGTGAGCTAAACCCTTAAAATTTCAGGCAGGCTCATTGATTATACAAAAATATAAATTGTGTGAAAAATAGCGAAATATCGAGAAATAGCCTGTCAAAATTAGCTTGTTACTTTATAACGCTTGCCAAATTGCGTAGAGCTTGGCTAAGCTTAGGGTCGTTCACAAACTGCGCTGCGCTTTGTAACATTTGTTGTGTTTCTGCAGAGATAGGTTGAACTTTGTTTACTGGTCTTTTTTGAATGCTTTTTGCACGCAGACGAACTTGAATTTTTTGTAAATCTTTGAATTCATCTTTTTGAGATAATTCTGCAACATAATGTTTTTGTAAGTATCCCAGTTGGCTAATCATGGCTTGATTTTCCCCTGTGATAATTAAGACACCATGTTGATAGCATACCACTTGCCATTGTTCAGGCTGTGGTAAAAGCGGTTGAATGATTTTTGTCAGCATCTGCCAATATTGTACTTGTTTGGTGAGTTGCTGAATATTTGCAGCCTTTGTTTGGGGGTGATTGGACTGAAATAGATTCCGAGGTTGTGACATGGCAGGGTCCGATTTTTGCTATGACATTCATCTTAGAGTGTTGTTTTAGTCTAAACAAGAAGCACAAAGGTTGTTTTTCATGATGCTTAAGTTAAGCAGTTTTTAGAGGTTTTTATGCGACGTATTTTATTAGCGTTATCTTTACTGGTTTCGACGCCACTGGCATTTGCAGATTTAATAGAGACTCCATCTTCAACAGATCGCCTTGAACAATTAAGCCGTGCAGTTGCACAAGGTTCATACTCAGTAGAAAGCAATGATGTTGATGATGAAGATGCGACACCACATGTTAATGTGAGACTTCGTGGTCATAAATCAGTTGAATTTAACAATGCGTCAGTAACTAAAAAATACGGTAGCTCAAACCTTTCTGCTGCAAATACCAGTTCTGGTTCAAGTGTCCTGTCTTGGTTAAAAGCCAATCCTTTACCAGGTATGGTACGTGTAAGTTCACAGTATGGAACGCGTTATTTTGCGGGTAAATCTGAATATCACCCAGGCGTAGATTTAGCTGCACCAAATGGCACTCCAATTTATGCTTCTGGTTCTGGTGTCGTGACTCGTTCAGGCTGGGTCAATGGTTATGGTCAAATGATTGAAATTAACCATGGTAATGGTTATATCACTCGTTATGCACATGCATCACGTTTGTTAGTGAGCGTAGGTGAGCGCGTACAGGCGGGTGAAGAAATTGCCAAAGTCGGTTGTACAGGTCGTTGTACAGGTGCACATTTGCATTATGAAATCGTACAAGATGGTCAACGTAAGAACCCAAGCACTTATCTTGCGATGCTGCCATAAATTTGAATATTTAAATTTGTAATATGACAGATCAGCAGTAAAAACCTCTAAATCTTCCTGCTGATTTGTTTTTATTTTATAAAAATCGTCCTTATGGGCGATTTTTTTGTCAATAAGGATTTTAAAGATAACGATTATTTATTTTATGAATGTTGGTATCTAGTTGTATTTAAAAGTAGCCATAACTTTTTAATCTAAAACATGTTAAAAATAACGGGTTGTCTAAAATGATTAAGGAAAGGTGAAACATGGCGTATTATGGCGATTCTGACGCGCAAGAAACCCTGGAATGGGAAGATGCTTTTGATTCAGTGTTACAGCATATGGGAACAGAGCGAGCAGCATTCTTATTAGAAAAGCTCTATCAGCGTGCAATTGCTAAACACGTTCCTATTCAGCGCCTAAATACTCCATATCTCAATACCATTTCTGTAGAAGAACAACCTGCAATGCCAGGTGACCAAGACATGGAACGCCGTATCCGTGCTTTGATTCGTTGGAATGCGTTGGCGATGGTGTTACGTGCCAACAAAACAGGCGATGATTTAGGTGGTCACTTAGCAAGTTTTGCATCTTCAGCAACCTTGTATGATGTAGGTTTTAACCATTTCTTCCGTGCAAGCAATGATAACTTTGGCGGTGACATGATCTATTATCAAGGTCACTGTGCTCCTGGTATTTATGCGCGTTCGTTCTTGGAAGGTCGTTTGACTGAAGAACATTTGAGTAACTTCCGTCGTGAGGTTGCAGGTATCGGTCTACCATCGTATCCACACCCATATTTAATGCCTGATTACTGGCAGTTCCCAACGGTTTCAATGGGTCTTGGTCCAATCATGTCGATTTACCAAGCGCATATTCAAAAATACTTGATGAACCGTGGCTTGATTAAAGAAGAAGACCGTAAAGTCTGGGCATACCTTGGCGATGGTGAAATGGACGAGCCAGAGAGCTTGGGTGCAATTTCACTGGCTGGTCGTGAAAAACTGGATAACCTGATTTGGGTAGTCAACTGTAACTTACAGCGTCTCGATGGTCCTGTACGTGGTAACGGTAAAATTATCCAAGAACTCGAATCACTGTTCCGTGGTGCAGGCTGGCGCGTAATTAAAGTAGTTTGGGGTCGTCATTGGGATCCACTACTCGACAAAGATGAATCAGGTGCTTTAAAAGCAGTCATGGAAGAAGCTGTTGATGGTGATTTTCAACGCTACCAAGTAAAAGGTGGTGCATATACACGTGCGCACTTCTTTGGTAAATATCCAGAAGCTGAAGCTTTGGTGAAAAACCTAAGCGATGAAGATATTGATAACCTGAACCGTGGTGGTCACGACCCGTACAAAGTTTTTGCTGCATATGCAGAAGCGACCAAAGCCAAAGGTCAACCTACTGTAATCTTGGCAAAAACTGTTAAAGGTTATGGTTTGTCTGAAGAAATTGAAGCGGTCAATAAAACGCACCAAATCAAGAAAATGCAGATTGAATCGTTGAAATACGTACGTAACCGTTTCAACTTGCCATTTACAGATGAGCAACTCGAAGAGCTTCCATTCTATCGTCCTAGTGAAAATTCACCAGAGATGAAATACATGAAAGCACGTCGTGAGTCTTTGGGTGGTTATCTGCCTGCACGTCGTCGTGAAAGTGAATCTTTGGCGATTCCTGAACTATCTGTATTTGACTCAGTGTTGAGTGGTTCAGGTGGTAAAGAGCAATCAACTACCATGGTGATGGTTCGTTTAATTGCTGCATTATTGAAAGAGAAAGCCATTAAAGACCGCGTTGTGCCAATCGTTCCAGATGAAGCGCGTACTTTTGGTCTAGAAGGGATGTTCCGTCAGCTCGGTATTTATGCCGCTCACGGTCAAAAATATACCCCAGAAGACCAAGAACAGTTGATGCATTACCGTGAAGCAAAAGACGGTCACATGTTACAAGAAGGGATTAACGAAGCAGGTGCGATGAGCGCATGGGCTGCGTTGGGAACCAGTTATTCAACCAATAACTTGCCAATGATTCCAATGTACATGTACTACTCAATGTTTGGTTTCCAGCGTATTGGTGATATTGCATGGGCAGCAGGTGATGCACAAGCACAAGGTTTCTTGTTGGGTGCAACCGCTGGCCGCACCACACTAAACGGTGAAGGCTTACAGCACCAAGATGGTCATTCACATATCTTGGCAAATACTATTCCAAACTGTATCTCGTATGATCCATGCTTTGGTTATGAACTCGCTGTGATCGTACATGACGGTTTAAAACGTATGTATGTCAACCAAGAGCGCGTGTTTTATTATTTAACTGTAATGAACGAAAACTACGAGCATCCTGAAATGCCAGATGGCGCTGAGGAAGGCATTAAACGTGGTATGTACTTGTTCGAAAAAGATGAAAAAGCAACAGTTCAGTTGATGGGTTCTGGTGTGATTCTTCGTGAAGTGATTAAAGCTGCGAAAATCTTACGTGATGAATATCAAATTCATTCAAACGTATGGAGCGTAACAAGCTTCAACGAATTGGCACGTGATGGTATGGCATGTGAAGAATACAATCGCCTACATCCTGTTGTTGAAGAAGTGAAAGAATCTTGGGTATCTCAACAGTTGCGTGGTACAGAAGGTATTGTGGTTTCTGCAACAGATCACGTGCGTGCATATAGCGAACAAATCCGCGCCTATCTTCCAGATGGTCGTCCATTTGTGGCATTGGGTACTGACGGTTTTGGTCGTTCAGATACTCGTGCGAACTTACGTAGTTACTTCGGTGTAGATGCTGCGCATATCGTAGTTGCAACTTTGAAAAAGTTGGCTGATGAAGGCGAAGTTGATGCACGTTTAGTGAAAGATGCGATTTCTAACTTTGAGTTGGATACAGACCGTCCAGTAGCATGGGCACCACAAGCAACACCTGAACTACATGCTGTTGCAGACTATAAAGAGGAGAACTAATCATGCAAATTACGACTCCTGATATTGGTGTAGATAAAGCAACAGTTGCTGAAATTTTAGTTAAAGTTGGTGACAGCATTGCTGAAAATGACAGTTTGGTTTTGCTTGAATCAGATAAAGCCTCTGTTGAAGTGCCTAGCACTTCAGCAGGCGTGGTAAAAAGTATTTTGATCAAAGAAGGTGATAGCGTTACTGAAGGTACGGTATTGCTTGAGCTTGAAACAGCAGGTGCAGCGCCTGCTGCCAAAGTAGAAGAAGTGGCAAAATCTGCTCCAGTGGCTGAAACAGCAGCCCCTGTTGCAGCACCACAAGCCGTTGCTCAACCAGCAGTAACCAGCAGTCAAGTGGTTGAAGTTCAAGTGCCTGACATTGGCGTAGAAAAAGCCCTTGTTGCTGAAATCTTGGTAAAAGTCGGCGACAGCATTGCTGAAAATGACAGTCTTGTTTTGCTTGAGTCTGATAAAGCCTCTGTTGAAGTGCCAAGTACAGTGTCTGGTACGATTGAAAGCATTGAAGTTAAACAAGGTGACAGCGTTAAAGAAGGCGTAGTTTTAATTAAAGTTAAAACAACTTCTGCTGCTACACCAGCCCCTGTTGCACCATCAGTAGCAACACCAGCACCTGCTGCGCCGGTTGCTCAAGCTGCTGCTCCAGTACAACAAGCACAACCTGCAGGCGATGTTGAAATTCAAGTGCCTGATCTGGGTGTAGATAAAGCTGTTGTGGCTGAAATCTTGATTCAGGTTGGCGACAAAGTTGAAGTGGATCAAAGCCTAGTTGTAGTTGAGTCTGACAAGGCGACTGTTGAAGTGCCAAGCACTGTTGCAGGTGTGGTGAAAGCCATTCATTTACAGTCTGGTCAAAGCGTATCACAAGGTGTTTTGCTTGCAACGATTGCAGTAGAAGGTCAGGCGACTGCACCAGTGACAGCGGCAACACCTGCTGCAACAAAAGCAGAAGCTGCACCAGAGGCAGCATCAGCAGCCAAAGTTGAAGCTCCAGTAGCAGAAACTCAAGGTGCAGATAAACTGACCAAAGAACAGCAAGCTGCAAATGCGAAAGTCTATGCAGGTCCTGCGGTTCGTAAGCTAGCACGTGAGCTTGGTGTGGTCTTGGCACAGGTGAAAACATCTGGCGAGCATGGCCGTGTCATGAAAGACGATGTTTATGCCTATGTAAAACAGCGTTTGACAGCACCTGTTGAAGCACCAAAAACGGTTGCCGCAGCAGTTGCGTCAGGCTTGCCATCATTACCAGACTTCAGTGCATTTGGTGGTGTTGAAGAGAAATTTCTGACTCGCTTACAACAAGTATCAATTCCGCAATTGTCATTGAATAACTTTATTCCACAAGTGACGCAATTTGACCTTGCCGATATTACTGAGCTTGAAACATGGCGTAATGATCTTAAAGGCAACTTTAAGAAAGAAGGCATTAGCCTGACTATTATGGCATTCATCATCAAAGCGGTTGCGCACTTACTCAAAGAAGAGCGCGAATTTGCAGGCCACTTGGCGGATGATGGCAAATCTGTGTTGTTGCGTAACGAAATCCATATGGGTATTGCAGTTGCAACACCAGATGGGTTGACTGTTCCTGTACTGCGTAACCCAGACCAAAAAACGATTAAGCAAATTGCAGTTGAGTTAGGTGAGCTGAGTAAGAAAGCACGTGATAAAAAATTATCACCAAAAGACTTACAAGGTGCGAACTTTACCATTACAAGCTTGGGCGCAATCGGTGGTACAGCATTTACTCCGTTGGTGAACTGGCCACAAGTCGCGATTTTGGGTATTTCTCCTGCAACCATGCAACCTGTATGGAATGGTAAAGAATTTGAGCCACGCTTGATGTTGCCATTGTCATTGTCTTATGACCACCGCGTGATTAATGGTGCAGATGCTGCGCGCTTTAGCAACAAGTTGACCAAACTATTGGCTGATATTCGTAGTTTGTTGCTCTAATTTGTAGCTAAACTAGAATTTAAAACCTCGCCACGGCGGGGTTTTTTTATGTACATTATTTAAAAAATACATTTAATGGTGTCTTCTCAAAGGCTGAAAAACACATAAAATAGCTGAAAATAAAAGCAATTTGGTCATTAATATGAAAGATAAAGTACCTGATCTTTGGGGATATTTAAAGATGATGCTGCCATTTGTGCTGCTTGTCTTGCTGCTGATGTTTTTGTGGGTGAGTCTCTTGAGTTTTCCTTGGACGTGGGTCATTTATAGCGTGTTAGGGATTGAGGCGGTTGCTGCAATTTTTGTCTTAATCATTGAATATGGTGGGATGAAAGTACAGGGTGCAGCGGGTTGGACCAGCTTTGGTTTTGTTGGGTTAAGTTTATATTTTGCATTTTTATTGGGGCTAATACGCTTAATAGTATGGTGCTATTTTAAATTTATTTCCTGATTCGATTTTTAGGGCATTGGCATCGTTCAGTTGCTTTGTAAGAGTTATCTCGTTGTATGTCTTTTTTGGAGAGAAAATGGGATGAATGAAAGATAAAGATGAAGTGACTCGATTGAACTGATCAGATTAAATGTATTTTTTATTGGGTCATCAAAGAAATGTTTTGAAAAATAAATTTAGATTTATATAATAACTGCACACTTCATTGGGGAGTAGCCGCTATTTACGTTTGTAAATAGATGATGGTCAACATACTTGTTCTGAACCGAACATGGTCATCATAGCAAAGAACCAAATGAGCTTTTCACCAAGCTTTCTTTTGTTGGCAAGACCTTTGATTTATCACTCTGCGATCAGATTATCTGATCATGGCTAGCAGGAGGGGTAAGTCATAGGCAAATTTTGCTAGCCAGAGAAAATTTATGTTAACTTTCCTGTTCTCTCTTGGAGCCGTGTTTATCTCAGAAATTGGTGATAAAACACAACTTCTCGCTCTTCTGCTTGCTGCACGTTTTCGTAAACCCATTCCGATTTTAATTGCAATTTTGGCAGCCACCACGCTGAACCATGGTTTGTCTGCTGTTTTAGGTCAGTGGCTCACTCAAGTTATTCCTCAAGACGTCATGATCTGGATTTTGGCACTCGGCTTTATTGCGATGGCTGTATGGATGCTCATCCCAGATTCTATTGAAGAAGAATCTGATGGAATTGCAAAATGGCAACATCTGGGCGTCTTTGGTGCAACCTTTATTCTGTTCTTTTTGGCAGAAATTGGGGATAAAACCCAAATCGCAACGGTTGCTTTGGCTGCACAATTCCATAGTGTTATTCTGGTAATGATGGGCACTACTGTGGGGATGATGCTTGCCGATGGGCCTGCTGTCTTTATTGGTAATAAACTGGCGGACAGACTGCCAATCGCGCTGATTCATAAGATTGGTGCATTTATTTTTCTTGCAGTCGGTGTGGTCACACTGGCACAGCACTATTGGTCAGCAATCTTTTAATTTGATAAAAAAGACTCAATTTTTTTGAGTCTTTTTGACTATTTAGCAAATTTTGTTAAAGATTTTTAATCATCTGTGATTGTATGTAAACCAAAATCCATATAACTTATACGTGATAATAATTTAGTCATTTTTTTGGGGCCTAGGGAAGATGTTTGAACGTACAACATCGCAGGTACTGTTTGATAACGGTACACATAAATGCATTAGCTTCACAAGTCTAGTTAAAGGCGAAGGGGTACAAGCCAACCAGTTTTTAATCATTGACCATGAACGTGCAGCAGTCCTAGATCCAGGTGGAGATTTAACCTACGTCCCACTGACGATGGAACTCAATAAATATACCAAACTGAAGAACTTAGACTATGTCATGGCATCGCATCAGGATCCTGACATTATTACTTCTATGCCGCGCTGGTTGGTGTATACCGATGCAAAAATTGTGGCTTCTAAACTTTGGGCACGCTTTTTACCTCACTTGAATTCGTCATTTATGAGTGACCGTATGAAAGGCAGTTGGGAAGAGCGTCTGATTGAGCTTCCTGACCAAGGTCAGCGTATTCCATTGGGTAACAGTGTTCTTGTTGCGATTCCTGCGCATTTTCTGCATTCTGTGGGGAATTTCCAGTTTTATGATCCAGTCGCTAAGATCTTGTTTTCTGGCGATATGGGTGCATCAATGGTGGATGATGCTAATCTGCCAATTGAGAACTTTAGCGATCATATTCCAAAAATGAAGGGTTTCCACCAGCGTTATATGGGAAGCAATTCAATTATCCGCTTATGGGTCAAGATGGTCCGTCAGCTGGATCTAGAGATGATCGTGCCGCAACATGGAACAGCATTTGTGGGTAAAGAGCAGGTCAATCAATTTCTGGATTGGATTGAAAATCTGCAATGTGGTATGGACCTCATGAATGACCGAATTTTCAGCGTACCGCTTTAAGTTGTGTCTAAATTGCAAAAAACCCAAGGCATTTGGGTTTTTTGCAGATTTTCATTTCTCCGAACATGCATTTTTAAGAGAAATTTGTTTATAATAGCTCACGGAATTTACCAGTGAGTTTGTTATGCTGACCATCGTTCAAGAAGCGCTAACCTTCGATGATGTCTTATTAGTCCCTGCCTATTCTACTGTCCTCCCAAAAGATGTTTCTCTTAAGTCACGCCTAACTCGTGGCATTCAGCTCAATATTCCTCTCGTTTCTGCTGCTATGGATACAGTGACTGAGTCACGTATGGCAATTGCTATGGCGCAAAATGGTGGTATTGGTATTCTTCATAAAAACATGGATATTGCAGCACAAGCCGCTGAAGTACGCCGTGTGAAAAAATTCGAAGCAGGTATGGTGAAAGACCCGATTACGGTTACACCAGCTACAACCGTGCGTGAATTGATCGAAATTACCAAAGCAAACAACATCAGTGGTGTGCCTGTAGTGCAGGATGGCAAAGTTGTCGGGATCGTAACAGGTCGTGATGTACGCTTTGAAACCAATCTTGAACAACCTGTTAGCAATATTATGACGCCACAAGAGCGTTTGGTAACAGTTAAAGAAGGTGCATCTAAAGAAGAAATTCAAGCCTTGCTACAAAAGCATCGCATTGAAAAAGTTTTGGTTATTGATGATAGCCATGCTTTAAAAGGCTTAATCACCGTAACGGATTTCCGTAAAGCGGAATCTTTCCCGAATTCATGTAAAGATGATTTGGGTCGCTTACGCGTAGGCGCAGCAGTCGGTACAGGTGTTGAAACGCCTGCACGTGTTGAAGCTCTTGTTGATGCGGGTGCTGACGTGATTGTTGTAGATACAGCACATGGTCATTCAGCAGGTGTGATTGAACGTGTACGTTGGGTTAAACAAAACTATCCACAAGTTCAAGTCATCGGCGGTAACATTGCTACTGGCGATGCTGCTTTAGCATTGCTTGATGCGGGTGCGGATGCAGTGAAAGTGGGGATTGGTCCTGGCTCAATCTGTACGACACGTATTGTTGCAGGTATTGGGGTTCCACAAATTTCAGCGATTGACAATGTTGCCAGTGCGTTGAAAGATCAGATTCCATTGATTGCTGATGGTGGTATTCGTTTCTCTGGTGATATGGCGAAAGCGATTGCTGCAGGTGCAAGTACGATTATGGTGGGTTCACTCATGGCAGGTACTGAAGAAGCACCTGGTGAAGTTGAATTCTTCCAAGGTCGTTACTACAAAGCTTACCGTGGTATGGGGTCTTTGGGAGCAATGGCAGGTTCTTCGGGTTCTGCGGATCGTTATTTCCAGGATGCCAAAGCGGGTGCTGAGAAACTGGTTCCAGAAGGTATTGAAGGTCGTGTGCCTTATAAAGGTCCAATGAGTGCGATCGTACATCAAATGATGGGCGGTTTACGTTCTTCAATGGGTTATACAGGTTCTGCGAGCATTCAGGATTTACGTGAAAATGCTAAATTTGTAAAAATTACCTCAGCAGGTATGCAAGAGTCTCACGTACATGATGTGACCATTACTAAAGAAGCGCCAAATTACCGTGTAGGTTAATAAGACGTTTTTAGTAAAAAAAATATGTAAAAAGCCGTCATAAACTGACGGCTTTTTTGATATGGTGTAAAGTATTACAAATTATGTATGACGAAACAGGGTTTGTTCAACAAACCTAAGAACACCAGTGAGAACAGCATGAGTTATTTTGGCACAGACGGAATTCGTGGAAAATTTGGTCAGCTTCCAATTACGCCAGAATTTGCATTGAAACTGGGTTTTGCAGCAGGAAAAGTTCTTAAAAAACAAGATCCAACGCATAAACCTGTGGTAGTAATGGGGAAAGATACCCGTTTATCCGGTTATATTTTAGAGTCAGCATTACAAGCAGGCCTCAACGCCGCAGGTGTCTATGTGCATTTGCTTGGGCCACTGCCAACACCTGCAATTGCGCATCTGACACGTGCTTTGCATGCTGATGCAGGCATTGTCATCTCAGCTTCACATAATCCATATTATGACAATGGAATTAAATTTTTCTCAGGCGAAGGTAAAAAACTGCCTGATGAACTACAAAATGCGATTAACCAAGAATTACAAAAAGATATCGTGATTGCTGACAGTGCACAGCTTGGAAAAAGTGTCCGTGTTAAAGATGCCAACGGACGTTATATCGAATTTTGTAAATCAACGTTCCCTTATCATTTCAATTTACGTAATTTACGGATTGTGGTGGACTGTGCCAATGGCGCTGGCTATAACGTTGGACCCGCTGTATTTTTAGAATTAGGCGCTAAAGTCGTTGCGATTTATAATGAGCCAAACGGTTTAAATATTAATGAAGACTGTGGCTCAACCCATCCAGGCAATTTACAAAAAGCGGTTCTTGAGCATGAAGCCGATATCGGGATTGCTTTTGATGGTGATGCTGACCGTGTCATCTTGGTTGATAAGTTCGGTAACCTGATTGATGGCGATCACATTCTGTATATTCTAGCGACTCAAGCCAAGCAAAAGCCCAAAGGTATTGTGGGTACTGTGATGAGTAATATGGCACTGGAGTTGGCATTACAAAAAGCCAATGTACCATTTGTCCGCGCCAAAGTCGGTGACCGCTATGTTTTACAAGCACTTGAAGATAATCAATGGGTGATTGGTGGTGAACCTTCAGGGCATATTTTGACCCTTGATAAAAGCACTACAGGTGATGCGATTATTTCTGCACTGCAAGTGTTAACCGTGATGGTTGAACAAAACAAAGCACTGCATGAATTAGTGGAAGGTTTTCACCTGTTCCCGCAAGTGTTGGTCAATGTCCGTTTGGAACAGATGATTGATCCGTTTTCAATCCCTGCTTTGGTGGCTGAATTCGAGAAAGCTGAGCAGCAATTGCAAGGGCGAGGACGGATTTTGATCCGTAAGTCAGGCACTGAACCTTTGATTCGAGTCATGGTTGAAGGGGATCAATTACAAGAAGTGACCGATCTGGCGAATCACTTGGCAGATATTATTCGTCAACATGCTTAGGGGAAGCAATGATGAAAGATGTAATTAAAGATTTAAGTGAACTACGTTTAAGCTATGAGCAAGGCGAGCTGCTTGAAACTCAGGTGCAGCCTCATCCGCACCAACAGTTTTTAGACTGGTTTAATTTTTCACTGGCTGCCAATTTACATGAACCATATGCGATGTCTGTGGCAACTGCAGATGCTCAAGGGCGACCACATGTACGTACCCTGTTATTGCGCGGGGCAACTGAAACAGGCTATGACTTTTATACCAATTATGACAGTCAGAAAGGTTTGGACTTGGCTGCCAATCCTTATGCAGAGTTTTTATTTTACTGGCCAAGTCTAGAGCGTCAAGTGCGTATTCATGGGCGGGTGAGTAAAATCTCTGAGGCAGAATCTACGGACTATTATCATAAGCGTCCGCGTGATAGCCAAATTGCCGCGCATATCAGCACCCCACAAAGTGGAGTCATTGTAGGGCGTAAAGAGTTACAACAACGTTTTGAAACTTTGCATGATGCTGTGGCTGAAGAAACTGAGTTGAAAAAACCTGAGTTCTGGGGCGGTTATCGTTTACAGCCTGAAAGCTATGAATTTTGGCAAGGTCGCCCAAACCGTCTACATGACCGTTTGCGTTATGAATTGCAAGATGGACAGTGGATTCTGCAACGTTTAATGCCATAAATGAAAAAAATACAAATTAAACAAAGACCTTTGCTAACACGCCCTGAAGATTTTCAGGGCATGTTGCCTTTTATCGCCCAAATTCTGGCGCGTCGTGGCGTGGCTTCGGTGCAAGAGTTAGATCTTAAACTCAAGCATTTACTGCCGCCACAGCTCAAAGGATTGCAAACAGCGATTCAACTCATCGATACTGCGATCGATCAACAGCAACAAATTGTGATTGTCGGAGATTATGATGCCGATGGCGCAACCAGTACCGCATTGATGTTATTAGCCTTGCGTGACATGGGCGCAAAAGTTGATTATGTTGTGCCTGATCGTTTCAAGTATGGTTATGGTCTGACCCCGAAAATTGCAGATTTGGTTCAGGAAAAATATCAGCCAAAACTGATGATTACCGTTGATAACGGCATTTCCAGTCATGCAGGAGTGGAGCAAGCTCAGCAACACGGTATGCAAGTGATTATTACTGACCATCACTTAACGACTAAGCCGACACCGAATGCTGATGCTGTGGTCAACCCGAATCAGCTTGGCTGTGACTTTCAGAGTAAGTCACTCGCAGGTGTAGGTGTTGCCTTTTATGTACTGGCGAATCTTGCCAGTTTTCGCCGCCAGCAGGGTAAGCGTAGTAGCCAACTGACTCAATATCTGGATTTGGTAGCATTGGGCACTTATGCCGATGTGGCGAGTCTTGACTATAACAACCGTATTTTGGTGGATGCTGGTGTACAACGTATACGTCAGCAGCAATGTCGTTTAGGCATATTGGCACTACTGGATATTGCTGGGCGTGATCCTATGCAACTACAGGCACAAGATTTGGGTTTTGTACTTGGCCCCCGAATCAATGCTGCAGGGCGTATGGAAACCATGGACATAGGCATTGAATGCCTCTTGGCACAAGATGCTCAGCAAGCGTACCAATTGGCACAGCAACTGCATCAGCTCAACCAAGAGCGCCGTCAGGTTGAATCGCAAATCAAACAAGATGCTCTGCAAACTTTAGAGCAGATTCGTTTAGATCAGGAACATTTACCTGCGGCACTGGTAATGTTTGAGCCACATTGGCATCAAGGTGTTATTGGGATTGTTGCGGGTCGTCTTAAAGAACAGTTTCATCGCCCCAGTATTATTTTTGCGGCAGATCAAGATGGGATTCATCTCAAAGGTTCAGCACGTTCCATTGATGGTATTCATATCCGCGATGCGATTGAATTGGTTGCCGAGCGTCATCCGCACTTGGTACGTTATTTTGGCGGGCATGCGGCGGCAGCAGGCTTAACCATTGAAAAACAATATTTTGCTGAATTTCAGCAGGTATTTACTGCGCTGATTGCAGATATGGATGCACAGTTATTTGAAGAAGTACTGTGGACAGATGGTGAATTGCCAGATGATGCTTTGCAGCTACAAACCTTAGATGTGTTGGAGCAGCTTGGACCTTGGGGGCAAAAATTTCCGTTGCCGACTTTTGAAGGGACGTTTGCCATTTTAGACTATCGTTGGCTTAAAGAGCGGCATTTAAAGCTTCGCCTAGGGATGGAAAGTGGGCAAAGCCTTGATGCAATTGCCTTTAATGCGATTGATCGTTTTGAGTTTGACCCGATGCAAATGCAGCTACGTTTGGTTTATCGATTAGAAAAAAATACGTTCAATGGTGCAACCAACTTGCAGTTGCATATCATTCATTTAGAACAGTAAAAAACCGCTCTATCATGAGCGGTTTTTTATATGTGTGATTTTAGAAACGGTAAGATGCACCTACGCTATAGGTATTGTAGTCATTACCGAAGCCTAAACGGCCATCGACACTGACGTTGTTGTTAAAGTATTTTTTCGCAGTTAAGCCCCATTGATCTTGATTAATGGATTTATCTTTACTGTAGTCTGCGCCAACACTTAACGTTTTATCGATGTAGTAATCGCCTGCAACATAGTACTGTTTATTTTCCTTGTCGCCGAATACACCACGGGCTTCGAGGTTAATGTCGTGTTGACCGACTTGAGTCACATATTTGGCACGTAAGGTTGGATCGACTCCATTGCTACCATGTCGGGTGTCATAACCTTGTGCACCTACTGCAACCAATAAACCTGGTGCAGGTAAGTAGCCAACTTCAGCGTTATACAATGTTGTTTTGAGATCAATATTTGTATTGTCGACTTTGTATTCGTTCCGTCCAACATTACCACCTAAGTAAAAGTCAGAGTTTGGAATGTAATATTCAACACCACCACTGTAGGTAGTGTTTTTTGTACCACTGTTATCACCATAGCTGGCATTGGCGTGTACGTTGCTGGCACGGTCTAAAAATGCAGCTTCTGCCAAAGGTGCGTTACGGGTTTCTACAGGATTAAAATAATAAGTACCATTGACGCCAAACTGACTGACACCGCTGGCATGATCTGGGTCTAAGTAGTTATAAGAACCGCCAACTTCAGCTTGGTAGGCATTTGCCACGCTAGTTACACTTAATCCTGCAAAAAGTGCTGTCGTTGCAATCAGTATTTTTTTCATATCACTTTCTCCTTAGAAAGCCTGATTTTTCATTTTTTGTTACATCTTTAAGTCTATTAAAAAATACTGGTGGGTCAATCATCTGAAAGTAATTGAACAGTACAAACGTAAGTCTATGTAAAAAAATAAAACTAAATATTTGATAATTATTTAAAAAATAAAATGTAGCCGTTTATTAATAGTGTTGTGACTTTGTGTTTTTAGCTTAAATAAACAGCAATTTTTTTGTTACAGAGTATGTAATCTGGTTTTGCAAGTAGGCTGTTTAGCCTCGAATCATCATGTTCTTTTTCAAAAATACCAGCATATCGTCAGATCAGACTCTATGTTAAAATGCCAAAAATTTTATGGCTGTAGAGAGAAATTTCACGTGGAAATCAATCCGTATCTAAACCAACTAAAAGATTTAACTGATCGTAGTCAAACACTACGGGGGTATCTTTGACTACGATCTGAAAAAAGAACGTTTAGAAGAAGTCCTACGTGAACTTGAAGACCCTGCGATCTGGAATGATCAAAGCCGTGCACAAGCGATGGCTAAAGAAAAAGGTGAACTGGAAAACGTCTTAAATGTCCTTGATGGTTTGGCAACACAACTTGAAGATGCTCAGGCTATGCTGGATTTGGCTGTGGAAGCCGATGATGAAGGTTTGCTAGAAGATGTACAGGCTGAACTCACTTCTGCCGAAGAAGAACTGGCAAAACTTGAATTCCGCCGTATGTTTAGCAATCCGATGGATCCAAATCCATGTTATGTGGAAATTCAGGCAGGTTCGGGTGGTACAGAAGCACAAGACTGGGCTTCGATGCTATTACGTATGTATATGCGCTGGATCGAGCGTCATGGCTTTAAAGCTGAACTGATGGAAGAATCAGATGGCGACGTTGCGGGGATTAAATCTGCAACCATTCGTGTGGAAGGTGAGTATGCCTATGGCTGGTTGCGTACCGAATCTGGCGTGCACCGTTTAGTGCGTAAGTCGCCATTTGACTCGGGTAACCGTCGCCATACATCGTTCTCTGCGGTGTTTGTTTCTCCTGAAGTAGATGACAATATCGAAATCGATATCAATCCATCCGATGTCCGTACCGATACTTATCGTGCTTCGGGTGCAGGTGGTCAGCACATTAACAAAACTGACTCTGCGGTACGTTTAACCCATATTCCAACTGGGACTGTGGTGGCGTGTCAGAACCAGCGTTCACAACATGCCAACCGTGACCATGCGTGGAAACAGTTACGTGCCAAATTGTACGAACTGGAAATGAGTAAGCGTAACGAAGCTGCTCAAGCGCTTGAAGATTCAAAATCTGATATTGGTTGGGGTAGTCAGATTCGTTCTTATGTCCTTGATGACTCTCGGATTAAAGATTTGCGTACAGGTGTTGAAAACTCGAACACAGGTGCTGTTCTAGATGGCGATCTGGACAAATTTATTGAAGCGAGCTTGAAACAAGGGTTGTAATTGTTTCTTGCGGGTGTCTAAAAAGCCAATGTAGCAATTTACATTGGCTTTTTTCTTGTTGCAGATTGCATCTGTTCTTTTGAGAAAATTTACGCATAATAGGCACAAATTTTTTGTGACTTCAGATTTGGATGATCCAGCCCGTTCCTTTTTTCAAAACTCCCTTTTGGTACAATTGGCTTTTGGCATGTATTAAGCCAATTTATCGTTGGCGTTTAAATAAACGCTCAGGGCATCTTGCCGATTTTCAAGATGAGCTAACGGAACGTTTTGGCCCTTTTCAACCCCCGAAAAACCGTCAGGTAATTTGGTTTCATGCCGTTTCTGTGGGCGAAACCAACGCTGCACAACCTTTGGTTGAGCATTATTTACAGCAAGGTCAGGCTGTTCTGATCACCAATACCACTCGCACAGGTCAGGCACGGGCAAAAGCCTTGTTTGCACAGCGTTATCCTGAACTGTTTCAAGCCGTATTTTTACCAGTCGATCAGCAACCATTATTGGATGCTTTTATTGATTGCTACCAACCGAAAATTTTACTGCTCATGGAAACTGAGTTGTGGCCAAATCTGCTGCAATGTGTGACACAGCGTGGGATTCCACAGCTTTTGCTCAATGCTCGTCTGTCTGAAAAATCTGCCAAAGGCTATGCCAAATTTAAACGCCTGACGTATCCGATGCTGAGTCAGTTAAACTGGATTGCTGCACAGGATCAGGCCACCTTGCAGCGTTTCGCCGATTTAGGGAAATCTGTGACTGAGATGAGTGTGGTGGGCAATGTCAAATTTGACATTACTGCACCTGACTGGGTCGTGATAAAAGCAGCACAACTAAAGCAAGATTGGCAGTTAAGCAACCGCAAAATTATGGTACTTGCTAGTACCCATGCCCCTGAAGAACTGCAACTGTTAACTGAACTGAAAGCAGCATTACAGGCAGACCAAAATTTACTGTGTATTGTTGTCCCTCGCCATCCTGAGCGTTTTGATGAAGTTTTTCAGATCACACAGCAATTGGGTCTGAATACCAAGCGTCGTAGTTTACAGCAGGCTGTTGATGCCAATACGCAAGTCTATCTGGCAGATAGTATGGGTGAGTTATGGTTATGGTATGCCTTGAGTCAGGTGGCCTATGTCGGTGGTTCGCTGAATGAACCTGGGGGCGGGCATAATATCTTGGAACCTGTGGCACTGGGCATTGCGACGGTATTGGGTAAAAATTATTTTAATTTCCAAGTGATCGTGGATGAGTTTGTAAAACAAGATGCAGTCAACATTGTACAAGATGCGGTGCAAGCACAGCAGCAACTCCTTGCTCTGCTCGAAAATACCGAACAGCGCCACCACATGCTGCAACATGCCACCACAATTTTGCACAGCAACCAAGGTTCGGTGCTGCGTCATATCCAGCTGATTGATCAGTTCTTGGCAAGCGTATGAATCTGGTGTTATTGGCTCAGCCACCTGAAAATGATGTTTGGGCAATTCGTGAACCTCGTCAGTTACAGCATTTGCAGCAACATCTGGATCTCAAAGTAGGTGATCCGCTCAAGGTCGGGATTCTGCAGGGTAAACGCTACCTGGCTGAAGTACAATCAGTTTCAGCAGAACAGGTACTGGTCAAACCTGTACATGAATTGGAAATTCCTGAAAAATTACCCGTAACGTTAATTGTGGCTTTGCCCCGTCCGAAGGTGTTGCGTCGTCTAGTGATGGACAGTGTAACTTTGGGTGTGGAAAAGCTAGTACTGATCCATAGTTATCGTGTCGATAAAAGTTACTGGCAAACGCCATTTTTACAGCAACTGGATGATTACGTTACACTCGGTTTAGAGCAAGCGGGGGATACGATCGCGCCTAAAATTGAGCTGTATCGCCGTTTTAAACCATTCGTGGAAGATGTCTTGTCAGAGTGGACAACAGCAGAGCGTCCAAGTTTTGTAGCACATCCTTATGCCCAGCAGGGCATATCTGGTTTGCAGGCACAGCATTGTCAGCTTTTGATTGGTCCTGAAGGCGGCTTTATTCCTTATGAGATTGATTTACTCGAAAAAAACGGTTGCCAAAGTTTTAGCTTAGGCAACCGGATTTTAAGAACAGAAACGGCAGTCTCATATATTTTGGGACGTTTAACTGCCTGATGCCTTCACGGCAATTTCATCGGTATGTGGCTCGGCACGATGGACTTTGACTTCACGGATTGGGTATGGAATCGAAATCTGCTGTTCTTCAAAAGCTAGCATCACATGTTCCTGAATTTCACTGGCCGATGCAGCAATCGTGGTTTCAGTCGTATCTACCCACCAGCGTACCGTCAGATTGACCGAGAAATCTGCTAAAGCCGTGACATTGACCGAGAAAGCAGGCTGGCTCAACACATTACGGTTCTCATCCAGAATTTTTAAAATAATCTCTTTGGCTTTTTTCACATCATCTTCATAACCAATGCCGACCATAAACTCACAGCGGCGGCGCTGATAGGCTGTATTGACGGTAATCGCGCTGGTATACACCGTGGCATTTGGAATCACAATGCGGCGACCATCATAAGAACGTAAAAAAGTGGCACGAATCTGAATATCTTCAACGGTTCCTTCCAGACCATTACAGATAATGTCATCGCCAATACGGAAAGGTTCGCTGAGCAAAATTAAAAGCCCTGACAGCAGGTTCTGAAAAATATCTTTAAATGCAAAACCGATGGCGACCGAACCAATTCCCAAAGCACTCATCAGTTGCCCAGGAGTAAAGCCAGGAATTGAAATCACGAGCGCAATCAGAAAACCAAAGAATAAAATGGCAGATGTGCCGACTCGGTTGAGTACTAAAACCAGATTTTGGCGCGTATAAGAACGATTTTCCAGCGTTTTACGAACAAAGAATTTAAACAGTTTGGTCAATAACCAGAAAATGATAAAGACCACAATTGCAATACAGATATAAGGAACGCGTTCCCAAAAACTGTCCATGATCTTGTCGATGGTCGTATAAGCATCATGGTACTTGCTACTATGTTCTAATACCGTTTGCGTGGTTTTTTTACCTGCTTCTTGTAGCAGTTGAGTGGTATCTTGCGCCACATTTTGTATGGTTGAGGATTGATGCTCTGCCACGTTGATTTGTTCCAAACTTCAAAGCGCTATATTCTGCCTTAAAAAGTATAAAGTTGAGTAAAGAAACGTAGAGTAATCTTAGAAATATTGCATACCCTGTTTCATTATTTGATGTGGGCTGTCCAGTTCACCTGTACCCATCATATAGGAAATACGCATACTGCTTGTGGCAAGGCTAATCAGGAATAACAGGATCATCAGCCACGCACAGAGTTTCTCCCAAAAAGCAGTGTGAGGAACTATCCCATAATTGTTTGCATGAGGTGTTCCTCGTGCCAACACCAGATACAGGCTAAACAGGAGATTGAGCATGGGAATGAGGAGTAATAGACTCATCCAGCCGCTTTGATTCAGGTCATGTAAACGCCGAATCATAAAGACAATCATGAGATAACTGTACAACAAGAATAAAATGAATCCACCAGACAACATGAAAAATGAAGGCTGTGGCAGATGGGACGTGCGGAGCATCATCGTATTCCAGTTGATCAAATGCATTCCTTGCGCTGCCACAGAAAGCATGCCAATAAGCAGGAAATGCAAAAATCCAAAACGGGCAATATAGCTCAGGCGACCAAGCCGACCTTCACAAGACAAAAGTGTGTGAGCATGTGGGGGAGTGGCCTTACCAAAAAAAGACGCTGGATTTTGAGATGGCATATGGTCTTTCCCTAGAATAAAGTCATGTACAAAAATTATACGATACTAGAGTGCCTTGTGTTGAAATATTGTACTTAAATAAATTTCTATGGTGGAAAAATAACAAACAAAAACAACATGCATTTCATGATGAAACTGCGCCATCTACTCAAGGAAGTCAGTCTATGCAAGAAATTTATCCCGTTCCCGAAGAATTCAAAAAAACTGCGCGGACGCTGGAGCACGAATACTTTCAGCGCTATCAACAATCGATTGATGATCCAGATCATTTTTGGGCAGAGCAGGCTCGGCATATCGACTGGATCAAGCCATTTACACAAGTCAAAAATACCAGTTATGACCCTAAGCATTTTAAAATCGAGTGGTTTGCCGATGGTCAGCTTAATGTCTGTGCCAATTGTTTAGACCGACATTTAAAAGAACACCCACATAAACCTGCGATTATCTGGGAGGGGGATCATCCTTCCCGACATAAAATTATTTCTTATAAAGAGTTGTATAGTGAAGTCTGCCGTTTTGCCAATGCCTTGAAAAAATATGGTATTTCCAAGGGTGATCGGGTGATTTTGTATATGCCGATGGTCAGTGAAGCCACCATTGCCATGTTGGCCTGCGCGAGAATTGGCGCGGTGCATTGCGTGGTATTTGGCGGGTTTTCTCCCGATGCGCTAGCGAGCCGAATTGAAGATAGCCAAGCCAAAATGGTGATTACTGCCGATGCGGGGATGCGAGGAGGCAAGCTGTTACCACTCAAACAGAATGTTGATCTGGCCTTGGAACAATCAGGTACAGCAACCGTTGAGCATGTGATTGTGGTACATCGTACAGGCAACCCCATCAATTTTTATCCTGAACGCGACTTGTGGTATCACATGCTGCAAATGGAGGTCGATGAAATTTGCCCGCCTGAACCGATGCATGCGGAAGACCCGCTATTTATTTTGTATACATCAGGTTCGACAGGCAAGCCTAAAGGCGTACTGCATACAACAGGGGGTTATCTGGTCTATGCCGTGACCACCTTTCGAGAGGTTTTTGATTTAAAACAAGATGATGTTTACTGGTGTACCGCTGATATTGGCTGGATTACGGGACATTCCTATGCTGTTTATGCGCCACTGGCAACAGGCACAACCACATTGATGTTTGAGGGAATTCCACAATATCCAACATGGGCACGCATCGGACATATTATTGATAAACATAAAGTCACGATTTTATATACAGCCCCCACCGCGATTCGCGCGATGATGCGTGAAGGCGATGCCTATGTGCGGGAAAGTAATCGTAGCACCTTACGTTTGCTGGCAACCGCAGGTGAACCGATTAATCCTGAAGCATGGCACTGGTTTTATGATGTTGTGGGTGAGAGACGCTGTCCAATCTTGGATACATGGTGGCAAACTGAAACAGGCGGCATGATGATAACCCCTTTGCCTGGCGCAACCGCATTGAAACCGGGTTCAGCGACCCGTCCATTTTATGGGGTTCAGCCCGCATTACTGGATGCTGAAGGCCGTGAAATAGAGGGTATAGGTGAAGGCAATTTGGTGATTAAGGATTCATGGCCGGGGCAAATGCGCAGTATTTGGGGCAATCAGCAGCGTTTTATAGAAACCTATTTCTTGACCTATAAAGGCTATTATTTTACAGGAGATGGTGCGCGTCGTGATGAAGACGGTTACTACTGGATTACGGGGCGGGTCGATGATGTTTTGAATGTATCGGGGCATCGTTTGGGAACTGCTGAAATTGAGAGTGCACTGGTTGCGCACGAAGCAGTTGCAGAAGCCGCCGTGGTGGGAATGCCGCATGAGGTTAAAGGACAGGGAATTTGTGCTTTTGTCACCTTACAAGCTGATTATGTCGAGTCGGAGCAATTACGAGAAGCCTTGGTTCGATGGGTACGTAAGGTCTTGGGGCCGATTGCAACGCCTGATGCCATTTATTGGGCGAGTGCTTTACCAAAAACTCGTTCAGGCAAAATCATGCGGCGTATTTTGCGTAAAATTGTGATGGGTGAACTCGATAGTCTAGGAGATACGTCTACGCTTGCAGATCCGCAGGTGGTCGAGCAATTAATTGTAACTGTGATCGGGAAACCGCAAAAATAGCCAATTTTTGAGGCGAAATAGCGAATATAGCTTAAATAAATGCCACTTTGATGTGGCATTGAGAGCTTTTGTTTATCATGCCATGATGAACCAAAAATAAATAAAAGATGCGCAGACTATGTAAACATCTTTTTGATTTATCTATAAAAATGCAGTATGTTAGCATTGTGCTTAAGAAAAATAACCTGATCTTTAGATCATCATATATTGTTAATTTTTTTTGAGCAGATAGTAAAAAATGCAGAAACCTATCGAATCACACAACAAAGTTGGTAAAAATTCGGTAATATTTGTATACATACATAAAGTTGTAGCATAGAGTGGAAGGCTAGGCTACGCCAAATATATAGCCAAATTGCTTATGAATATACTAATCGTTGATGATCATCCTCTGTTTCGTCACGCACTGATTCAAGCAGTGCGTTATAGCTTTCCGCAAGCTCAAATTCATGAAACAGCAGCGGTAAACGAGTTTTACGCACGCCTTGAAAATGGAACTGAACCAGATCTTGTCCTATTGGACTTGAACTTGCCAGGCGCATCGGGTTTTTCGGCACTGGTACACGTTCGTGCTCAATATCCATCCATTCCGATTATTGTGGTTTCAGCACATGAAGAAGCCAGTATTATTCAGCGTGCAATTGCACATGGCGCAATGGGCTACATTCCAAAATCGGCTCACCCAAGCCATATTGGTGAAGCAATTCGCCAAGTGCTTGAGGGTGAAATCTGGTTACCACCCAATCTACCCGCCAACATCAGTTTTGACCCGCGTGCGGCAGATGAAACTGCATTGGCAGAGCGAATTCAGTCATTAACCCCACAACAGTTCCGCGTCTTGATGATGGTGGCTGAAGGTTTGCTGAATAAACAGATTGCCTATGAGCTTGATGTTTCTGAAGCGACGATTAAGGCACATGTCACTGCAATTTTTAGAAAACTTGGGGTACAAAACCGTACTCAGGCAGTGTTAGCTATCAGTGCACTCAATATTGATGAAAAGAAAATCTAATTTTTACAGCATATTCCACCGAATTAAAAACACCCTCAATAGAGGGTGTTTTTTTTATGCCTAACTCGGAATTTTTAAGCCCGATAACCATGCGCGCATCGATGCGGGTTTGAGTGGTTTTTTCAGCAACATAATGTTCAGTTGTTTTAAACGTTCTGGCAGTTCTGGATCGGAGTCTGCGGTAATGAGGGCGACAGGAGTATTGTCCTGACGATACTGCAAAATAAAGTCTAAACCACGTTGTTCCTGATTTAAATGTTGGTCAATTAGCCAGATCTGGATATTTTCCTGTTCAATCAGGCGTTTTGCTTCCTCAGGTTCACGTGCTTTAAAGACCTGATGTCCCCATTTGCTGAGTAAGGTATTCATCCCTTCCAAAATGTTTTCATCATTATCCAAACACAAAATTTTATAGGTGTTGTTTCTGAGTGGCATCATCTGGATGGGCGCAGCAGTAATTTTCGGTGCAGCGACGACAGGGGCTTCAATCATGAAGCATGAACCACGCTGCAACTCCGAATAAACATGCACGGGGTAATTCAGCAAACTGGTCATACGTTGTACGATCGCAAGCCCTAAACCTAAGCCTTGCTCGCCCCACGGTGAGGTATGCCCGCAGCGCTCAAACTCTTGGAACAGTTTAATACGCTGCTCTTCAGCAATCCCAGGCCCTGTATCCCAAACGCCAATTCGGATATGTTGCGGTTGTGATGCTGACCGTAAAACACCCACCACAATACGCCCTTTGGCAGTGTAACGTAGCGCGTTACTGACAAAGTTCTGGATAATGCGACGAATCCACTGTGGATCAGTATCAATCCAAAACTGGGCATCATGAACATGAAACTCAATTCCACGCTGCGCGGCAATGGATTTAAACTGTAATTTTAAAT
Source organism: Acinetobacter sp. ANC 4636 (assembly GCF_054454555.1). Lineage (NCBI taxonomy): Bacteria > Pseudomonadati > Pseudomonadota > Gammaproteobacteria > Moraxellales > Moraxellaceae > Acinetobacter > Acinetobacter sp. ANC 4636. The sequence goes on along the minus strand of NZ_JBTKVD010000005.1, from coordinate 79,815 downwards.
CGCTTAACAAATCGTGTAATGGATAGGCCTGACGTTTTGGTTGAATAGTACCGCCTTCTAAACGTGCAATATCCAAAAGCGCAGACAGCATACTTTCCGCACCATGTAAGGCACGATCCAGTTGCTGCAAGGTTTGTCGATCTTCGTCGGACTGGATGCTTTGCTCAAGGGCGGTACTAAACAGGCGCGCTGCATGCATCGGTTGCAACAGGTCATGACTGGCAGCGGCAATAAAGCGGCTTTTTGACATATTGGCAGTATCGGCTTGTTCACGCGCGAGCTGTTGTTCTTCTAGGGCATTTGCCAATTGTTGGGTACGTTCTTTGACCCGCGCTTCAAGTGCGGCTTCATTTTCACGGAAAGCGGTAATATCAGCAAAAGTTGTAACAAAACCACCGCCTTCAATTGGATTACCACGCATCTGGATGACGCGCCCATCTTTACGAATGCGTTCAAATTCATGTGCGCTACCCACTTTCATCCAGTGAATCCGCTTGCGGACATGTTCCTCAATTGAACCTGGGCCACATTCACCCCGTTCGGCATTGTAACGGATCAGGTCGGAAATCGGGCAGCCAACATAAACCAGATCTTTTGGATAATCAAAAAGTTTTAGATACTGGTTGTTCCATGCGACCAGACACATGTTGTCATCGACCACACTCACCCCTTGGGTCATATGGTCAATCATGGTCATGAGTAAGTTTTGGTTAAAGCGCTGCCACTGCGAAGCCTGATCGAGAATATTGGCAACCTGTGCTATGCCTAAACCGTTATTGGCAAGTGCAGTCGTGAGTAGGGTACGTGCCGAGGCTGCGCCAATCGTGCCTGCCAGATATTGCTCGGTAAAACGCCACCACATGCCATTGGCAACGCTATTGGTATTGAGCACCAAATAATTCTGATCACAAAATTGTTGAAAAGCATGGGTAGTTGGTCCTTCTCCTGTAATTCGTTTTGCCAGTGCCATGAGGTCACTGACTTTTAAGCGTGGGCTATCGGGATGGAAGTAGCCCATTTCATGATTGGAGTTTTGAGAAGGTAAAGGCTTGGTTTCATAGTAAAAGAAACTTTCAGCCTGAATCTGTTCTGCAACACTTGGGCGGTAGGCCTTGGAAATCCAGATATATAAAATCGTATTAAGTCCTAACGACCAGATTACGCCATGCGTGAGAGGGGCGAGTGATTCAAAACCAAATAAAGCTTCAGGACGCAAGCCATTAATACCAAATAAACCACCATGTAAAACCTGAAAACTGAGCTCGGCGTATTCGCGTGGCAGGCTGCGTAAAATAGTTGGAAAGAGCAGGGTGTATGCCCACATTAAAAAGCCAACCAGCAAGCCTGCATACACACCTTGCTGACTACCACCACGCCAGTACAAGCCTCCGATGAGCGCAGGTGCAAACTGGGCAACAGCACTAAATGCCAATAAGCCAAAAACAGAAAGCTGATTAATATCATTGAAGAAATGGAAGAATAAAAAACCCATCAGCATGACGGCTACAATACAAATGCGGCGTGTGGTTTTAAGCACCAGCGGTAAACGACGATCATGACGCGATAGCATGTTGAAACGCCATAACGCAGGCATAATCAGGTCATTACTCAGCATAATCGATAAAGCCACCGACGAAACCAGTAACATACCCGTTGATGCAGAAAAGCCGCCAAGAAAGGCCAAAATGGTTAACCATTCGTGGTTATAGCTCATTGGCAGGCTGAGTACCGCCAGATCTGGAATTTTGAGTAAATTGGGGTTTGCATGCAGTGCCCAGCTGGCAATTGGAAAAATGGTCAGCGTGGTCAGAATCAAATAGAGTGAAAACCATTTGCGCGCACCGCGAATATGTTTTTCATCGCGAAGTTCAACAACAGCAACATGAAATTGGCGCGGCAAGCAAATAATCGCAAGTCCAGCTAGTAAAGTCTGTACCCAAAAAGTATCAGGAACGCCAGCCATTTGTACTTCATGGTATTGTTCTTGGATATCACGACTGATTTGTGCAATGTTACTTGGCTGATCGGCGATAAAGAAAATTGCAACACAAACTAACGCAAACAGTTTTACAAATGATTCAAAAGCCACTGCCAGCATTAAACCACCATGCTGTTCAGTATTTGCCATTTGGCGTGTTCCAAAGACCATTGAGAGCATGGCTAAAATTGCAGTGAGCACCAATACGGTATTGGTTGTTAAGTGTAAATCATTGTTTTCTGGAAGTATTACTGAAATACTAAGCGCAATTGCACGGAGTTGTAATGCCAAATAAGGCACAATCGCAACGACTGCGAGGACTGTGACTAAAGAGGCTAACGTCCCACTTTTGCCATAACGGGCTGCGATAAAATCGGCAATTGACGCAATCGCATGATGCTGGCGCACTCGCCCAATCCTGCGCCAAATATCATAACCCAGCCAAATAAATAACAGGGGACCGAGATAAATCGGTAGGAAGATGATACCCTGGCGGACAGCTGCACCCGTTGCCCCGTAAAATGTCCATGAAGAGCAATACACACCGAGGGTTAGACTAAAGAGTAACATGCGACCACGTGCATTTAGCCGGCTTGCATATTTCTCTCCAAAGAAAGCACAGACAAATAAAATCAGAATGTAAAGGGTTAATACCCCAATGATTACCCAGTTATTCATATTGATGGCTTATTAAAAATCTGTTGTTATGATACCTGAAGGTCGTGCCTGAACAAAAATTCTGCTTAAAAATTTAGCGACCAAAGTCTAACTGACTAAAAGCCTTAAATATTGATACCGTTAGAACACAGAAAAAACAATTAAAAATTGCGACCAAGGCTGGTTGTACACACGGAGTAATGCTATGGATGAGGTTCAAGTAGAACGAATTCTACAAAATCCAAAATTCAAAGAAATGGTTAGCCGCAAAAGTAAGTTAAGTTGGACATTAACCATCATCATGTTGGTGATCTATGTTAGCTTCATGCTTCTTGTCGGTTACAACAAAGAATTCTTAATGAGTTCTTTTAGTGGAGGCGTAACGACTTGGGGAATTCCTCTCGGTCTCGGTATCATTGTCTTGTCTTTTGTTTTATGTGGTGTGTATTCGTACATCGCCAACAATACATTTGACCAGTTGAGTGCAGAAGCAATGAAAGAAGTTGAAGCGATCACGCATCAAAAAACTTCTGCTTCACAATCAAATGCAAATCAAGGATGAGGATACGCGGATGAATTGGACTTCTCTAAAAACTAAAGCTCTGCTTGCATCAACAGCACTTTGTTCAACTGTTGCGATGGCAAGCCCAGATCTTGGTGCAACCGAACAACAGGCAACCAACTGGCACGCCATTATCATGTTCGTGATTTTTGTTGGTTTAACTTTGTTCATTACCAAATGGGCGGCTAAACAAACTACAAGTACTAAAGACTTCTATACCGCAGGTGGTGGTATCAGTGGTTTCCAAAATGGCTTGGCCATTGCAGGTGACTACATGTCGGCTGCATCGTTCCTTGGTATTTCGGCACTGGTGTTTAGTTCGGGTTTTGACGGTTTACTGTACTCACTTGGTTTTATGGTGGGCTGGCCAGTTGTATTGTTCTTGATTGCTGAACGTTTACGTAACTTGGGTAAATATAACCTGTCTGACGTAGTATCTTTCCGCTTGGAAGAAAAACCAGTACGTACACTTGCTGCATTTAGTTCGTTGGTTGTTGTAGCATTCTATCTGATTGCACAAATGGTAGGTGCAGGTCAGTTGATCAAACTTCTATTCGGTTTGAACTATAACATTGCAGTTGTTGTCGTTGGCTTACTGATGATGGCTTATGTAATCTTCGGCGGCATGTTGGCAACAACTTGGGTACAGATTATTAAAGCGGTCATGTTACTGAGCGGTGCAACCTTCATGGCGTTCATGGTAATGAACTCTGTCGGTTTCAGCTTCAGTGAAATGTTTACTAAATCTATCCAAGTGTTTGGTGACGTACGTCATATCAGCTTCAGTGATGCATCTAAAATCATGGGGCCTGGTAAACTTGCAGCAAACCCGATTGATGCACTGTCTCTTGGCTTGGCATTGATGTTTGGTACAGCAGGTCTGCCACATATCTTGATGCGTTTCTTCACAGTAAAAGATGCGAAAGAAGCACGTAAGTCAGTAGTTGTTGCAACAGGTTTTATTGGTTACTTCTACCTATTAACCTTCATTATCGGTTTTGGTGCGATCTTGTTCGTATCGAACAACCCTCAATTCCTTGATGCTGCAAAAATGGCAATGACTGGCAAATTGGAGTTGATTGGCGGTAACAACATGGCAGCTGTGCATCTAAGTGATGCTGTAGGCGGCGACATGTTCATGGGCTTTATTTCAGCAGTAGCATTCGCAACAATTCTTGCGGTTGTTGCAGGCTTGACCTTGTCAGGTGCATCTGCAATTTCTCATGACTTGTATGCAAACGTGTTCAAAAAAGGTCAAACAACACCTGAATCTGAACTTCGTATGTCAAAAATTGCAACACTTGGCCTTGCAATCTTTGCGATGATCTTAGGTATCTTGTTTGAAAAACAAAACGTTGCATTCATGGTAGGTTTAGCATTCTCTGTTGCTTCTTGTGCAAACTTCCCAGTACTCGTATTGTCAATGTTCTGGAAAGGTTTAACCACTCGTGGTGCAGTAATTGGTGGCGTTGTTGGCTTAGCAACAGCAGTGATTATGATTGTATTGTCTAAAGCAGTTTGGGTAGATACGCTTAAAATCTCTGAGTCTCCAGTTAACCCATTGAATGGTCCAGCAATCATTGCAATGCCATTATCGTTCATCTGCTGCTGGTTCTTCTCAATTACTGATAACTCAGCGCGTGCACAAAAAGAACGTAAAGCATTCGATGCTCAGTATGTTCGCTCAATGACAGGGATTGGCGCATCAGGTGCATCTGATCACTAATCTTTGAAGCGATAAAAAAAGCTCCGTCAGGGGCTTTTTTTTATGCTTAATGAATAAACATATTAGACAATGTGCTTCATACAGAAAAACTGCTAGAATAACGCGCCTATCTTCTTTAGCTATCTATAGTTGTTTCTCATGACTACCAATACCCAAATTACTGAAGATCGTATCCTGATTCTGGATTTCGGTTCGCAATATAGCCAATTGATTGCACGTCGTGTACGTGAAGCAGGCGTATATTCTGAAATGTATGCGTTTGATATGTCTGAGGAAGACATTCGTGCATTTAAACCAAACGGCATTATCTTGTCAGGTGGTCCTGAAAGTGTGCATGAAGAAGGTAGTCCACGTGCACCGCAAGTTGTGTTCGAACTTGGCGTACCTGTTCTTGGTATCTGCTATGGTTTACAGACCATGTCTGAGCAGCTTGGTGGTAAAGTTGAACCAGGTACTGTGCATGAATTTGGTTATGCCGAAGTCGATATTTTGGTACGTGACCAACTGATTGGTAAATTACAAGACAAAGAAAACCAACTTCATGTTTGGATGAGTCATGGCGATAAAGTCAGCCAGATTCCAGAAGGTTTTGTGGTAACTGCAAGCACACCAAGCTGCCCATTTGCTGCGGTGAGTGATGAAAAACGTCGCTTCTACGGTGTACAGTTCCACCCAGAAGTCACACATACTGCAAAAGGTGCAGAACTTCTCGCGAACTTTGTGCATAAAATCTGTGGTTGCCGTGGTCTTTGGACACCAGAACATATCATTGACTTACGTGTAGAACAGCTTCGTGCCCAAATTGGTGATGAAAAAGTTCTTCTTGGTTTGTCAGGTGGTGTGGATTCATCTGTTGTGGCTGCACTTTTACATAAAGCCATTGGCGATCAGTTAACTTGCGTATTTGTAGACAATGGCTTGCTTCGTTTAAACGAAGGTGAACAAGTCATGCAAATGTTTGCAGACAACATGGGAATTCGTGTCATCCGTGCCGATGCAGAAGAGCGCTTCTTGACGGCTTTGGCGGGTGAAGTTGATCCTGAGAAAAAACGTAAAATCATTGGTCGTGAGTTCATTGAAGTTTTTGCCGAAGAAGCACGTAAACTTGATGGCGTGAAATTCTTGGCACAAGGTACAATTTACCCAGACGTGATTGAATCTGCTGCAAGCAAACAAGGCAAAGCACATGTGATTAAATCACACCATAACGTGGGTGGTTTGCCAGAAGATTTGGCTTTTGAATTAGTTGAACCATTACGCGACTTGTTTAAAGACGAAGTGCGTAAATTGGGTACAACCTTAGGCTTGCCACATAGCATGATTTACCGTCATCCATTCCCAGGTCCAGGTTTGGGTGTGCGTATTTTGGGTGAAGTGAAGAAAGAATATGCGGATATTCTTCGCCTTGCCGACGATATTTTCATGCAAGAACTTCGCGACAGCGGCTGGTATGACAAAACTGCTCAAGCCTTTGCCGTGTTCCAGCCTGTTAAGTCCGTTGGTGTAGTAGGTGATGGTCGTCGTTATGCATGGGTGATTGCACTTCGTGCAGTTGAAACTGTGGACTTCATGACAGCGCGTTTTGCACACTTACCGTATGAGTTGGTAGACAAAATCTCAACTCGTATCATGAATGAAATCAAAGATGTATCACGTGTTGTCTATGACGTGTCATCTAAGCCACCTGCAACGATTGAATGGGAATAATTTTCCACATAGTTGCTAGGAAAAAGGACGCGTAAGCGTCCTTTTTTATGCAGTTATATATTTTATTCTTTGATTTTTGAAATAAAAAAAGCTGGCAGTGACGCCAGTGGATGAAAAATATCTGATTTAAATCACAAAATTTGTAGGTGTTTTGAGATTATTAATGGCAGTGTAAATCTCAGAAATATTCTGGCAAATAATCAGTTTGGCACGGTGTTGTGGTGGTAAAAAGCCTTCTGCAACTGCATGATCAAGTTGGGCAATTAACGCGTTATAAAAACCGTTGACATTATAAAGGATCATGGGTTTTTGATGCTGATCTAATTGTCCCCAAGTGGCAATTTCCAGAATTTCTTCAAATGTACCTAAGCCGCCTGGCAGGGCAATAAAGGCACTGGCACGTTCAGCCATCATGGCTTTACGTTCATGCATACTTTTTACAATATGCAACTCGGTGAGCCGCTCATTGGCGATTTCATAGTCCAGCATAAATTCAGGAATGACTCCCACAACTTCGCCACCATGTTCAAGCACAGTATCTGCGACCTGACCCATCAAGCCAATACTTGCACCACCATAAACAATTCCAAATCCATGTTCGGCTAAACCTTGCGCCAATTGAATCGCACTTTCCAAATAAACTGCTTTATTACCTACACGGGAGCCACAATATAATGCAATCAGTGCTTGCGTCGTTTTTACTTTGTGATCTTTATTCATATTTACAACACTATTCATCTTTTATTCTCACCTTATCATGTTTTCTTGTTTTAGATTAAGCAAGAAATATGACAATTTGATGCGAAAGTTATTGTATTCCTAGCGTATTTTGTAAACGTTATCATCAGTATGATGGTCTTGAATCAGCTTGAAAGAACTGCCTCGAAAAAGCCCGATTTTTTGAAAAACTCTCATGAAAAGAGGATAAAAATGGTGAATTTCTAAAAAATCTTGCCTATACTGAAAATTCGATTCACAACATATAGATCAACATGAGTAGTGGTTGTAGGCGCTCGCACGATTTTTCAACAACTCAAATTTTGAACGACATTTCAGTTCATTCTTTCTTTTTGACGCAAGTTCAGTTTCCAGTTAAAGCTTTCCTCGGGGAGTGTGATCAATGATTTTCGAATGGATGTCTGATCCCTCAGCATGGGTAGGCTTAGCAACACTGGTGATTCTTGAGGTCGTTCTCGGAATCGATAACTTGGTGTTTATTGCCGTTTTGTCAGAAAAGTTGCCATTAGAGCAACGAGGTAAAGCACGTGTCGTTGGCTTATTGCTGGCATTGTGTATGCGTATGGTTTTATTGGCATCCATAGCATGGATTGTCACTTTAGATCAGCCTTTATTTCATATTTTGGGACACCCTTTTTCTGGGCATAATCTGATTTTACTGTTTGGTGGTGTATTCCTGTTATTTAAAGGCACCATGGAACTGCACGAACGTATTGAAGGTAACCTGCATTTAAAAGATGAAAACCCAGTCCATGCGGCTTTTTGGGTGGTGATTGCCCAAATTGTAGTCCTCGATGCTGTGTTTTCGCTCGACAGTGTGATTACTGCTGTCGGGATGGTGAAACATCTGCCTGTGATGATGATTGCCGTGGTCATCGCTGTCGGCATTATGCTTTGGGCATCCAAACCGCTGATGGATTTTGTCAACAAGCATCCAACGGTCGTGATTCTATGTCTTGGCTTTTTGATGATGATTGGTTTCTCTTTGGTGGTGGAAGGCTTCAATTTCCATATTCCAAAAGGTTACTTATATGCAGCAATTGGCTTCTCGGTCTTGATTGAAGCGATTAATCAGGTGACCCGCCGTAATCAGGCACGTACAATCACTACAACTGATTTGCGTTATCGGACGGCTTCGGCAGTCATGCGCATGCTGGGTGGTCGACCAAGCAATACCAGCAATGAAACTACATCTGAGAACGATGTTTTGGCAACACATGCTTTTGCTGAAGAAATGTTTGATGGTGCAAATAGCGCATATCATAGTGTGATGGTGCAAGGTGTTTTAGGCTTGGCAGAACGCCCTGTTAAATCGGTTATGACGCCACGACCTGAGCTGGAATGGATTGATCTTGATAATCAGCCTGAGCAGATTCGTGAACATATGACGCAAATGACCCATTCACGTTTGATATTTGCACATGGTGAATTGGATAATCTGGCGGGGATTGCCCTGACGCATAAAATCCTGAATGAGTATATTGAAACAGGTAAGCTGAACTTTAAGGGACATCTGCGTGAACCGATGATTGTGCATGAAAATGCTCAGGTACTCATGGTGATGGAGCAGCTACGTCAGGCACCATTACAAATGGCGATTGTGCTAAATGAATATGGTTCAATCGAAGGGATTGTTACCCCAATTGATATTTTAGAAGCCATCGCAGGGGAGTTCCCTGATGAAGATGAAATGCAGGCCGCTGCGGAAAGTCTGGAAGATGGTTCACTCATGATTGATGGTTCAACCGACATTCGTCATATTTCTTTGCTACTTGGACGTGACTTGGTTGATGAAAGTGAAGAGTATTCAACACTGTCAGGATATTTATTGTTGCATTTGGGACGCTTACCCGAAAGTGGTGATGTGGTTGAAGTTGATGATTATCGCTTCGAAATTGTTACCATGGATGGGCATAAAATTGAGAAAGTCCATATTGTACCCAAAGAAAAACCTGAACAAACATCCTAAGTCTGGTTTTGCTAAAATAGCCCTTTAAATAGGGCTTTTTTATGAATGAACAAACCTGCCCATGTGGTCATGGGCAATACGCTACATGCTGTCAACCTTTACATCAAGGCATAGCCAGCGCGCAAACTGCAGAACAGCTCATGCGTTCACGTTATAGTGCATTTGCTAAACATGAGATTGATTATATTGTTAAAACTACGGCTTTAGGGCAGCAGGAGCAATTAGACCATGCTGCGCTAGAGGCATGGAGCCGACATAATCAATGGCAGCAACTGGAGATTCTAAACAGTTTGCCTAAGCTAGATAAATCACACGCCATGGTGGAATTTAAAGCTTACTATTTTGATGGTCAGGAAAATCAAATTCATCAAGAAAAATCTTATTTTGTATATCATGCCGATCAATGGTTTTTTCTGGATCCGACATTGCCAAAAACATTCGGTATGAAGCAAGTCTGCCTATGCGGTTCTGGGAAAAAATTTAAACATTGTTGTGCGAGTTTTCTTTAGAATAACGTTTGTTTTTAGCTACCTAAAAAAGGTTTCAGGGAATGCTGTTAACGGTCATTTATATTGTGGCGATTACCGCTGAAGCCATGACAGGTGCCTTGTCTGCGGGTCGACGCAGCATGGACTGGTTCGGTGTGATTCTGATTGCCTGTGTCACTGCACTCGGTGGTGGTTCAGTGCGTGATGTTTTGTTGGGGCATTATCCTTTAGGGTGGGTGAAGCACCCTGAATATCTGATGCTGACGTCTTTTGCAGCGCTGGTCACAATTTTTATTGCCAAATGGATGAAGCATTTACGCTCTATCTTTTTGCTGCTTGATGCTTTGGGGTTGATTGCCTTTACCATTATTGGTTGTCAGGTCGCGATCAAAATGGGGCATGGTTTTGTGGTGGCGGCGGTGGCAGGCGTATTGACGGGTGTATCTGGCGGAATTTTGCGCGATATTTTGTGTAATGATATTCCACTGGTGTTTCGCCGTGAACTCTATGCCAGCATTTCCTTTGTGGCTGTCATCTGTTACTGGTTGTGCAGCATGCTTGATTTAACACTTGAAGTCACCAGCGTTATTACCTTGTTGTTTGGTTTTACCTTACGGGTGATTGCGATTTATTTTGGTCTGGAAATGCCGAAATTTATCTATAAAGAAGATGATGGACACTCGGCATCATCGATTGATGAATAAGACATTGTGTAGAACACTTTTCAATGCCTTTTAAATAACCTATTGATTTGAGAACAGCTTATGGATCTTGTATCCCGCGTGCAGCGCTTACCGATTGGTCGCTTTCATTATAATCTGTTGTGGATGGTTGGTTTGGGTTGGATGTTCGATGCGATGGATACTGGCATCATCGCATTTATTATGACCAAGCTGGTGCATGACTGGAGTTTGACACCTGTAGAAAGTGGCTGGATTGTCAGTATCGGTTTTGTCGGTATGGCAATTGGTGCGGTGTTTTCAGGTGCATTGGCTGATCGTTTCGGACGCAAGAATACCTTTGCCAGCACCTTGGTCATTTATAGTATTGCAACTGGATTATGTGCGTTTGCCCCAAATTTGACTGTGCTTCTGGTCTGTCGTTTTATTGTGGGGTTGGGCTTGGGTGGGCAATTGCCTGTAGCTGTGACTCTGGTCAGTGAATATGTGCCCGCACAAGTACGTGGGCGTTTTATTGTATTGCTGGAAAGTTTCTGGGGGCTAGGCTGGTTGGTTGCTGCCCTGATCTCTTATTTTCTGATTCCGCATTTTGGCTGGCATATTGCCTTTTTAATTGGTGGTTTACCCCTATTTTATGTTTGGGTAATTTTTAGCAAAGTACCCGAATCTGTTCCTTATTTAATTAACCGAAATCGCATTGAAGAAGCGCATATGCTGATCCAGAAACTGGAGCGGCAGGCAGGGGTTGAGGTTATTCAAGAGATTGAAGTGCAGCCTGTCGCACATCAGCAACAAGTATCATTTCAGCAGTTATGGCAAAAGCCGTTTGTGCGTAGAACCCTCATGCTATGGCTGATCTGGTTTGGCATTGTATTTTCTTATTATGGAATTTTTACCTGGTTGCCGAGCCTGTTGGTGAAGCAGGGCTATGATATTGTTAAATCTTTTGAATATGTGCTGTTTATGATTTTGGCACAGCTTCCAGGCTATGTTGCGGCATCTTGGCTGGTGGAAAAACTGGGTCGTAAAGGGACATTGGCAGGTTTTATCGGATTTTGTGCGGTGTCGGCGTACTTTTTTGGTCAAGCTAGCAGCACCAGTGAAATTATGCTGTGGGGCTGTTTAATGTCCTTCTTTAATCTGGGGGCGTGGGGTGTTTTATATACTTATACGCCAGAGCAATATCCAGCCAATATCCGTGCCTTTGGTTCAGGTTGGGCGGCAGCGATTGGACGGATTGGTGGTATTGCGGCACCCATGGTGGTTACCCATTTAATGGTTGCGCCAGAAGCTTTTCATCATGTTTTTATGATGTTTACGGTGGTGCTTTTAGCTGTTGCTGCGGTCATTCTTATTCTTGGAGAGGAAACTCAGGGCAAAACGCTTGAGTCGATTGGTTTGTAAGAAAGAGATCCTAACGATTTATCATCGCTAGGATCGCCCATTCATTAAGGCTGATATTTAGGCGAACGTGGCCCATAAAGTAGACCAATACCGCCCTGTTGAGTCGGAGTAAGCATTTGAGAGCTGACAATTGCAGCAGCTTTATAACCCGAATCAGACTTTTGATTGATCACCTGATCTACAACAGAAATGACCAGCATCGAGATCAAGTTGTTATTATTGTCACTATTGGATAGAACGATGCGTTTCGAACCTGTCCATAAAACAGTACCTGTGTTCAAATCAACCAGTTTGGCATCTGCCGAGACAGTGGTTGTGGTTTGAATGACTTGATACTTCGAGCCATATTCTTTTAAGTGAATATATAAAGCAGCATCTGCCCCAAAAATCTCTTTGAGTTTTGCTGCAGGAATGGACTGAGCATCATGTCCGTTGGTTACACCATTTTGCTTAAACATCTGATCCACAATGCTTAAGGGAAAAACATAGTAACCTGCTTCTGCAACAGGCACGGTGGTGGTTGACCAAAAGCTGTAAGTTGCACGCGGCTCAGGGCTGTCATTGACAGGTGGCAAAACCAAGATCGAATGCGGCATATGTTGTTTATATACCGTTGCATCGTATTGAGGTTTGATGGCTTGGTGGGTTGCACAGCCTGTTAAGCTGATTCCGAAACAAGCCAGAAGCAATAACGTCATATTTTTCATGATATTGTTCCTTAATTGGCTTTCAATTGAGCCAATAAGCGATTCATCAATACGCTGGCTTCAGGGTAACTTTGTTTTTCCAGTTCAAAATATTGAGCTGCTTTTTGAGTGTCACTATTGCTATACAGTAGTCCCAAATGAGCATATAAGCCTGGTGGAATGGCTTGATTTTTAGCGCGCGCTTTTTCAACATCAGCTTCTAATACGCTGATTTGCTTGGCTGGAGAAGCTTTCTCAGGTTGATTAAATCCTAAATAAACTTGCTGAGGATAATTGCCCCAATGGTAAAGCATATTGGGTTGCGAAGCACAACCTGTCAAGCCAATGGCAAGTCCAAGACTTACCCATGGTAAAATTTTTTTCATGTGATGTTATTCTCTGGCTTACTTCTGGATATTCCACTGATTGTTTTGAATATCGTTGACCAGATGATTGACTGCTTCACGAATGGCCAAATCCAGCACTTTGCCATTTAAGGTTGAGTCATAAGAAGCATCACTGCCAAAGCCTAAAACTTCGCGTTGGCTGAGTGAGTATTCACCACTGCCTTGCACAGAATGTACAATTGCTGAGGTTTGTACATCGACAATATTTAAATTGACTTTGGCATACGCAACTTGTGCTTTGCCACGCCCAAGCAAGCCAAATAACTGCACATCGCCCACTTCTTTGCGCCCAAATTCAGAAACATCACCTGTAATGACATAACGTGCGCCCTGAATTTTCTGAGCTGAGCCACTAAACCCTGTTTCCTGTTTTAGTTCGGATAAGTTGTCGCGGTTTAAGACGGTAAAATAGCCTGTTTGCTGTAAGTGCGTTTCTAAAATAGTTTTGGCTTGTCCACCCAAACGGTCGACATTGTCTGAGAAAATGCCACGCATATAGCTTGAGCGGTTATCAAATTTCCCAATCGAAATACTGGTTTTTGTACCTGTGTATTTATTTGCGCTCAGTGCAGCGTTTACTTGAGGAGATTGTAGAACCGTTGATTTTTCAACAGGCGCACAGCCACTGACCAAAACACCGAGTGCGAGTAAAGAGCAACCCATATAATGAATTTTCATAAATTATTTTTTCCAATCTGGTTATAATCAAGCTTATGTAATCTAATAAATATTATAAATCAACCACATTACATAGCCTATATATTATAAAGAAGCAGGGTATAAAACCCAAAGGAAAGTGTGAATTGTATGCAATAGTTTAAGAAAGTAGAAAAAATCAGCGAGATCATAGAGTTTTAATTTACGTTTGAGTCCCGATCTTGTTAAATAGCCATATTCATTGTTTCTTTCCCTTAGCATTCAGATAGGTTCAATTCTTTTATGACCAATCTTGCGCATCATGCGACAGAAAACCGCTCCGTAGCAGAGTTTACTGAACAAGCCTACTTAAACTATGCCATGTACGTCATTATGGATCGTGCATTGCCCCATATTAGTGATGGTTTAAAACCTGTACAGCGCCGTATCGTCTATGCCATGAGTGAGCTAGGGTTAAAGCACAGTGGCAAACCAAAAAAGTCAGCGCGTACTGTCGGTGACGTGCTGGGTAAATACCACCCACATGGTGACTCTGCATGTTATGAAGCCATGGTGCTCATGGCGCAACCATTTAGTTATCGTTATCCGTTTATTGAAGGGCAAGGTAACTGGGGTTCACCCGATGATCCGAAGTCTTTTGCGGCAATGCGTTATACTGAAGCAAAATTATCCCAGTTTAGTGAGCTGTTACTGTCTGAGCTTGGGCAAGGCACGTGTGACTGGCAGGACAACTTTGATGGTTCGTTAAAAGAACCGATTAACTTGCCTGCACGTGTGCCAAATATCCTGTTGAATGGTACGACAGGCATTGCTGTGGGGATGGCAACCGACATTCCGCCACATAATCTACGTGAAGTCATTAAAGGAACTATTGCTCTGATTCGTAACCCGAATTTGAGCGATGAAAAAGTCGCAGAATATATTCCAGGTCCAGACTTACCGACCAAAGCGGAAATTATTACGCCGCCAGATGAACTGTTAAAAATTCAGACGACTGGGCGTGGCAGCTACCGTATGCGTGCAGTGTATACGGTTGAAAAAAATGAAATTGTAATCAGTGATTTGCCGTATCAGGTGTCTGGCTCAAAAGTGGTCACTCAAATCGCAGATCAGATGTTGGCGAAGAAATTACCTTTAGTCTCTGACATTCGTGACGAATCGGATCACAAAAACCCAACTCGCTTGGTGATTGTGCTGCGCTCCAACCGTGTTGATGCGGAGCAGGTGATGAGTCACTTGTTTGCGACCACTGATTTAGAGTCTAGCTATCGGGTTAACTTAAACATGATTGGGGCAGATGGTCGCCCACAGGTTAAATCGATTCGTAAAATCTTGCTGGAATGGATCGAAATTCGTAAAGCAACCGTCACTCGTCGTTTGCAATATCATTTAAATAAAATTGAAAAACGCCTGCATATTCTGGCGGGTTTGTTAATTGCATATTTGGATATCGATACGGTTATTCAAATTATTCGTGAAGAAGATCAGCCGAAACAGGCATTGATGGAAAAATTGCAGATCGATGAGATACAGGCCGAAGCGATTCTGGAACTGAAATTGCGTCAACTGGCTAAGCTTGAAGAAATGCAAATTCGTCAAGAGCAGGATGAGCTTTCAGCCAAGGCAACAATTATCCGTGAGCAATTGGCAAATCCTGAGTCATTGAAAAATCTGGTGATTAATGAACTCAAGGAAGATGCGAAAAAGTTTGGCGATGAGCGCCGTTCAGCGATTGTACAACGCGCTGAAGCGGTACAAATTAAAGAACAGGATTTGATGCCAGCCGAAGCTGTAACGGTAGTACTTTCTGAAGCAGGCTGGATTCGTGCTGCAAAAGGTGCTGAGGTCGATGCTGAAAACCTCAATTACCGTGCGGGCGATCAGTATTTGAGCCATGCCGTTGGTAAGAGTAATCAGCGGGTTTATGTGATAGATCAGACAGGGCGAAGTTATGCCTTGCCAATCAATAGCTTGCCATCAGCACGTGGTTTGGGTGAACCATTAAGCTCGAAACTTTCACCTGCCAATGGCGTAGCATTTACTCAAGTGCTGATTGAAGACGATCAACAAGAATTACTGGCTGCGAGCAGTGCTGGTTATGGCTTTAAAACCCAAGCCAATGCCCTCGACACCAATGCCAAAGCAGGTAAAGCATTCCTGAGCATACCTGATCAGGCTCAAGCGTTACCTTTAATGCCAATTCAACAAAAAAGTCATGTTGCACTGTTAAGCTCTAGTGGGCGCGTCTTGATTGTTGACTTGCAAGAATTACCTGTTTTAAACAAAGGTAAAGGCAACAAATTGATACAACTTCAGGACAATGAAAGTGTTGTGGATATGCAATTATTGAATTTATCTGATGTGATTCAGGTGGTTGCAGGGCAACAACAATTGAAATTAAAAGGCGATGACTTACAAAAATATCTTGGAAAACGTGCAGCAAAAGGACAACTTTTACCACGTGGTTATCAAAAAGCAAATAAACTCATAGTTCAGACATTGATCTAGTAAGCCAATTTTGAAATACGTTATATATGTTATTGTGGAAACAAAAGCGCGTTGGGCATAAGAAACTCAACAACCAGCTACATAGTATACAACGCGATCAGATCGGATTATAGATTGGAGATTAAAGGCATTATGGAAAAAATTTGGATTAATGAATACAAAAAAACAGGTATTCCCGAAATAGTCGAGCTGCCATCCGAAAATACTTCCTTAATTGATATTTTTGAACGCAATTTTCAAAAATATGCTTCTCGAGATGCTTTTATTTTCATGGATAAAACCATTTCTTATGCTGACGTTGATCGTGAAAGTAAGAAATTTGCCTGTTATTTGCAAAGTTTAGGTTTAGCAAAAGGCTCACGCGTTGCAGTGATGATGCCAAACGTATTTCAATATCCGATTGTCAGTTTGGGGATTTTTCGGGCGGGTTTGATTCTGGTCAATGTTAACCCGCTTTATACTGCACGCGAACTTGAACATCAGCTCAATGATGCAGGTGCAGAAGTTTTAGTGATTATTGAAAACTTTGCTTCGGTATATCAAAAAATCATTGGGCATACGCCTGTTAAACATGTGGTGGTTGCATCGGTTGGCGACATGTTGGGTTTTGTGAAAGGCAATCTGGTTAATTTTGTCTTGCGTAAAGTACGTAAACAGATTCCTGACTGGGATATTCCTGGGCATATCCGTTTTAATACTGCACTGCATAAAATCAGCCCGAGCCAATATAAACGCCCAATTGTCACCATGAGTGATACCGCAGTGTTGCAATATACAGGCGGAACTACAGGCGTATCCAAAGGTGCGGAATTGACGCATCGCAACCTGATTGCCAATATGCTGCAATGTGACACCATGTTCCAAAGCAAATTTGGTAAAGACTCGCAGGAAATCGAGCGCTTGGTATGTGCTTTGCCGCTGTATCATATTTTTGCATTTACGGTATGCGAGCTGTACGGTATGTATAAAGGTTTCAGTAACTTACTGATTCCTAACCCTCGTGATTTAACCGCATTGACCAAAGAACTTGCTAAATTCAAGCCAACGATTTTCCCTGCAGTCAATACCTTATTTAATGCTTTGGTCAATAATGAGGGTTTCCGTCAGCTAGATCACAGCCAAATGAAGTTGGCACTTGGCGGAGGCATGGCTGTTTTGCCATCGACTGCCGCGGCATGGAAAGAGCTGACAGGTATTATTATCCATGAAGGTTATGGCTTGTCAGAAACCTCACCAGTTGCAACATTTAACCCGCCAGCTTCCTCTGAATTTAGTGGCTCGATTGGAATTCCATTGCCTGCAACTGAAGTTGCCATGTTAGATGACGATGGTAAAGAAGTGGCGTTGGGTGAGCAGGGTGAAATCTCGATTCGTGGCCCTCAGGTCATGAAAGGCTACTGGAACCGCCCAGATGAAACAGAAAAAACCATGACTGCAGATGGCTTTTTCCGTACAGGCGATATTGGGGTCATGAATGATCGTGGTTTTATTAAAATCGTTGATCGTAAAAAAGACATGATTTTGGTATCGGGTTTTAATGTTTATCCTGCCGAAATTGAAGAAGTCGTTGCGAAGCATCCAAAAGTTCTGGAAGTTGCAGCCATTGGTGTGCCTGATGAAAAATCGGGAGAAGTGCCAAAACTTTTTGTGGTGAAAAAAGACCCAAGCCTGACCACAGAAGAACTGTTGGCTTATGCAAAAGATAATTTGACAGGCTATAAACGTCCACGTTATGTGGAATTTATGGATGAATTGCCAAAATCCAATGTCGGTAAAATCTTGCGTAAGGATTTACGTAATAAAACCAAATAAGTTTTGAGTTTGACAAAATAAGACCGAAATTTCGGTCTTATTTTTTTGGTTGTTGCATCAGTTTGTCTAAATAAGGGCGTGCGATATAGATAATAATCAGAAAAGGTAACATTCCAACCAATTGTAAACGTAATGGTTTAAGTTGTAATGTTGCAAAAGTGAGGTAGTTGTCGATCAAGCTATATACAATACACAGAATCAGCCATAACCAGATTGACCAGCGTTTAATGCCAACAGCATAAAATGCAACGGTTAACATGATGAATGTGCCAAGAGTTGACTGCCATGTCATATTGGCGCAAATGGTGGTAATCAGTAAGGCTGAGATTGGTAATACAATTTTTAAGATACGATCGACGCGCTTTTGAGCAAGCATTTGTTGTGACAGGGCATCTAACAAAGTTTGTTGATCTTGATCGATCATTCGGGTATCCACATTTGCATAATAGAAAGCCCTATATTTAACAAAAAAAATCACAGAAAAGCCATGTTATGATGAGTGCCTGTCTAATTTCAATAAGAGAAAACATTCATGCAAAGCATAAGCGGGATTATTTATCTGATTTTGACTGCATGTTTATTGCCTTATGTATTTACCTTTATCGCTAAAATAGCAGGTGGATATAAATTAAAAGATAATCAAAATCCACGTGAATTTTTGGCGAAAACCACAGGTCTAGCCGCCAGAGCTAATGCAGTGCAACAAAATAGTTTTGAAAGTTTACCGTTATTTTTAGCATCTGTGCTGATGGCTGAGTATATGGTCATGAATCAGAGCATGATTATGACGCTCGGTATTGCTTATATTGTGCTGCGTGTTTTGTATGGTATTTGCTACTTGGTAAACTGGGCAACGCTACGTTCAATCATTTGGGCATTTTCGATGGCATGCCCGATTTTATTGTTGGTATTTACCTTGCGCCTGCTTTAAGGCATCTGAATATTTTTCCAATCAAATCATGTGCCATGTATAATTGGGCACATGGTAAAACTTGAGTCTCTCAACTCAATTTTTTCAATTTGTTTCCATTTAAAGAGTATTGTCATGAGCTACAACAATATCCCTGCGGGTAAAGATGCACCAAATGATATCTATGTGATCATTGAAATTCCTGCGAATGCTGCACCAATTAAGTACGAAATCGATAAAGATTCAGATGCATTATTTGTAGACCGTTTCATGGGTACAGCAATGTTCTACCCTGCAAACTATGGTTATGTGCCAAATACCTTGTCTGAAGATGGTGATCCATTAGACGTGTTGGTTGTGACTCCACATCCAATCGCTGCGGGTTCTGTGATTCGTTGCCGCCCTGTTGGTAAATTGAACATGGAAGATGACGGTGGTATCGATGCGAAATTGGTTGCTGTACCACATGACAAATTGACTCCATTGTACAAAGATGTACAGGAATACACAGATTTGCCAAAATTATTGATCAGCCAAATTGAACATTTCTTCGCACACTACAAAGATTTAGAACCTGGCAAATGGGTGAAAATCTCTGGTTGGGAAGGTGCTGATGTTGCAAAAGCTGAAGTTGTTAAAGCAATTGAAGCTGCTAAAAAATAAGTAATTTTTTGCTCATGCTTGTGAGCAGAATTTATTTATATAAAAAAACCTACACTGCAAAGTGTAGGTTTTTTTTCATTCGTATTAATCAGTCATGATTAAAAGAATTTAATAGGGATATCTAGGAAGATACGTGTTTCGTTGGTATCAGGCATGTAGTAGTCGTTTGCATAAGCTTGGCTATTACGATAAATAGATTCACGTAGACGCAAGTTTACACCTTTTGCAAAACCAGATTGAACGGTGTATTTAAGCTGGTTGAAGAATTCGCTTTCTTTCGCATTTTGCGTTGTTTTGGTGTTGATATCCCAACCATAGACATACGCAGTTGTAAATGATAAGCCAGGAACACCGAAAGCACCTAAATCAACATTATATTGAACTTGTGCAGACTTTTCACCACGACCGTTAAAGTCTGAAAGGTAAGAGTTTGGCAGATAAATACTTTGGAAACCATCCGCATTTTCGTTATAAGCATAACCTGAGTTACCTGTGCTTTGTTGGTAAGCAAGCATTACACTATGAGGGCCATGATTATAAGTTGTTGAGAACGCCCAAATATTGTTTGAACGGTCTGAAGGATCAACACCTGGTTTTGCTGAAGATACAGATGCACCTTTATCCCACTCGGTGTGATAACCACTCAAGTCATATGTTAATGAACTTTTATCGCTTAGCGGTTGTTTAAAGTTCAAATCAGCATAATGGCGTGTAAGCGCATCTTTGCTGTCTAAACCGTAGTAAGACGCATTGAATTTGTCATTAAATTTATATTTTGTGCCCCAAACATAAGCACGTTTTAAATGATTTTGATCTGTAGCAATCTGGTCAGACATTTGATCTTTGGTAAATTCACCAGCGATCACTTCTAAATTTTTGATTTCATGGCTTGTGATCAATGTTCCTGTAAAGTATTCAGGAACCATACGTATGGTATTACTTGCAAGTACAGGAATATCAAGAACTTGTGTACCATAAGTTAAAGTTGTATTTGAAGCACGCACTTTGACATAACCGCCACCACGAGTCCATTGGTCATATGGATCATTGCGATTATCATTTTTCCAAGGGATCATTTGGTTGCCAGAGTGCTTATTGTCACCGAGTTTGAATGAGAAATCACCAATGACACCGACAGCAACGCCGACAGTACCTTGAGTGAAGCCAGATTCAGCATTCAACATAACAGATTGAACGGTAGAGCGAGTGTCTACACCTGGTTCAACATTTTTTTTATCACGGTCGATAAAACCTGTACGTAATAAAACTGATGCGGTTGCATCTTCAACAAAGCCTTTAGATTCGCTTTGTTCACTTGCAAACGCGGGAGAGAGTAAAGTAGCCTGAATTAAAACTGCTAAGGTTAGCTTCTGTGCTTTTAGCATTGGTTGCCCCTAAAAATAAAATAAAACCCGTAACGCTGTTTGATACAGAAAGTTACAAAGTGGGCTTTAATCTATAATAAAAAGATTACAACTATCAATATTATTTCATGATTTTTTCACGAAAATTTCATATGGTTTTAATATATCTGTATTTTTAAATTTAAAAGTTGATGATGGGATAGATCATTTATACTTTTTTTGAATATAAATGAGATTTATTTTCATCTTAAAATGACCTTTATAATAATTTTTTAAATAAAACATAATATATTATATGTATTTTCGGTTGCTTGGCTTCAGCGAATATTTTTTGAAGCATATGCACTTTTTTTATACAAATAAATTGCTGAAATGAACTAAAAGTGATCAATTTTCTAAAAATTATGAGACGAATAATCATTTGCTGGCAAGGAAAGTTGGCATAACTATTGCTAATACTAGGTGGGTTGCAAGAAATAACCAAAACATCGAATTCACGGTTTGGGGAGAAATCACAAAATGAAGAAACTACTCACAACAGCATTATTTGCATCGACATTGTCAACAGGAGCAATGGCTGCGGAAGACAATACATTGGCACAATATGGATTAACATTTAGTGGCAATGTTGCATTAACTTCAGACTATCGTTTCCGTGGTATCAGTCAAACTTTAAATGATCCTGCGATTCAGGGATCATTTACACTTGCACATTCAAGTGGGCTTTATGTTTCTGCCTTTGCTTCAAATGTCGACTTTGATGGTGGGAATGTTCCACATTTAGAGCTTGACCCATCGATTGGTTTTACAACCACCTTGCCATTGTCCAATAAAATTAAGCCAACGCTGGATGTCGGGGTTGTGGAATATAACTATCCAAGCCATAGCAAAGATTGGGACTGGACAGAATTTTACGCCAAGTTAACATTTGCAAGCTTAATTACCAATGGTGATAGTCTATTTACCAATGTGAACTACACCAATGACTGGGGTGGCTATACAGGCAGTAATTCTTGGAATGTCAATGCGAGCTACTCATTCCCAATCGCCAAAGGTTTTGGTGGCGTCGTGGGTGCTGGCTATACCAAAGCGGATAAAGACATCTTTGGTTATGGTGATAAAAAACATGACAACTTTACGGACTGGAAGGCTGGCATCACCTATAGCTTTAAATCAGTATCTGGTTTAACTGCCGAGCTGGATGCGATTGGTAATAATTACAATACCAGTGGTTTGCCAAATGCTGTTAAACGCGAAACCGATACAGGTGCGGTTTTTAGTTTGACTAAAACCTTCTAAAAATAGCAGGTCTACTCAAAAAACCGCATGTAAAACATGCGGTTTTTTTATGTCGAAAAATTAGCCTTGAAATGGGCTACGATAAGATAATGCTTCGGAAAGATGAGCTGTGGAAATAGACTCACTTTGTGCCAGATCAGCAATACTGCGCGCAACTCGCAGTACCCGATGATAGGCTCGAGCAGAAAGGTTGAGGCGTTGTTGTGCAAGCGCCAGCATTTTTTGAGAGTCACTAGACAGCACAGCATATTGTTCAAGTTGCTGAGGGGATAACTGCTGATTACTAAACCCTTGGCGGGAGAGCTGAAATTTATAAGCCGCTAAGACCCGAGCACGAACTGTTGTAGAAGTTTCACTTGGGAGCTGGGTTTGTAGATCTTGCGCCGAGAGTGGCGGCACATCAATATGTAAATCAATACGATCCAGCAATGGCCCTGAAATTCGGTTTTGATAGCGTTTAATCGCTTCAACAGAACATTGGCAACGACTGTCCTGATTAAAAGCATAACCACAAGGGCAGGGATTCATGGCTGCAACCAGTTGAAACTGTGCGGGGAACGTCATCTGCCGAGCCGCTCGTGAAATCACAATTTCCTGACTTTCTAAGGGTTGGCGTAGAACTTCTAAAACCTTACGATCAAATTCTGGCAGTTCATCTAAAAATAATACCCCTAAATGGGCAAGCGTAATTTCACCTGGTTTAGGCTGTGAGCCTCCGCCAACCAGAGCAATTGCTGACGCTGTATGATGTGGCGCACGAAAGGGGCGTTGTCCGAATTGATAAGATTGATTGGCAGCCGAATAAATACTGGCAACGGTGAGGCTATCTTCTTGATCGAGTGCGGGAAGAATACCAGGGAGTCGTGATGCCAGTAAGGTTTTACCTGTGCCAGGCGGGCCACGAAATAAAATAGAATGTCCGCCTGCAGCCGCAATTTCTAAGGCACGACGTGGTCGAAGTTGACCTTTAATATCTGCCAGATCCAGTAATTGTTGTGAGATGGTAAGGTTTTGCGAGGGATGCGTGACCTGAATCGGTTGCTGTTCTAAAAAATGCTGGCAAACTTGTTGAAGGGAGCTGGCTGCATAGACGTCAAGCTGCTGTAACTGGGCGGCCTCATTGGCATTGTCTGTTGGCAATAACAGTTTATGCTGGGCTTTCTGACAAGCCAACGCAATACTTAACGTACTTGAAACAGCACGTAATTGCCCATCCAGAGCCAGTTCACCGATCAATTCATAGTCTGTAATTTTCTGGTCAGGAATTTGCCCAGAAGCAATTAAAATTCCCAAAGCAATTGGCAGATCAAGCCGTGAACCATCTTTGGGTAAGTCGGCGGGCGCCAAATTAATGGTGAGGCGTTTGGTCGGGAACTGAAAACCACTATTAATGATGGCTGAACGGACTCGATCTTTACTTTCGCGTACCGCAGCTTCTGCCAAACCGACGATTGTTAAAGAAGGTAATCCTTGACTGACATGAACTTCAACTTCAATAAGGGGAGCATGGAGTCCCAATACTCCCCGCGTATAAATTTTGGCAAACGACATGTTATTTTAGTTCCGTTTTGGTGCTTATTATTTAGTCAAAATTCTATTTTTTTGCACAACTATGGTGCTTATTTTTGTGATTGTAGGCTGTTTTCAAGTTGTTTAATTTTTTCATCTAAAATTTCTAGGCGTTGATTTGCAATAAATAGTGCATTTTTTTGGCGCTGAATTTCCTCTTGAGAGACCAAATCCATACGACTGACAGCTTCATTGAGAAGCGCCCTTAAATTGTGCTCCAAGTCCTTTTTGGGTTGATCAATTTGCTCTAATATTGCCTCTAATAAGGTTTCGATCATTATAAGATCCTCATAAATGTGCAGAAAATGTTAAAAATCTGCAGTATTCTAGCATGATGTGTTTAGAGCATCATAAATTGAAAAAAACTTCTTTTTTTTCTGATCTATGCACGTAAAGCGTTAAAATAGGGTATAAAGTGGATTCATGTCGGATATTTCTGTATTCCCCTAACCGCAGGGATATTGGCATGAAAATTGAACATAAAACCTTACAGCTGAACAACAAGCCGAAGGAAAACAAACATGAAGCTCGTAACTGCAATTGTAAAACCATTCAAATTGGATGATGTGCGTGAAGCACTCTCTGAAATTGGTGTTCAAGGGATCACCGTAACCGAAGTTAAAGGTTTCGGTCGCCAAAAAGGTCATACGGAATTGTACCGTGGTGCTGAGTATGTCGTTGATTTCCTACCAAAAGTTAAAATTGAAATTGCCATTAGTGATGAAATGGTGGATTCAGTGATTGAATCCATTACGCGTGTCGCAAGCACTGGTAAAATTGGTGATGGTAAAATTTTTGTGACCAACCTTGAGCAAGTTATCCGTATTCGTACAGGCGAAACAGGTCCAGATGCTGTGTAAGTAATTTTGGCACGAAGTTTGCTCAGTAGAGTTTAGCTCGCAAAAGATTAAGGTTGGGGGATACACATGAAAAAAATAATCATGGCGCTTAGTTTATCTGGCGCATTATTCGGTGGTTCTGCTGCTTGGGCAGAAGAAGCAACGTCTTCTGCACCTAAACAAACAGTAGTTGCTGCATCGGACGCAGCAACAACCACGGCAGCATCTGCCGCCACAGCAACACCAGCATTAGCACCCGCAGCAACAACGCCTGCGCCAGCAGCCAAACCAAAATTGGATACTGGTGACACGGCATGGATTCTCATCTCTACCGCATTAGTCCTTCTGATGACCATTCCAGGATTGGCTTTATTTTATGGTGGTATGGTTCGTAAAAAGAACGTATTGGGAACCATGGCGCATAGCTTCATGGCAGCCGTGATTGTGAGTATTGTTTGGGTGGTGATTGGTTATACTCTGGCATTTGATACAGGCAATGCTTTTATTGGTGGTTTTAGTAAAACCATGCTGGCTGGTATTAACACGGATACTTTGCAGGGAACGATTCCTGAAATTCTTTTCGTTATCTTCCAAATGACTTTTGCAATTATTACAGTCGCGATTATTAGTGGTTCTGTAGCTGAGCGCATGAAGTTTGGCGCATTCGTGGCATTTATTACCATTTGGGTGATTGCAGTGTATGCACCAATTACTCACTGGGTTTGGGGTGGTGGCTGGTTAGGCACAGATGGTGCGCTTGACTTTGCTGGTGGTACAGTGGTGCATATTAACTCTGGTGTTGCAGGTCTGGTTGCTGCATACCTCTTGGGTAAACGTATTGGCCTTGGTAAAGAATCTATGGCACCACATAACCTTGTCTTGACGGTTATCGGCGCAAGCATGTTATGGGTGGGTTGGTTTGGTTTCAATGGTGGTTCGGCTTTGGGTGCAAACGGCGCCGCAGGTTATGCCGTGCTAACCACACAAGTTGCCGCAGCAGCAGCCGCTATTTCTTGGTTGTTTGTTGAAAAAATGATTCGTGGCAAAGGTTCTGTATTGGGCGTAGCCTCTGGTGCGGTTGCAGGCCTTGTTGTGATTACACCAGCAGCGGGTTATGTGACTGTAAGTGGTGCTTTAATCATGGGCTTGATCGGAGGCGTAGTATGCTTCTGGGGAACAACTGGTCTGAAACGCTTACTTAAAGTCGATGATTCACTCGATGCTTTTGGTTTACATGCCGTAGGTGGTATTGTGGGTGCAATCTTGACAGGCGTATTTGCTAGTTCATTCATCATGGGAAGCAAAGCGCCAACAGATATTGCACACCAAGTTTGGGTGCAAGTTGAAGGTGTACTTGCAACAATTGCCTACAGTGGTATTTTGACTTTCGTGATCTTGAAAGTGATCGATGTGGTCATTGGTCTACGTGCGAGCAATGACGATGAACGTATGGGTCTTGACCTTAGCCAACACGGCGAACGTATCGAATAAGCTCTCGCTTTTAGATTGAAAAAACAGCTCCAATCGGGGCTGTTTTTTATTTCAAACACAACATTTAGTATCTGGAAGATTTTTGATACACTAGAATTACCGTTTTGCTTGATTCATTGTGTAATGCATTGTCCGTTTTGTAATGTTGCCGATAGCAAAGTGATTGACTCACGTTTAGCTGCGGAAGGAAGTCAGATTCGTCGTCGTCGTGAATGTCCGGGTTGTGGCGAGCGGTTTACGACATTTGAAAGTTATGAAGTGGTTATGCCACGTGTGATTAAATCGAATGGTAAAAATGAACCATTTGATGAAGCTAAATTACGCCGCTCACTGATGCATGCTTTGCAGAAACGTCCCGTAACACAAGAACAAATAGAAACAGTACTCAGTGATATTCAAATTAAGATTCGTCGCTTAGGTGAGCGTGATGTCAGCTCACGTACCATTGGTGAAATTGTGATGCAGGCTTTGTTTGGTTTAGATCATGTTGCGTATGTGCGTTTCGCTTCGGTTTATCAGGATTTCCAGGATGTAGAAGCTTTTCGCCAACATATTGAACTGATGCAACAACGAGAACACTAACACATGATGTCGAATTATTCTCTTGATGAACGTTATATGCAGCAGGCAATTGGGCTTGCCAAGCAAGGTTGTTACAGTACCAAGCCAAATCCGAATGTGGGCTGTGTCATTGTTAAAGATGGTCAGGTCATTGGTCAAGGGTTTCACCCGCGTGCGGGGCAGCCTCATGCTGAAGTGTTTGCCTTGCGTCAGGCCGCCGAGCAGGCGCAGGGTGCAACCGCTTATGTCACGCTTGAGCCATGTGCGCATTATGGTCGGACACCGCCTTGTGCTGAAGCATTGGTCAAAGCGCAAGTTAAAAAAGTGGTCATTGCCTGTTTGGATCCAAATCCTCTGGTGGCAGGTAAAGGTATCGGGATTTTAAAAGCCGCAGGTATTGAGGTTGAATCAGGCATTTGTAACGCTGAAGCTGCTGCATTGAACAAAGGCTTTTTAAAGGCGATGGCAACTCAAATGCCGTATGTTCGCTTAAAAGTCGCAGCGAGCCTTGACGGTCGAACTGCAATGGCCTCGGGTGAGTCAAAATGGATTACTGGCAGCGCAGCGCGTCAAGATGTACAGCACTGGCGAGCTATTTCAAGTGCTGTGATTACGGGAATCGGGACAGTTCTAGCTGATGATTGCCAGCTTAATGTACGTGAACTCGCCGATGTCGATCTGAGTAGTGTTGTCCAGCCGAAACGTGTGGTGCTGGATCGTCAGGGGCATTTGCCACTCACAGCCAAGATCTTGCAACAACCTGAAACCCTAATGGTCATGGGGCCCTTTCGTCAGGAACTGGCAGATTTAGGGGTGATACAGATTGAAGTACAGCCTTTAGATCAATTGCTCAAGCAATTGGTACGCGATTATCAGATTTATGATGTATTGGTTGAAGCGGGCGCAACTTTGACTTCAGCATTTATTCAACAGCACTTGGTTGATGAATATATTCATTATATTGCACCAACTTTATTGGGGCATTCGGCTCGTGCTATGTTCCAAGCCGATTTGCAGAGTCTTAACCAGCAATATCGTTTGCATATTCAAGAAATTGCCCAAGTTGGGGATGATATCCGCCTTAACTTAACGCCATTGCAAGAGTGATTATGAGTTCAGAAACAACGCTTTATCATAAACGCCGTCATGCTGCCCGTACCACTGATGAATACTTGTTTCATCAGTTGGTGCCATATTTGGGTAATAAGCGTCGATTGCTGCATCTGATTTTAGAAGCGCTGGAAGAAACAGGAACACTGAATCACAAAAGCAAGCGTGCCCCTATTTTTGCTGACTTTTTT
Source organism: Acinetobacter sp. ANC 4636 (assembly GCF_054454555.1). Classification (NCBI taxonomy): domain Bacteria; kingdom Pseudomonadati; phylum Pseudomonadota; class Gammaproteobacteria; order Moraxellales; family Moraxellaceae; genus Acinetobacter; species Acinetobacter sp. ANC 4636. The sequence goes on along the minus strand of NZ_JBTKVD010000005.1, from coordinate 51,839 downwards.
GCAGGCAGTGGTGTGGTATCCCGTTTGGCGCGTCAGAATGGTTATCGGGTGATTGCCAATGACTGGGAGCCGTATAGCCACGCTTTAAATCATGCGGTCTTGTCGTGTATTGATGCGCCAAAGTTTAAAGAGCTGGGCGGTTATCAGAAAGCGATTGATTATCTTAACCGCTTGCCACTGGCAAAAGGTTGGGTGACGCATAATCTTTGCCCGCGAAAAGATGAAGAATATGATCCTGCACGTGATCGTTTGTTTTTTAAGCGCCGTAATGGTATGCGGATTGATGCCATTCGCCAGCAAATTGCCACCTGGCAGGCAGAAGGCGCGATTGATGATGTTGAAATGAGCGCCTTGCTGGCACCGTTACTGTATTCTGCCAGTTTTGTCAGCAATACTAGTGGTGTATTCAAAAGCTTCCATCATGGTTGGGGCGGTAAAACCCAGACTGCGCTGGAGCGTATTGAGTCGTTATTGTGGTTAACGCCAAGCCGTTTTTGTGAAATCGGTGATGTCAAAAATCCGATAGCAGAAATGTGGTGTGTCGATGCTCAGCATTTGGCAAACCAAATGAGTGGTTTTGAGGTCGATGTTGCCTATTTGGATCCACCATACAATCAGCACGCGTATAGCAGTAACTATCATGTCTTGAATTCACTCACCTTGTGGGATCAGGCGGATTTACCTTCACCAGACACCAAAGGCTTTAAAAGCGGGATTGATCGTGCATGGCGTAAAGAGCGTCCAAGCCCCTATAATTCATCGAAACATGCCAAGGATGCCTATGAAACCTTGCTGTCAACGATCAATGCTCGCTACATCCTGACCAGTTATTCAACCGATGGCAATATTGCCGCCAAAGATTTGCTTAAAGCTAACTTGGAACGCGGGCGAGTGACCTTATTAACACAAGATGTGCCACGTTATCGCGTGAGCAAACAACGTCAGTCTGAGCGTGCGCGTGTACTGGAATTTATCGTGATTACTGATACCCATGCCAAGTCTGGGCCGCCATTGCGTCAGTTATTGGGACAACTTTATCATTGTGCTGAATTGGGTGGGGTAGATACCTTTGGTACCAGTACCCAGCTTGCATTGTGGTAAGCAAAATAAAGAGAATAGACTATGTTTACAGGAATTATTGAAAGCCTAGGTAAAGTGTCCAGCCTGCAAAATGTGGGTGGTGATGTACGGTTACGGATTCAGACCGATTTAGACATGTCGGATGTACATTTGGGCGATTCGATTGCGACCAATGGTATTTGCCTGACTGTGATTGAGTGGGGTGACAACTGGTATGCTGCGGATGTTTCTCGTGAAAGTCTCAACCGTACTACATTAGGGACATGGCAAGTTGGGCAAGCGGTCAATGTCGAGAAAGCCATGTTGCCAACGACCCGTTTTGGCGGGCATATTGTCAGTGGACATGTCGATGGCATTGGTGAAATTACTTTGGTACGTGAAGATGCCCGTTCTCTGTATTTTGAAGTGACAGCACCTGCCGAGCTTGCCAAGTATCTGGCTGAAAAAGGTTCGGTTACGGTCGATGGTATTAGCCTGACGATTAACCATTTACGTGGCAATATTTTAAGTCTGAATCTGATTCCACATACTGCGGAACGTACCAATATTGGCACATGGAAACAAGGCTCAAAAGTCAATCTCGAAGTAGATGTGCTGGCGCGTTATATCGAACGTTTATTGTTGGGTGATAAAGCTGCTGAACAAAAGACACAGTCCAACATTAGCATGTCATTTCTAGCTGAAAATGGCTTTCTAAAATAAAAAAATCTCGGCATTTGCCGAGATTTTTTTAAATATCTGAAGAAGGATGCTGTTCCAGCAAGTAGCGGATTTCTTCATCGGCGGCTTGCTGAATTTTTTGATTGAGGTGATTTACGCTTTGCTGAATCTGCTCAATTAAACTTTCAGCTTCAAGTTCTAACCGAATTTTTAAGTTATCTAGCGCATGCTGGATTTCAGGGCTAATTACACTGTTTCTGGTCGCTTCAAAACGTAGTTTTGGTGTCGTGGTATAACGTTCACTATATGCCAGACTTTCCTGACCAAGTTGTTGTTGCAATGCTTGTAATTGTTGAGTTTGCGCCTGTTGTTGCAAGCGTTCATCCAGTTGCAGGTCATCAATATACGCCTGTTGCTGGGCGCGCTTCTTTGCCAAAGATTGTTCCAAGGCATGTTGACGGCGAATACGTGCTTCCTCAAGGAGCTGTGCCTTGAGTTCGGCGTAGGCATTTTCGATGGTTTCATAGGACTGGAGCTGGGCTTGTTTATTTTTAGACAGCCAGTCTTCTAAACGCACATCGTTCGAAAATAATTCACAAATACGAGTCAGATCATCGATATAAGTTTGGCGAACAGCTTGTGGTGCATTGAGCCAACGCTTTTCAAAATCTGCTCCAACATCTAACGCCACATTTTACTCCTCAAAATAACACATTGGTTTATATTATAATTTAAAAGTACGTGGGCTTATGCCCCAATCGCGATACTGTCTAAACTTGTTGCGTCCTATTATTTTAGTCGATTCTTGATTTTCGACAATTTCAATAATGTGTTCAAACGTGTCTTGAGGTTCGAGTGCCTGCTGTTCAAAGTTAAAGACCAGCCAAGAACCCTGATCAGGCAGTTGTGCTGAAATACAGACACTGGCTTGCGGCTGATCAATGCCATGGGGAATAAAACTTTGCGGATCAAAAGTCCACAAAGCCTCATCGAGTAACTGTTGCTGCTCGGCTTGGCAGCAATACCACCAAATATGTACGGGCTGGCGCAACAGTTTGCGCGATAAACGGCAAGCACTGTCGACTTGCCGCTCTACGCTATTTTCAAACAAATAAAAACTGACTTTAGTCATGCTGAACACGGTTCGCAATAAATTGCATGAGTAATGGTACAGGACGACCTGTTGCGCCTTTATTGCTACCAGACAGCCACGCAGTCCCTGCAACATCCAGATGTGCCCAGAGGTAGTCACGGGTAAAGCGTTGCAAGAAGCATGCCGCTGTAATCGCACCGCCGTGTGGCCCGCCAATATTGGCAATATCTGCAAATGGTGAATCGAGTAGTTCTTGATAATCATCTAACACAGGCATGCGCCAGACGCGGTCAAAGCTTTGTTCACCTGCCTGAGTCAACTCTTGCGCCAAAGCGTCATCTGGCGAGAACAAGCCACTAAGCACTTTACCTAAAGCCACCACACAGGCACCTGTTAAAGTCGCAATATCAATCACGACTGCAGGGTTGAAACGCTGGATATACGTTAAGGTATCGCAAAGAACCAATCGACCTTCCGCATCGGTATTGAGAATTTCCACGGTTTGCCCACTCATGGTGGTGACAATATCCCCTGGGCGTGTCGCATGGTCAGATGGCATGTTTTCTGCTGCGGCAACCGCACCCACCACATGAATCGGCAGTTTAGCTTCACACAAAGCACGCATGGTTCCCAAAACTGATGCTGCACCACACATGTCAAATTTCATTTCATCCATACCTAAGCCAGGTTTGAGTGAAATGCCGCCAGTATCAAAAGTCACGCCTTTACCAACCAAGACAATCGGAGCTTGCTCTAATTCGGCTTTGTATTCGAGCGTGATCACCCGACCTGCACGTGCTGAACCTTTGCTGACAGCCAAGAAAGCATGCATGCCCAAATCGGCGATTTGCTGTTCATCGAGTACAGTCACTTTCAGCAGTTCAGGATATTCTGCTGCCAATGCGAGTGCTTGCTCGGCAAGGTATTCAGGGAAACAGATATTGCCTGGACGATTGCCCAGATCACGTGCCAGATCTTGTCCAGCATTAATCGCTTGCAGTAACTGAAGCTGTTCTGCATTGAGCGGTGATTTTTCTGTAATAAAATGAACTTCTTCTAAAATAAATTCATTTTTCTTGGATTTGAATTCATCGAAGGCATAATTGGCTTGGGTCAAGCTCATCACAAACAGTGTATGTAGCTGTTCAGGTAACGCGGATAGGTCAATATCAATGCGACTATATTTTTTTTGTGATTCTTTAATAATGCTTTGTGCTAACTTGCCGAGTTGTGCTGCCTGAATTTGTGCTGCATTACCTAGACCAAGCAAGCTACAAAATGGATAATGATCGTGCTGTGTAATTAAGGTTACACTTTCATTCAAGCTTGCTTTAAATTGTGTGGTCGCAATCAGTTGCTGGTAATTTTTAATATGCTGTGCTGTTGGATGTTGGATTTGTTCAGCATCCACCAAGACAAACAGGGCAGAGCCAGTGTCTTGAGTGTGTTTTAAAGACAGTTTCATATGGTTTTAGATGCCTATTGATGTTTGCGGAATTTAAACGATTGCAACATTACACTGGATCAGGTTGCAATGTGCAATACAAGTATGGGTTTTTTCTGCTGGCTATTGGGTTAAACTATTCATCAGTCATGTTTTCATTTTTAACGGAAGCTTCCTTTGATTATTCGACGTTATCTTGTTAAGCAGGTTATGGAGACTTCTTTGGTCGTCATCGCCTTACTCACATTAATCATGATGGGCGGTCGCTTAATCAAATATTTTGGTATTGCTGCTCAAGGTCGTATAGATGCCAATATCTTATTTAGCATTATTGGCTATCGATTACCTGAATTTTTAACCCTGATTATGCCATTGGGCTTTTTTATTGGCTTGATGCTGGTGTTTGGGCGTTTGTATATTGATCATGAGATGGCCGTGCTAAATGCCAGCGGCGTGAGTCGCAACCAATTGGCACGTTTGCTTGCACCGCTTACGATTGTTTTTCTGATCGTGCAGCTTGTCATGATGGTGTGGGTGTCGCCGTGGGGACTACGTAAATTTGAACAGCTGTCGAGCACACAGGCTGTACGTACAGGCTTTGATCTGGTGCGCCCCAAAGAATTTGTTTCTTCTGGTGCTTATACGATTTATGCCAGTGATCTGTCAGAAGACCGTAAAAATTTGCGCGATATTGTGTTTTATCAACGTGCAACCAAAGAAGGTAAACCTGATGTGGTCATTTTGGCGCGTGAAGCAACTCGCGTAGAGATTCCCAATGACACGGCCAGTGTGGTGGATTTGATTGACGGTCGCCGTTATGAAATTTATCCAGGACAGCCACGTTATACGCAGGCTGAATTTAAAAGTTATCGTTTAAGAATTGAAAATAATAAAGAAGCCGATATTTCGGGTGATAAAGCAGAGTCGATGCGTTTAGAACAGCTTTGGGCGAAACGTCAAAACCCTGTTGTACAAAGTGAACTCGGTTGGCGTTTGTGTGTGCCATTTGCAATTGTTGTGGCATTACTGCTGGCAACGGCATTGTCTGAAGTGAACCCACGTCAGGGACGTTACTATCGTTTATTGCCTGCTATTTTGATTTTTGCCAGTTTGATTGTGGCATTGATGGCAGTCAAAACCCGTATTACCAAAGATCAGTTAAGTATTTGGGCGTATCCCGCTGTGATATTTGGATATGCTTTAGTCACGATATTATTTTTGCGCAAACCGAACCTTGCGCCGAAGTTAAAACTTAAATTGAGCAAGTGAGGTTAAGCTAATGTTCGCACGTCGTCTAGTCGCTAAGCATGTGACGAAAACCTCCACTTTAGCCATGTTAGGGGCTACGGCTATACTGACCTTGTTACAGTTTCTGTTTACCTATTTGGCGGAGCTGAGTGAACTCAAAAGTGATTATAACGCTTGGCAGGCTGTTCAATATGTCTTTTGGAATACACCTTATTACCTGTATCAGATTTTACCAATTTCTGCACTGATTGGCTCAGTGATTGGTTTAGGTACACTGGCATCAAACAGTGAACTGATTGTGATGCGTTCTGTTGGGATTAGCTTATGGCGGATTGTGGGATGGGTGGTGCGTTCAGCCATGCTACTGGTCATTTTGGCATTTGCACTGAGTCAGTGGGCGATTCCCTATAGTAGCGAAAAAGCGGACAGTATCAAGAAACACCAATCAGTTGCGGCCTTAGGTGAAGTAAAAGGGTATTGGACACGTGAAGGGCAGCGTTTTATTTATATTAACTATGCCAATTCACAAGGTGTTTTACGCAATATTCAGGTTCTGGATTTTGATGCTAATTATCGCTTAAAAAGTGTGTTGAATGCTGAGCAGGGTCAATATAGCAGCAGTACCAGACAATGGGATTTGAAGCAAAGCCAGCAAATGCAGGTTCAGCCAAATGGCGATGCAAATTTAATTGAATCGGCGCAGTTACCACTGTCTTTGGCGTTACAGCCTAAATATGTGCATATGGTGACGATTGACCCAGAAGAGTTAGCTCCAAGTCAGTTAGTTTCCTTTATAAATTATTTGTCAGTATATAGCCAAGTGCCAAAAACTTATCAGTTGGCATTCTGGAAAAAAGTCGCTATGCCATTTTCCTTGATTGCGCTGGTGGTGATTGCCTGTTCATTTATTTTTGGACCACTGCGCCAACAGTCGATGGGCTTTCGCTTGGTGATTGCCTTGTTTATTGGTCTCGGCTTTTATTATATGCAGGACTTTTTGGGTTATGCGAGTCTGGTTTATTCGCCGTCGCCTGCATGGTTTGTATTTGTTCCGATTATCCTGATCTTTATCGCAGGTGGATACTTACTCAATCGCGCCAAATAATATTGATGTGAGAAGGATCATCAATTTTTAGTCGATGGAGAATTGCTTAAAAATTAGGTAAAATGCGCGCACGCAATTGACAACTGAAAGAGAGTTCAAAATGACGGATGCGAAGGCAGCTAAGATTCCTCATGTCTTGGTGATTATGGATGGTGTGGGGCATCGTGAAGCGATTCAAGACAATGCTTTCTTGGCAGCAAAAACACCTAATTTGACTGCAATGCAAGCCAAGCATCCGCATAGCTTAATTTCAGGTTCTGGCGAAGATGTCGGTTTACCAGATGGGCAAATGGGTAACTCTGAAGTTGGACATATGAACTTGGGTGCAGGTCGTGTGTTGTATCAGGACTTTACCCGTATCACCAAAGATATCCGTACTGGGGCATTCTTTGAGCATGAAGTTTTGGTCGATGCTGTTGAGAAAGCCAAAGCAACAGGCGGTGCAGTCCACATCATGGGACTTTTGTCAGAAGGTGGCGTGCATTCTCATGAAGACCATATCGTGGCGATGTGTGAGCTGGCGCTAAAACGCGGTGCAAAAGTTTATCTACATGCATTTTTAGATGGTCGTGATACGCCACCACGCAGTGCTGAACCCTCTTTACAAAAACTCGATGCAGTCTTTGCCCAATACCCAAATCAAGGTCGTATTGCGACAATGATTGGTCGTTACTTCGCTATGGATCGCGACAATCGCTGGGATCGTGTTGAACAGGCGTATCGTTTACTGACCGAAGGTGAAGCAGTCCGTGTGGTTGCGACAGCAACTGAAGGCTTGGCACAAGCTTATGCTGCCGAAGAAAGCGATGAGTTTGTTAAAGCAACCCGAGTGGGCGATGTGGCTGCCATTCAAGATGGCGACAGCATCGTATTCATGAACTTCCGTGCTGACCGTGCGCGAGAGTTGACCCGTGCATTTGTTGAAAAAGACTTCACAGGATTCCAACGGAAAGTTGTGCCACAACTGGCAAAATACGTAATGCTGACCCGTTACCAAGCCAGCATTGATGCACCCGTTGCCTATATGCCTGAAGCCTTGCACAATTCAATTGGCGAATACTTATCCAACTTGGGCAAAACCCAGCTACGTATTGCGGAAACTGAAAAATACGCCCATGTAACATTCTTCTTCAGTGGTGGTCGTGAAGATGAATACCCTGGTGAAAAGCGTATCTTGATTCCATCGCCAAATGTTGCAACCTATGACCTTAAACCAGAAATGAGCGCTTATGAAGTGACTGATGAGCTGGTGAAAGCGATTAATTCAGGTGAATATGACTTGTTGGTTGTGAACTATGCCAATGGTGATATGGTTGGGCATACAGGTATTTTTAACGCTGCAGTGAAAGCTGTTGAAGCTGTAGATACCTGCTTAGGTCGTGTTTATGATGCGGTCATGGCAAATCATGGACACATGCTGATTACTGCCGATCATGGGAATGTTGAGCAAATGCAAGACTACGAAAGTGGTCAGGTGCATACCCAACATACCACTGAGCTTGTACCATTTATCTACGTTGGTCCAACTCAAGCAGTGATTGCTGAAGGTGGTGTTTTGGCAGATGTTGCGCCGACATTATTGCATTTAATGAATATTCCTGTTCCGATGGAAATGCAAGGTCGCAATTTAATTACATTACAGGCATAAAAAAAGGTGAATGGATGATTCAAAAAATCAGGCAGGTATTTTTAGCGACCAGTTTAACACTCTGCTATTTGAATCATCCTGTTTATGCCGCAAATTCAGCTTCATCAGAAGCTGATGCCAGTCTTGACTATGACACTGATGGCTCAGAATCCTCTTCTACTGAGGAGATTCCTGTAGATTCGATTCAGAAATTTGTGCAGATTTACAGTATTGTCAAAGATAACTACGTCACTGAAAAATCAGATGATGCGCTATTTGAACAAGCCATCAAGGGTTTGGTAGGTGGGTTAGATCGCTATTCTCGCTACTTGTCTCCTGAAGATTATCGCCAATTAATGCAATATACTGAGGGCGATGTTGCTTCTGTTGACTTTGATTTAATTTTTGATAAATTGCGCCGTCAGTGGCTGATTCAAGGGCTGAAAGAGAGTTCAGATTCAGTCAAACTTGGACTGCATAATGGTATGACAGTCTATAAAATTGATAATCAGGAATTAAAAGACCTTAACCATGAGCAAGTTCGTAACTTGTTATATGGTTCAATCGGGACAGTTCTAACGGTGCAGACAGCGCCTGTTGGGCAGCCTGTCACGATTGTTCGTAATAAAAAAGTAGATGTTGCAGTGTCATCGACACTTTTACACAATCAGGTTTTGGTGATTAAAGTTCCTGTATTTCAACAGGAAACTGCGAGCGAAATCAAAAATATTATCGAGCAATACCCGTCCAGCCGTTTAAAAGCGATTTTAATTGACCTCAGAAATAACCCCGGTGGATTACTGTCTGCTGCGGTTGAAACGGCTGACCTGTTTTTAAATAATGGCATTATTGTCACGACCAAAAGCCGTTCAGAAGGTGATCAGACCTTTCAGGCACTCCCTGGTAATAAATTTAGCAATATTAAATTGGGGCTGTTGATTAATGGTCGCTCGGCATCAGCCGCAGAAGTTTTTAGCGCGGCTTTAAAGGATCATGGACGTGCTTGGGTGATTGGTGAGAAAAGCTATGGAAAAGGGGTTGTACAAAAGCTATTCCCATTGCCAAGTGGCGCAGCATTACAAATGACGGTTTCTCATTACTATACGCCGAAAGGCAGTATGATTGATGGGCAGGGTATTCAGCCCAACCAGCTTTATGCATTGCCAATCGATATGCGTGATGATTTGTATATCGAGAATGTCGCCGAGATTTTACTCAAGCATCGTTAACAGACCACGATAATAAAAATAAAGACAGCATTTAGCTGTCTTCATCGCCTTCGATATCTAGCCCAAATTTTTTCAGGCGATAGCGTAATGAACGAAATGACATTTGTAGCTTTTTGGCTGCCATCGTGCGGTTCCAGTGAGTCATTTCTAAAGCATTCAGTAAAATATTTTTTTCAATATTTTCCAAATAGGCTTCTAAGCCCTCTTCAGGTAATTTGAAACGCTGACGCGGAGTAAGGATTTCACTCTGAAGAGCAATAGGTTTTACTTCGGGTTCAGGAACTTTGACTGGTGCTGGGTTGCTCGTTTGTGAGCTTAACCTCGACTCAGAATGATATCGGATATGTTGAATATCAATCACAGTGGAATCGCTGAGTGTTAATGCCCGTTCAATAATATTGCGTAGCTCACGGACATTACCTGAAAATGTCTGTTCAAGTAAAAATTGTTGAGCTGTAAGCGTAAGCTGTTTATTTGGAATTTGCCATTCTTGACAGATTTTCTGAATAAAATAATGGGCAAGTTCTAAAATATCTTGTCCGCGCTCCCGCAAAGGTGGCAGACGAATGTCCATCACATGTAAGCGGAAAAATAAGTCTTGGCGGAACTTTCCTTGTTGAATCAGCGCTTCCAAATTTTGGTGGGTTGCACTGATAATGCGAAAATCTACAGCAATTTCGACATCGCTACCAATGGGGCGAATCTTCTTTTCCTGAACAGCGCGTAACAGTTTGACCTGCATGTTCATGGGTAACTCGGCAATCTCATCGAGAAATAGACTGCCACCATGTGCAGCCTGAATCAGTCCCTGCTTGTCTTGGGTTGCATTGGTAAAGCTGCCTTTTTTATGTCCAAACAGTTCACTTTCCATCAGCTCAACAGGAATTGCACCGCAGTTAATCGGGACAAAGGGGCCATTCTTGCGGTTGCTCAGAGAATGAATCAGGTTAGCTACGACTTCTTTCCCTGTGCCTGATTCACCTGTAATAAATACAGGCGCCTGAGTTTTTGAGATTTTGCGAATGGTATGTTTGAGCTGTTGAATCACTTCAGAGCTGCCAATTAACATACGCTCTTCAATAGCAGAGGAGGCTGTTAAGTGACTATTGTCTTCATTTGGAATAATTGCTTTTTCTAAGAGTTGTTGTAAATCTTCAGAGCGGACAGGTTTGCTCACGAAGTCAAAAGCGCCTGCTTTGAGTGCTGCAATTGCAATTTCCATATTGCCATACGCCGTAATCACCGCAATCGGTGTATTGGGATAATATTCAGTGACATGTCGTACCAGTTGGATACCATCACCATCTGGAAGGTTTAAATCGGTTAAGCAGGCATCAAAACGTTGAGCCTTTAGCTGTTGTTTGGCTTGTGTAATGTTATAGGCTACTTCGGCTTGAATCCCGATACGCTTTAGACTCATCTGCATGAGCATGCATAAATCTTTTTCATCATCGACCAGAAGCACGCGGGGTTGCTGGGTTGTCATAATGCTCCAATGACTTATTTATTGTATTTGAATGGCAGGACATTCAATGCGGAAACAAGTACCGTCTTGTAATTTGACATAACTTAATTTTGCCTGATTTGCTTCACAAAAACTACGTGAAAGATATAACCCTAAACCTGTTCCATCAATTTGTGTAGTAAAAAATGGATGGAATAGGCTATGTACCTTATCTGCAGTAATTCCTTCTCCAAAATCAACCACATCAATAAAAGCATAGCCATCTTGTTGATAGGCATACACATAGATCTGAGGTTTTTCTGGCGCAGTGTGACGTAATGCGTTGCGAATCAGGTTGATTAGCACTTGGCGAAGCTGTGCTTCATCAAATGAAATGAGTACAGCATCTCGAACTTCAACAATAATTTTATGATGAACTTCATATAGATCTTCAAGCACCAGTTGCGGTAAAAATTGTTTGAGCTGAATATCAATCGGCAATGTCGCCTGATTATGCGCCATATTCAGGGTTGACTGAATAATATGATCAATACGTTGAGCCTGTTTCTGGATCATATTGATCAGCATTGAGTGTTGCTCGCTATCAGCATCAGTCAACAGGTTATTGGCTTGTACAATACTGGCAAGCGGATTACGAATTTCGTGGGCAATACTCGCGGAAAGTTGTCCAAGCGCAGCCAGTTTAAGTTGCTGGACTTGCTGGTTGATTTTCTGTGCGTCCTGCATGACAAACAGGGTTAGGGTCTGCTGTGGCAGTTCCAGCTTTTGTACCCGAATATGAATGCTGCTATAGCGGGATTGCATTGTTTCAAAAATAAAGCGCTCACCTTGTTTAGCCGAATTTAGCTGTAAATACTGATACAAATCAGGCTGAATTTCTTGTAAAGGAGCAGAGCGAAAAACCATCAGTGCTGGAATACCAAGCAGCGTATAAGCCGCAGGGTTACTCAGCACCACTTGCATTTTTTCATCAATGGCCAGATACCCCATATCAATTTGTTCGAGGATATAGCGATTAATATTTTGTAATTGTAATAATTCTAATGACTGGGAAATGCTGATATTTTCGAGTAACTGAAAGCGTTGTACTGCAAATTGCCCAGTCAAATAGACCACAAAAAATAAGAAGGCAAGTAACGTACTATTCCCGATTTTACTCAGGTCGGAGGTCATGAACCAGCTACCAAAAAGTTGCAGGTAGAGTACAGAGATCACTGAAAGTAGCGTAATACTGAACGCCTGACTCCGGCTAATGAGTAGATTAGTAACGAAAATGGTAATAACAAACAGTAAGCCGATATGTAGGGTCGGGCCACCCATTGCAAAAGTCAGGCTAGAGAAACATCCCACATCGATCAGGCTGATCAAGAGCAGCTGTCTAGGCAGTGCAATCGGAAAAAGCTTAAGAGCAAGTAACTGTAAAGTGCCTAAAAATGAATAAGCCAACAGGGTGAAAAGATACACCCCGAGATGTTGATAGTCGCTTTTAAATTGTTGAAAAGTTAAGAAAAAAATGATAATCAGGCTAAAGGAGATAATCAGTCGATAAACACCGTACCACACCCCGAGACGATATAATGTACTGGGATTGGAGCTCAGAAGTGCGGTATGCATATACAGAACCTGATTAAGGTTTGATTAAACCATAACGAATTGCCAAATGGGTCAGCTTCACGTCACTGTCAATTTCCAGTTTCTCAAAAATACGGTAGCGGTAGGTATTGACGGTTTTTACGCTCACAAATAACTTATCTGCAATGGCTTGTGCGCTATGGCAGTTGACCACCATCATGGCGACTTGCATTTCACGCTCGGAGAGTTGGTCAAAAGGAGATTTCTGCGTTTCAGATAAATACGAGCTTGCCAACTGTTCAGCAATGTCAGCACTAAAGTATTTACCACCTTGCATGACCTTGTTGATGGCACGGAGCATTTCCTGAATGGGCGCACCTTTGGTGATATAACCCTTCGCACCTGCCTTGAGCAACAAAGACGGATAAGGTTCTTCGGCCAAGCCGCTCACAGCGATAACTTTAGTTTCAGGTGTAATCTGCAATAAACGCCGTGTTGTTTCTACACCACCGATACCAGGCATATTGACATCGAGTAACACCACATTCGGGCGATACTGGCGTGCGAGAGTCAAGGCTTCTTCTCCTGATTCGGCTTGACCGATGACTTCAACATCCGCATGGTCTGCCAACATACGACAAATCCCTGTGCGTACTAATTCATGATCATCCACAACTAAAACCGAAATCACGAGCAACACCTCCCAATCTAAATGATTTTTTTGTTACATAAAGCAAATTAAGCTTGCAATGAAACGACAAAATTAGCAATGCTATCTTAAAATATAACCTAAAAGTTATGCACAATTACTGAACTTTAAAAGAGCGAGTCTATTGTGTAAATGTAAGGCATTTTTGTGGTCATACACAAATGTATCTTACCACCCCTGAGTTGAGTGTAATATGATGAAAAGTTTAAAAAAATCTTTAGTACGTGCTGTAAGCATGTCGATGCTAATAGGGTTGAGTGCCAATAGTTTTGCTGAACTCATCGTGAACAGTGGCTCGGGGGCGGCTTCCCAAGCAAAACTAAACTGGTCAACCGATGAAGCAAAACAGCTCCTGAGCCAAGACCGAAATAATGCTGAAACTTCTGTACGCAGAGGTGTCACTACCACTACATTCCGTGCACCGCATGTGACGGATACTCGCTTTGCAACTAGCAGCCCAGCTGTAGCAGCAGGTTCGGCACTGGTTATGGATGCTCATACTGGTGAAGTACTGTATAGTAAAAATAGTAATGCGTCACGCCCGATCGCATCGATTACCAAATTGATGACAGCTGTAGTCACTGCCGATGCGCATTTAAATATGTCTGAGCAGATTACCTTACAGCAAAGTGATTTTGAAGGTCCCAAACACGCCAGCTCTACTTTAAAGCCTGGTGACAAGATGAACCGTGCAGAAGTTTTGTTGGTGGCTTTAATGAAGTCAGAAAACCCTGCAGCGGCAGCGTTGGCACGTACTTATCCAGGAGGAAAACCTGCTTTTGTTTCAGCAATGAATACCAAAGCACGTCAGCTTGGTATGAGCTCAACCCATTATTATGAATCAACGGGTTTAGATGCTCGTAATGTATCATCGGCACGTGATCTGGGAATTTTAGTGGCTGAAGCTTCACGTTATGGCGTAATTCGTCAGTTTTCATCAACACCACATTATGATTTCGATTTAGGTTATCGCGTATTGAAATCAAATAACACCAATGCTTTGGTACGTAATGGTGGTTGGAATATTAATCTGTCTAAAACAGGCTATATTAATGAAGCAGGACGTTGTGTTGTTATGCATGCAACTGTCAATTCGCGCCCAACCGTTGTAGTCTTATTGGGTGAACCAACAACACAGTCACGCAATAGTGATGCAACGAATTTGTTGAGTTGGGTGAATCAATTACCAAAACAAATCTAAATCTTTAGAATGAATGACTTTTCAAAAAAAGCTTTTCTAAGATGAAAGGCTTTTTTTATCTCTAACAAATAGGGTTTGTTGGCATTTTACAGATGCTTGGTTGAACTGGAAAATGTGTAAAAACTAAATACCTTTAGGTTTGTATTCGATAATGCACGCTAGAAGATGCAAATAAAAAACCAGTTGCAAACAACTGGTTTTTTTATACTTAAGCGAAATACTTACATGTTAGAAAGAATAGAATCTTTCACTTGGCTCATTGTGGCATCAATTGACAACATAACAGCATCAGCACATTGCTTGATTGCTGTGTCTGGGTCTTTCAAACCATTACCTGTCACGGTACATACGATCACAGAACCCTCAGCAATTTTACCCGCTTTAATGTCACGGATAGCACCACCAATAGACGCTGCTGAAGCAGGCTCAACAAAGACGCCTTCATACATCGAAAGCAAGCGCTGTGCTTCTAGGATTTCAGCATCTTGTAGTTCATCGAACCAGCCTTTAGAGTCACGTACTACAGCTTTAGCATGGTTCCAGCTTTGTGGATTACCAATACGGATTGCTGTTGCAACAGTTTCAGGATTAGCAACAGGCGCACCACGAAGGAAAGGTGCAGCACCCGCCGCCTGATAACCGACCATTGTTGGTAAGCCTTCAGGTTTTGGCCCTGTGAATTGATCAGTTTCAGCATCATAAATCACTTGCTCAAACTGGTCAGCAGGCTGATTGGCAACCGCTTCGGTATAACCCATCCAGTGTGCAGTGATGTTACCTGCATTACCGACAGGCAAGCAGTGGTAATCTGGTGCACGACCCAACGCTTCGACGATTTCGTAAGCAATGGTTTTTTGACCTTGTAAACGGTAAGGGTTGATTGAGTTTACAATCGTTACAGGTGCTTGGTCTGCAACTTCTTTTACAAGGCGCATACCATCGTCGAAGTTACCACGGATTTGCATGGTGACCGCACCGTACATCATCGCTTGCGCCATTTTACCCATGGCAATTTTGCCTTCTGGAATTAAAACGAAAGCTTTAATGCCTGCACGTGCTGCATAAGCAGCAGCAGCAGCAGAAGTGTTACCTGTTGATGCACAGATAATCGCTTTTGAACCTGCTTCAACCGCTTTGGTTACTGCCATGGTCATCCCACGGTCTTTAAATGAACCTGTTGGATTAAGACCTTCATATTTCACATAGATTTCAACATCTTTGCCAATAATACGTGGAATATTCTCCAGTTTAATGAGAGGGGTGTTACCTTCACCTAAAGAAATTGCACGTGTAGTTGCAGATACAGGTAAACGATCACGATAACGATCTACAAGACCAGTATAACGATTGGCATTCGACATGATGATGTTCCAATGAAAGAAGAAGCACGTAGAGGGGAGAGTTCCCCTCGACCTGATTAGTTATCCAGCGATTCTAAACGAATTCGCACAATTTCGCCATGAATGGCAGGAAGCGCTTGAATTTGAGCAAGCGCTTCATCCATTTTGGATTCCACGATCGGATCGGTCAGAATCACAATAGGAATAAGATCTTTTAAACGGGATTGTTGCATGATGGCATCAATACTAATCCCTGCACGGCTGAGAATGGTTGTCACATCAGCAAGCACACCAGTTTGGTCTTCAGCATTGAGGCGAATATAATAACCCGTAGTCATTTCTTCGCGGCTCAAGATAGGCGTATCGGCCAATGCTTCAAAGGCCAATTGAGGAATGGTTCCTGCCCCATCTTCAGTATAGGAAATGTCACGTACGATATCTACGATATCGGCAACCACGGCTGAAGCAGTCGGACCTGCACCTGCGCCCGCACCATAATATAAAGTTGGACCAACTGCATTGGCTTGAACCAGAACGGCATTTTTCACGCCATTGACATTGGCCAGCAGTTCTTCAGCAGGAATCAGGGTTGGGTGAACACGCAGTTCAATGCCTTTGTCAGTGCGACGGGCGATCCCCAAGTGCTTGATGCGAAAGCCAAGTTCTTCAGCATATTTCACATCTTGCGCAGTAATTTTGCTGATGCCTTCGGTATAGACTTTATTGAACTGTAAAGGAATACCAAATGCACAAGAGGCTAAAATGGTGAGTTTGTGTGCAGCATCAATGCCTTCAACGTCAAAAGTTGGATCGGCTTCTGCATAGCCAAGCTCTTGAGCTTCTTTTAATACATCGGCAAAAGCACGACCTTTGTCACGCATTTCAGTCAGAATGAAGTTACCTGTACCGTTGATGATACCTGCTAACCAATCAATTTTATTGGCTGCCAGACCTTCACGGATGACTTTAATAATTGGAATTCCACCCGCAACAGCAGCTTCATAAGCAATCTGAACTTTGTGATCTTCAGCAGCTTTAAACAGTTCATTGCCATGTTCAGCCATAAGGGCTTTGTTGGCAGTAACAACATGCTTGCCATGTTTAATCGCTTCATAAATAATTTCATAAGCAGGGTGAATACCGCCCATGACTTCAACCACAACATCGACATCGGGTTGGCGAACGATTTCGAGCAAGTCAGCGCTTTGTTTAATCCCTTCTAAATTGAGGTCTGGGCGAGGACGGCGGGTACCAACGTAGGTAATTTGAATTTCTCGACCTGTGCGACGTTTAATTTCAGCGGCGTTTTCTTGTAATAATTTAAGGGCACCACCACCTACGGTACCAAGACCTAATATAGCCAGGCGAACTGGTTTCACGTCACACTCCAAGTATTTATTGCGATTGAGGTTGATCATAGCTAAAAAAATGCACAGACTCTAGGGTGAAGATCACAATATCTTCACCTTATTTCAGATTATTTTTCCAAACTTTGCTCTAATTCTTCAGGGCTGAGGTAGCCGCCAAGGTATAAACCATCTTGTGAGTAAATTGCAGGTGTACCGTTGACGCCAATTTTAATGCCGAGTTGATATTGGGCTTTTACAGGGCTGTTACACTGCACGGCAGGAATTTGCTGACCTTGTACCACCGCATTAAAGGCTGCTTTGCGGTCATTATTACACCAAATGGCTTCCATAGTCGGGAAGAACTGCTCGCCACGTGGCCAGGCAATATAGCGGACTTCAATGCCTTTGGCATTGAGCTCAGGGATATGTTCGTGCAGTTTATGGCAGTATGGACAGTTGGCATCTGTAAACACATAGACAATGTGTTTTGTCACACCTTGAGCAGGGTAAACGATTAAATCTTTTGGATTGAGTGCAGCAAACAGTTTTTTGTTTTCGGTGGCTTGTAAGGCTTGGCTGACATTTTTCAGTTTCGTGTCGCCTAAACGCAGTACATCACCCTGAATCAAGTATTTACCGTCAGCCGTGGCATAAACCGATGGCATGCCTTCTAGGTTGACCCAGTAAATATTGGGAATTTCAGTGGTTTTAATATCAATAATTTTAACGTTGATGTTGGCTTTCTTTAAACTTTCTTGCAGGGTATTGATTAAGCGCTGTTTGGCATTACGTTCTAAAATTGGTGAAGCTTGTCCTGTTGCAGGCGCCGTTGCAGTCAGAGAGTCAGTTTTTTGTTCAGTATTTTTATCTTTAGAGCACGCACTGAGCATACCCGCAACGGCAAGTGTACATGCTAGGAAAATTTTGGAACGGTGCAAGGACATAAATAACCCTTTGACTGGTCAATAAAAAGAAAACACCGTTAGCATAACAAAAAATGTGTGGTGCTTCGTGAATTTTCATTATTCTGTGTAATTCTTCGATAACACAGTCAAAGGTTATGCGCGAGGGTGGTATTGCTGATGTAGTTGCTGCATGCGGATTTGTGCGACATGGGTATAAATTTGCGTGGTGGATAGGTCACTATGCCCCAAGAGCATTTGTACTACGCGCAGGTCGGCACCATGATTGAGTAAATGTGTAGCAAAGGCGTGCCGTAAAGTGTGCGGTGAAATTTCAAAGTCGATGCCCGCCTGTAGGGCATAGCGTTTGATCATATACCAAAAATTCTGCCGACTCATAATGCCACCTTGCTGGGTTAAAAACACATAGTCGCTGCTTGATTTTAGCAGTTGTGAACGTGATTCACTGAGATAGCGTTCCAGCCATTCACAAGCAATTTGTCCCAATGGAACTAGACGCTCTTTATTGCCTTTCCCGACAATTCGTACATAGCCTTGTTTAAGATTGAGTAATTCTAGGCGCAGCGTGATGAGCTCTGAAACCCGCAAGCCACAAGCATAGAGTACTTCTAACATGGTTCGATCCCGTAAACCGAGCGCAGTTTCGGTATTGGGTGCTTGAATCAGGGCATCAACTTGGCTTTCAGATAAATCTTGAGGCAGGGCACGCCCAAGTTTTGGGGTCTTATGGGTACTCAGCGGATTGTCGGTGCGTAGTTGCTGTTCTCGTAAAAACTTGAAAAAAGAACGTAGCGCAGACAAAAGACGGGCAATTGAACGCGGACTTTTACCTTGTTGCGTTAACGCAATCAATACATCGGTAATATCTTCACTTGACCAGTCTAATAACGGTTTTTCTTGATACTGGCTACACTGGATCAGGTCAGACAAATAAGCATTTCGGGTGTGTGGGCTGACGGTTTGAGCAACCAGATAGTCTCTGTAACCCAATAAAAATTCTAAATTTTTTGGAATATTAATCGCGGTTGGAATACGGGGTTTCTTGTTGATCATCTATCAGATATGAATCAGTATAAAAAGTGCTATTTCACTCTAGAATAAATTTCTGTAAAAGTCGAATTGTAAAGCTAAGCCAGATGCAAGTAGTGTATGTAAATTATTCTCATTTATGTTTATAATAAATTAAATGTCTGTGAGTAGAACGCTGTGCGGTTATCAGATTTAAAGGTAAAACAAGCCGCTGTCATTACCAAAGTCAACCGTCAAACTGTTGATGATGGCAAGGCGGATTTAATAGCAAGTCGATTGGAAACCTTGGGCTTTATTCCAGGGACACCTGTGAAAGTTGTTGCCAAAGGGGTCTTTGGTGGTGATCCACTGCTGATTCAGATCGGCTTTACTCGTTTTGCCTTGCGAAAAGCAGAAGCTCAGAAAATTGAAATTTCCGCACAGGGAGCTGTAACATGAGCGAAACTTTGCGTGTTGCTCTAGTCGGCAATCCAAACTGTGGTAAAACCTCGGTTTTTAACCAACTGACGGGAACCCGTCAAAAAGTTGGCAACTATGCTGGCGTCACGGTTGAACGTAAAATCGGCTTTTTTCAGTTACCTTCTGGCAATCAGGTGCGGGTACTGGATTTGCCTGGAACTTATAGTCTCGAGGCGACTAGCCCTGATGAAGCCGTGACTCGTGATGTCTGTCTTGGCAAAATCAAAGATGAAAGCCAGCAGGATGCATTTTTGTGTGTGGTAGATGCCACTAACTTGCGGTTGCATTTGGGTTTGGTTTTAGAAGTGATTGAGCTTGGACGACCTGTGCTGCTGGTTTTGAACATGATGGATGAAGCACGTCGCCGTGGTATTCAGATTAACTCACAGAAATTGTCTGAACGCCTTGGTATTCCTGTTGTTGAAACTGTTGCCAAAACCTCGTCAGGGGTTATGAATCTAATTGATGCTTTGAGTCAGAAAAAATTTGCCTTGCCACAGACAGAAATGAACGGTGTAGTGGGGGATCAGCATCAAAAAGTTGCACAGATTCTGGCAGATGTCGTGGTCTTTTCAGATCATGAAGATAAACGTACCGAATTTTTAGACAGCATTTTTTTACATCCTGTATTGGGTTTTGTCGTTCTAGCCCTGCTGATGTTTGTAGTGTTTCAGGCGGTCTTTACTTGGGCAGCGCCTTTTCAGGAAGCCATTACCAAAGCATTCTCTTGGTTGGGCACCGAGATGGGCACATTAGTGACGCAGCCACTTCTACACAGTTTGGTGGTTGATGGTGTGATTGCTGGTGCGGGCGGCGTTGTGGTGTTCTTGCCACAGATTCTGATTTTATTCTTTTTTATTTTACTTCTGGAAGAAACGGGTTATTTGCCTCGTGCCGCATTTTTGCTGGACAAACTCATGTATAAAGCGGGCTTAAGTGGGCGTGCATTTATTCCGTTATTGTCGAGCTTTGCTTGTGCCGTGCCTGGGATTATGGCGACCCGAACCATTCAGGACCCGCGTGACCGTTTAACCACAATTTTTGTTGCACCACTCATGACCTGTTCGGCACGCTTGCCCGTGTATGCCTTGCTGATCTCTGCTTTTATTCCCAGCAAAATGGTGTGGGGCATTTTCAATTTGCAGGGTCTGGTGCTATTTGCGTTGTATATGGCAGGCATTATCAGCGCGTTAATCGTGGCATTTGTCCTGAAGTTTTTCCAGAAAGATAAATCCCAGTACGCTTTACTCATGGAACTGCCAAGTTATCGTTTTCCGAATATGAAAAGTATCGGGATTGGGTTACTGGATCGCGCCAAAATCTTCTTGAAGCGTGTTGGTGGGATTATCTTCGCTTTATCTATTTTGCTTTGGTTTTTGTGTAGTTTTCCACAAGCACCAGAACATGCTGCTTTATCGCCAATTAATTACAGCTTTGCAGGGTATATTGGGCATTTCATGCAACCATTTTTTGCACCAGTTGGCTTTAACTGGCAAATCTGTATTGCCCTCATTCCAGGGATGGCAGCCCGTGAAGTGATGGTGGCATCTCTAGGAACAGTGTATGCATTATCTGCTGCCAACGATGATGCGATGGCACAGGGTTTAAGTCATTTAATTAGTGCACCAGGTAGCGGCTGGAGTCTGGCAACAGGGTTATCGCTTTTGGTGTGGTACATCTACGCACCACATTGTTTATCAACATTGGCAACGGTACGCCGTGAAACAGGTTCATGGAAAATGGTGGCGTGGATGACAGGCTATCTATTTGCATTGGCTTATTTTGCAGCATTTTTAACCTATCAAATTGCGTCCCATTATCTGGGCTAATTGCAAGCGGAGGTGAGTATGGTGAGTTATCTGATTATTGTGGTATTGGTACTTTGGAGTGCCATCTATACCTTTAAAAAGATTTTCCCTCAATCGGCATATACTGTGTTTTCTGCTCTGGCACGTGGTTGTGAGCAGCGCGGCTGGATGACTTTAGCAAAATGGCTACGTCCGACGATGTCGGCAGGCTGTTCGGGAGGCTGCGGTTGTAGTGCTGACAGTGCTGCGCAGAGCAAAAATAAAGTTACAGTCCAAGCGGTGAAGTGGAAATAACAGCATTGAACCGATCTGTAAAACCGCCAAATACTGGCGGTTTTTTTACGTGAATATACAAAAAAAATGCGATAAGCCACGATCAGGAAAAGCTTTCCAAAAAGCAAAGTGCTAACATTTGCCAAGTTTAAAAATAAATGCGATGGGGCAAATATGTTAATACAACGCGGTGGATTGAAAGTCGTTGCAGGGCTTGGTATTTCTGGTGTTTCAGCTGTCAATTTTTTGGTGGAACAGGGTTATCAGGTTGCGGTGACCGATTCGCGTGCGACACCGCCTGGACATGATCAGATTCCAAGTCATGTGCAGACCAGTTTTGGTAAACTGGATGTTGATTTGCTCTTGCAAGCCGAAGAAATTATTTTAAGCCCAGGACTTGCGCCACAATTACCTGAAATTCAGCAAGCCATTGCCCAAGGCATTTCTGTTGTGGGTGATGTGCAATTGTTGCGCCGTGCAACCGATGCACCGATTGTCGCAATTACAGGTTCCAATGCCAAAAGCACCGTCACCACTTTGGTCGGCTTAATGGCAAAAGATGCAGGTAAAAAAGTGGCTGTAGGCGGGAACTTGGGTCGCCCAGCACTGGACTTGCTCAAAGATGATCCTGAATTACTGGTTTTGGAATTATCTAGTTTTCAACTTGAAACCACGTCGCATCTCAATGCCGAAGTTGCAGTGGTGCTGAACATGAGTGAAGACCATCTTGACCGTCATGGCGATATGTGGGGGTACCATCAGGCCAAGCACCGCATTTTCCAAGGCGTGAAAAAAGTGGTGTTTAACCGCGATGATAATTTAACCCGCCCTTTAGTTCCAGACACCACTCCGATGCAGAGTTTCGGTTTAAATGCCCCAGACATTCAGCAGTACGGTATTTTAAAAGATCTGGATGGCACAATCTGGCTCGCACGTGGACGTGAGCGTTTGCTGAAAAGTTCCGACATGTATATTCAGGGCACGCACAATGTTGCCAATGCCTTGGCATGTTTGGCACTCGGTGAAGCGATCGGTTTACCAATAGATTCTATGCTGGAAACTTTAAAGCGGTTTAAAGGTTTGGAACATCGCTGTGAATACGTGGCAACGGTACAAGACGTACGTTATTACAATGATTCTAAAGGAACAAACATTGGTGCGACTTTAGCGGCGATTGATGGCTTGGGTGCGGCAATCGAAGCTCAGCATGGCAAAGTGGCTGTGATTTTGGGTGGTCAGGGCAAAGGACAAGATTTCAAAGCCTTGCGTGATTCGCTACAAAAATATGTCAAAGTTGCCGTGTTGATTGGTGAGGATGCTCCACTCATTGAGCAGGCAATCGCAGGTACAACCAAGTTACTACATGCCGATAGTTTGCAGCAGGCAGTCGCGTTATGCCAACAGCACACCCAAGCACATGATGTGGTGTTATTGTCGCCTGCCTGTGCAAGCTTTGACATGTTCAAAGGTTACGCTGACCGAGGACATCAGTTTGTGGCTTGTGTACAAGCCTTGTCTGCATAAGCAAGAATCAGGGAGCACGTATGGCTGTAATTACTCAAGGTATGAGCAAACTGCAAAGTCTCTATACCAGCATTGCCCCGAAATTTCCGAGCGAAATCACCGCACGTAATATTTTGATTTTCTGTGTGGTGAGTTTACTGGTGATCGGGACAGTGATGGTGGGATCGGCATCTATGCCTTATGCCGATGCCAAGCAACATGATCCATTTTATTTCTTGGAACGACATGCCATTTCGATTGTGATTGCTGCCATTGCAGCATTTGTTACGTCCAAATTTCCGCTGGATTACTGGTTTAAAAATACCTTTTTGTTCTGGTTAGTTACGATTGGTCTGTTAGTCGTCGCACTTGGTGTGGGAACCGAGGTCAATGGTTCAACGCGCTGGATTCGTATTGCAGGTTTTACCTTGCAGCCAACGGAAGTTGCCAAATTGATGATGGCAATCTTTACCGCAGATTATGTGGTGCGTCGTGCCCATGAAGTCCGTAATAGCTGGATGGGCTTGGTGCGTTTAGGTGGGATCATGTCGATTACGGTTGGCTTGATTTTGGCTGAACCTGACCTTGGGGCAACCGTTGTTATTGTGATGATGATGTTTGGGGTGTTCTTTTTGGCAGGTGCACCGATCATCCAGTTCCTGTTTTATATTGGCGCGATTCTGATCGCCTTGGTGTTCCTGATCGTATTTGAACCGTATCGTTATGAACGTCTGGTGTCTTTCAGTAACCCGTGGGCAGATCCACTGGGTTCAGGTTATCAGTTGTCGAATGCCTTGATGGCCTTTGGGCGTGGTGAATGGTTTGGTGTCGGACTCGGGCACAGTATGCAAAAAATGTCGTATTTACCTGAAGCACATACCGACTTCATGCTGGCGATCTTGGGTGAAGAGTTTGGTTTTATTGGTATTACCACGGTGTTAGGGCTTGAGTTCGTGATGCTGGCATGTTGTGTGCGGATTGGACAACGCGCCTTAAAAAATAACTACTTGCGCGCAGGTTATCTAGCTTACGGTATTAGCATGATTTTCCTGATGCAGATTCTGGTGAATGCAGGCATGAACATGGGCATGCTGCCAACCAAAGGTTTGACCTTGCCGTTTATTAGTTACGGCGGGACATCGCTGATGATGTGTGCGGTGATGATTGCTTTTGTATTGAAAATTGATGCATCGACCAGGCAGACCAACCCCAATCAGGAAGTCTCCAACTTCTAAAAATAAAACCACGCAATCGCGTGGTTTTTTATTGATAAATCTGGGTAAGTTGCGTGGTTCGCGGAATTCGTGAAACATCCCACTGCGCAACTGCCTGTGTAAGCATGCGTGCAGGGTGATCGAGTTCAACAGGTAACTGATGTAAGGCAGCAATCGCTTGTTGTAAGAGCTGTGGTGCTTGTGTCGGGTCAAGTGCCTGTGCCAGATTTTGCTTGGAGAGTTTTTGCCCCTGAGCATTCATGGCAAGAGGCAAATGCATATAGCTGAGGTGCGGATAGCCGAGTAATTGCCCGAGCCAGATTTGCCGTTCAGTATTATCCAGCAGGTCTGCGCCACGCACCACATGGGTCATGCCTTGTAAATAGTCATCGACTACGACAGCCAGTTGATAGTTAATAATGCCATCACGGCGTTTCAAGACAAAATCACCGAGCTCATGGGCAAGATTGGAGCAATGTCGATCTTGTAGGCGGTCATCAAAACAGATGAGCTGATCACTGACTTTGACCCGAATAGCCTGATGTTCAAATGGTAATTTGAGCTTGCGGCAAGTCCCTGCATAAATGGCATTGGAACCGAGCATTTTACGGGTACACTGGCAGGCATAGACAAGGTCTTGTTGCTGGAGTTGATTGAGTACGTCTTGATATAGATCTAGGCGGTCTTTTTGAAAAATAATGTCAGAATCAGGTTCAAAGGCAAAGGCATCTAGGCACTGTAAAATATGTGTTTCACTGCCAGAATAAATGCGGGGAATGTCGGTGTCTTCAATCCGAACCAGCCATGTACCATTTTGCGATTTGGCATCGCAATAGCTGGCAACAGCAGTGAGCAGTGAACCAAAATGCAACGGGCCGGTTGGCGATGGCGCAAACCGACCCACGTAAGCAGACTGCATGGACTGCAATTCACTCATGGTTTTAACCGTTGTTTTGCTTCTCTTTGATTTCTGCCAAGGTCTTACAGTCGATACATAAAGTCGCTGTTGGACGAGCTTCTAGGCGGCGTAAACCAATTTCAATACCGCAAGTTTCACAGAAGCCATAATCTTCATCTTTGATTGCAGTAAGAGATTGTTCAATCTTACGAATCAGTTTACGTTCACGGTCACGTGTACGCAGTTCAATGGCAAACTCTTCTTCCTGGGTTGCACGGTCATTTACATCTGGCAATGCGGTTGATTCGTCTTGCATGGTGTTGAGTGTACGATCAACCTCAGACATAAGCTCGGCTTTCCAAGCTTCAAGAATTTGACGGAAGTGCTTAAGCTGACCTTCAGACATATACTCTTCATTTTTCTTCGGTTCATAAGGAGCGATACCGAATAAGCTTGCTGTTGAGCTGCCTTCAGAAGCCTTAGGCTTGGTCTTACGTGGTGCACGTTTCGGTGCATCTGTGTGGTCATCTAAGACTTGGTTTAGGTTGTCATTCGCCATAATAGGGCATTCCTCATCATATACATCGAGATCGACGTAATCGCTATGGTGATATGCAAGTTTTTTGTTATTTCACCCTCAAGTGAATTCATGCTCAAGGGGTCGTCATCATAAAGACTTTTTGCATACTTGAATAGTCTTAAATTCTACCCAAGCGATCCTTTTTCAAGACGGTTAACTTAATCGAAATTGCACCAAATGAAAAGTTAATAACCTGAAATCTCATTATTTATTTTTGGAATGAGGTGATTGACACGGTAAACCCTACTGTCTATACGTCCGTCATTATACAAATCCAGTACACGATAACCTGGTGCATCGCTATGTCCCAGAGCGAAATCATGGCTTTGGGGTTCAAACTGAACACAGGTCGATGGAACAGCTAAAAATTCGATATTGTCTTGAATCTGTGAAAATTCTTGGTGGACGTGTCCATGAATGACAGCTTTAACTTGAGAAAATTTGCGAAGCACAGAGCACAGGTCAGCACTATTTTTAAGACGGTGATGATCGATCCAGGTTGATTGCATATGCAGTGGATGATGATGACAGCCAATAAGCACAAAACGATCATTCAATTGCTGTAACAATTGATCTAATTGATCTAATTGATCTTGATCAATATGTCCATCAATTTTTCCCGTGACTGTGGTTGTCAATAAAATGATCGTCCACGGCATCAAATTGATCACTGTAATGGGCGCAGGTTGTGAATATGGAAAATAGCGCAGATCGTCATGATTGCCAGGTGTTTGATAAAATGGAATGCCTAAGCTCTGCATATATTGCATATAGCGTGCATAAGTGGTTGGCGTTGCGTCTTGCGCGACATCTCCCGTGTGTACAATGGCTTGAATCTGGGGATGTGTGGCAACAATATGTTGCATAATTCCATGAAAATTATGTTCTGGACACATTTCCACAAATGTCGCACCGGCATGCTCCATCAAGTGGGTATCGCTAATTTGAATAATAGTTTGAGCCTGT
The DNA here is from genome assembly GCF_054454555.1 of Acinetobacter sp. ANC 4636. Classification (NCBI taxonomy): domain Bacteria; kingdom Pseudomonadati; phylum Pseudomonadota; class Gammaproteobacteria; order Moraxellales; family Moraxellaceae; genus Acinetobacter; species Acinetobacter sp. ANC 4636. Next base: position 25,064 of record NZ_JBTKVD010000005.1, on the reverse strand, counting down.
TGTGTCATCGCATCTATCACACTTGAGTGCCATTTATTTTTGAAGATGTTGCTGTAACCATTGCAATGCCATAATTACAGGCGCATTGGCAAGTCGTCCGCTCGTCAGCAATCGGGCTAGGTCAGCATAATCAAAAAGATGTAATTGAATATTTTCGCCTTCGTCGGCGACCCCAAAAATTCCACCCTGTTCAGGCAAGTCGGCTTGTGCGGCATACAGATGAAATAACTCGGAACATGCGCCTGCGGAAGGGTAAAAACTGAATAAATGCTGGAGTTGGTCAAGCTGACAACCTGACTCTTCTAGGCTTTCACGGCGAATACAGGTTTCTGGTGATTCATCCCCATCGAGGACGCCTGCAATAATTTCCAATTGCCATGGTGATTGCTGATCATCGAGTGCACCAACACGGAATTGCTCAATCAGGGCAAAGCGTTGTTGCTGATCATTATAAATGAGTACACCTGCCGCTTCTGGTCGGTGAATTAATTCACGTTGCAAAACAGAGGTATAGCCTGTTTTTTTAAATAAACGATGACGTAAACTGACTTTCTCAACTTGCAAGAAACCTTTAAATAATGTTTCGCGAGAAGTCACTTCAACATCTTGTTTGTTATAGCTTGCATGCTCAACGATATTCATAAGTAAAATTAGGATGAAATATTTCATTTCATCCTAACTGAGCTATGAATTAAGGCAACTCTTTTTTATGGGAAAATTAGACCTTGTGGTATAACTTTTGCCCTGTCTGCTGGTAGGTTTCCTTCATGCTTTGTAAGCCTTGTTCAACTTCTTGATTTTGAATATCTGGCCGATTTGCATTTTTTTGATTTTCTGCATAATCTCTCACGTTTTGCGTGATTTTCATCGAGCAGAATTTAGGACCGCACATTGAGCAGAAGTGTGCTGATTTATGCGCTTCTTTCGGCAAGGTTTCGTCATGCATGCTACGCGCTGTATCTGGGTCCAGACTCAAGTTGAACTGATCATCCCAACGGAACTCAAAACGTGCTTTTGACAGCGCATTGTCACGCACTTGTGCACCCGGATGCCCTTTGGCAAGGTCAGCAGCATGCGCAGCAATCTTGTAGGTAATAATGCCATCTTTCACATCTTTCTTGTTTGGCAGACCCAAGTGTTCTTTTGGTGTTACATAGCACAGCATGGCTGTCCCGTACCAACCAATCATGGCTGCACCAATCGCGGAAGTGATGTGGTCATAACCCGGTGCGATATCGGTCGTTAGCGGCCCAAGAGTATAGAATGGCGCTTCTTTACAGACTTCAAGCTGTAAGTCCATATTTTCCTTGATCATGTGCATTGGCACGTGTCCAGGACCTTCGATCATGACCTGAACATCATGTTCCCATGCACGGTGGGTCAGCTCACCCAGTGTTTTAAGTTCACTGAACTGTGCTTCGTCATTGGCATCCTGAATACAGCCTGGGCGTAAACCATCACCTAAGCTGAATGACACGTCATAGGCTTTCATGATTTCACAGATTTCATCGAAGTGCGTATACAGAAAGTTTTCTTCATGATGCGCCAGACACCACTGCGCCATGATCGAACCACCACGTGACACGATGCCTGTTAGGCGGTTTGCCGTCATTGGTACATAACGCAGCAATACACCTGCATGAATGGTGAAGTAATCTACGCCTTGCTCAGCCTGTTCGATCAGGGTGTCTTTAAAGATTTCCCAAGTCAGGTCTTCGGCTACGCCATCGACTTTTTCTAGTGCTTGGTAGATCGGCACGGTACCGATTGGCACTGGAGAGTTGCGGATAATCCATTCACGGGTTTCGTGAATATTTTTCCCTGTTGACAAGTCCATGATGGTGTCAGCGCCCCAACGGGTTGCCCAGGTCATTTTCGCCACTTCTTCATCAATCGAAGAACCAAGCGCCGAGTTACCAATATTGGCATTGATTTTCACCAAGAAATTGCGCCCGATAATCATTGGCTCAAGTTCAGGGTGGTTAATATTGGCAGGGATAATAGCACGTCCCGCAGCCACTTCCTGACGCACAAATTCAGGGGTGATTTCTTTCAGGTTTTGCGCACCAAAGTTTTGCCCAGCGTGCTGGCGCATATCGACATCTTCACGCTGACGCTGGTTTTCGCGAATTGCGATATATTCCATTTCAGGTGTAATAATACCTTGCTTGGCATAATGCATTTGCGTAACGTTTTTGCCTGCCTTGGCACGGCGCGGGTTTTGAATATGGGCGAAACGGATTTCTGCGGTACGAATATCTTTGAGGCGTTCTTGACCGAATTTCGAAGTTAGAGTGTCGAGTACATCGGTATCGGCACGTTCTTCAATCCAAGTGCCACGAACTGATGGCAAACCTTGATTGAGGTCAATTTGCGTATTCGGGTCAGTATACACGCCTGAAGTGTCATAGACCATGACAGGTGGGTTATGCTCACCACCCAAACCTGTAGGTGTTTCAGTTAGTGAGATCTCACGGAAGGGCACTTGAATGTCTGGGCGAGAGCCTTGAACATAGACTTTACGCGATGCAGGCAAAATACGGGTCAGATCTTTTGCATCTTGTTCATGTTGTGCTGAGATATCAGCAGGGGACGGATTCGTTAATTGGTTCATGGTCATGATCCTTATGAATGACATCAACGAATCAAGCTCGACCAAAAACCTGTCGGATTTATCTTGTTGTAGAATGGATAAATCTCGGGCTGTAGTTTTTAGATGGCTTGATTCCTACGCAGGTTTTAACCTGATCAGGTTCAACGGTACTTGTGTTTAAATGCGAACATTTACACAATCTCAGCGAGGGATTACTCGCGCTCCGTCAAGCATGGCAACAGCTTAGCATGTTTTTATTGAGAAAAAAGTCTCTGTCATTATTTTGAGATACCAGAGTTTTTAAGCTATAGATTTTTAATTATTTTTTAAATTTTAACTTGGCTAAGACAATCGGGTTGCACAGTAAAATGGAGGAAAAAATGAGGATAAACCCAATTAAGCTGGCATGGTCTGGCAATTCTTTCCAAAAGAAATAACCCCAAATACCTGCAAAAATAATCGCCATATAATTGACAGGCCCAATCTGCCCTGCAGGTGCCAAGCTGTAGGCTTTGGACATAAAAATCTGACTGATATTGGCCAGTAAACCTGCACTAATTAAAAATGCCAGCTCCTGCCAGTGATAAGGGCGAATCAGCCAAAACATTGGAATTGCCGACACCAGTGAACCAAAAGCGCAGAAATAAAACACAATTCGTTCAGCAGGTTCGGTATCGGTCAGCGCCCGTACTGTGACAAAAGCCATTGCGGCTAGAAAACTGGCGGCAAGCCCAATCAGCGAAATACTGTTAAACATACCTGAGTCAGGTTTGGCAACACACAGAACGCCTGTTAAACCAATTAGCGCCGCAATCAGCATGGATTTGGTAATCCGTTCTTTTAAAAACAACCACGCAATTACAGGAATAAAAATCGGGGAAGAATAAGTAAACACCATGGCATTGGAGAGCTTAAGATGGGCAATCGCATAGAAAAAACCATACATTGCAGATAATCCGACAATGCTGCGCCACAAATGCATCCATAGTTTTGTAGTTTTAAAAAACTGTGGCCCTTTTTGTAAAAGCATCGGAATAAAAATAAATAACCCGATAAAATTGCGGAAAAAAACAATAGTCGCGTTGTCTACAGTATGTGAAGCATAGCGAATACAAACCCCCATAATTGAAAATAAAAAGGCAGAAATAATCAAAAAGCCAATTGCTTTCAATATATCGGAGGAGTTCGAAGTCATGGTTTGGAGAGTGAGAAAATAAAGTCAGAATAATCGCCTAAGATAGCATGAATGGGCTACTTTTTCGGCACAGATCCTAAAATTGCTGCTTACTCACCAGGCTATTTGCCACCTTACCTGCATGGGTAATACAAATAGAATCACTTAAACAATCCCTGTTGATATGTGTGCTGTCTAGCGCCAGTGGATCATAGAGTCCCATGTAATGATCCAGCTGTTTTATGGCTTTGATCGTCTCACTTCGCTGTGAACGCTGTTCACTTGGACTGAGTTCAATTGGAATAGTCTCATCACGGTTGTGCGGGGTAATCTGAATAAAATGCAGGAATTTTTTTGCCTGTTGTCCCAGCTCAGAGTGATCTTGTACTGCTAAATACTTAATTTCTTCGAGTGCTTCAGGATAGATACTGTCTTCACCGACATAGTTGCTGGACACGGGCATATTACTTACCCCGTGAAAGAGAAACTGGGTATATTTGAATTTCAGGCGTTGTGCATCATCAATCAGAGCGCTGTCAGGATACGTCTGGACATAATTTTGCCAAAATAATGCCCGTTTGGAAATTTCAGCCCATGAAATATTAAAACCATTGCTAGACAAGACTGGAAATTCATTTTGCGCTGCCAGTGTTTCAATAAAAATCTGCTCGGGTTTGGGAAGATAAGGCGCAAAAATATGCAGCAAATATTTGGGCTGACGGCGATACATAATCCCTGTATCGCCAGAATCATACACCTCATAATAGGCTGCATTGCCCTGATGCTGTAGTAAATAGCGGTCACGCGGTGAAAACTCGGATAGATAACTGGTGTTGTATGTATTGTCACTCATCGCGTATTGATCAAAAGCACGCTGTTGTTCTGTCGTACGGTCGCTGGCGAGAAAGCGCTGATACATGCTCGTTGAGGCATAGAGTAATTGTTGGCGCTCATTCGCTGGAAGTTGTGGTAAACATTGTTCCAATCGTTGATTAACATACTGCAAATCTTGTACTGAGCTGGTATTGGTGATGTTCTGCATTTGCTGACCGAGCAAACTACACAAAGAAATGACCGTTTTTTGTATTCCGTGGTGTTGCGATTCTTCCTGATGTTGTTCATTGGTAGGTTGATGGCAGCCTGCTATCAAGAGTACGAGCATTAGCATGGAACGCCCTAGTTTAACTGGCATAAATCAACCTCAAAAATTTAAATCGTCAATTGCTAACATTGCGAATTTATGGATGATATTTTTAAAGTAAGTATGCAAAGAAAGCTGTTGTAAAGTTGCAAATTTTGGTTAACAAATTTAGTGAAGTGTCAAAGAAAAACGAAATATGTCCATACTCTGTAAAATTCGATGATTTTTGGGAATTCCAAGAATAAGATATTGAAAATCAAAAAATCACCATCGTATCAAATTGTTGGTTTTGTCATCAAACCGTCATGTGAATTATGTTTAAATAAAAAAATTCATTTCTCGATTTTGGAGATCTCTCTTGACCCTAAAAAATCCAGTCTTAGCACATCATATTTCTTCACAATTTAATGAAGATTTACAAGAAGTGAATGCTAAATTTATGGCAATGGGAGGGATAGTCGAACAGCAAGTGACCAATGCTATTCATGCACTGCTCGATACCGATGTGAATATGTCACTCGATGTTCAGTACCAAGAAAAAAATGTAAATCGTCTTGAGCTGGAAATTGATGAAGGCTTAACCCTGATTTTAGCGCGTCGACATCCTGCTGCAATTGACCTTCGGATGGTGATTGCGATGAGCAAAGCCAATACCGATATGGAACGTATTGGGGATGAAGCCTTAAAAATTGCCAATATTGCACAAACTTTATGTGAAGAAGGTGGTTCGCCACGCGGTTTTATGGAAACCCGTCATATTGGCAACCAAGTCCGTGTCATGATTCATGAGGCACTGGATGCTTTTGCACGCCTTGATGCCGAGCAAGCTTTAGAAGTACTGCGTGCCGATGTCGATATTGACCGTGAATACCAGTCTGCGACACGCACACTCATGACGTATATGATTGAAGATCCTCGCTATATTTCGCGTGTATTGAATGTTCTCTGGGTACTACGCTCTTTGGAACGCGTAGGTGATCATGCGCGTAATATTGCCGAGCAGGTGATTTATATTGTTAAAGGTCTGGATGTTCGTCATACCAGCGTAGATGAAATTGAGCAACGGGTACACAGTCGCTAATGAGCTGACTCTTATATTTTTGAAAGGGCGAAGGAATTTCGCCCTTTTTTTATTGCTGGCTCAAATCCAGAATAAAAAAAATCCCAGAGTTGGGGGTGATCTGGGATATATAAAAGGAGTATCGGTCACAATAATCAAGAAAAAACCTTGTCTTGTTAAAAGTATAATAACCAGAGTCTAAGCAACAATCATGTGTAGTCCTGTGAGGGCTTGTTATTTTGTATGCCTGTTTGTAAGCAGCATGTAAGTTTTGTTGAAATAAAAAGCAACGAACGGGTCGTTGCTTTTTATTGGGTGTTAAATACAGAGCGATAATATTTATAGGTAAAATATTATTTCTCAGCAGTCCAGCCTTCAGCTTTCTCTACGCTTTCATCATTGCTCAAGAATTTTTCACGCTGTTCTTCCAGAAACTTTTTCGCTTCTGCTTCAAACACGTTTAAGCGTTTTTCATTGATCAGTGTGGTTTGGTGTTTTAACCATTCTTGCCATGCCTGTTTCGAGACTGTTTCAAATAGTTCTTGTCCTTTGGCACCAGGAAATGGTGCAAAGTCCAAGCCTTCCATCTCGGTTTGATATTTACGGCAAAAAACTTGTCGAGTCATATCTTATTGATCCTTAAGCGTAAAGTTTTTCTAAACGCGCATAAGCACGCTCAATTGCTGCAGCAACCTGTACAGGGGCAGTACCACCGATGTGGTTACGTGCGCTGACAGAAGCCTCAAGGGTTAAGGCTTTTTCAAATACATCTGCACTGATCAGGTCAGAGAACTGTTGTAATTGTTCAAGGCTGAGTTCAGACAAATCTTTTGATTCCTGTACGCCAAGCGCAACCGCTTTACCTACAATTTCATGTGCGTCACGGAATGCCACGCCTTTTTTCACCAAATAATCGGCCAAGTCAGTTGCGGTAGAGAAGCCACGTAGTGCCGCTTCACGCATAATTTCGATATTTGGAACCAGTGCAGGAATCATGTCGGCAAATGCCATGAGTGAGCCGCGAACGGTATCAATCGCATCAAACAAAGGTTCTTTATCTTCTTGGTTGTCTTTGTTATACGCCAACGGTTGACCTTTCATGAGGGTTAACAGGCTCATGAGGTCACCATACACGCGACCTGTTTTACCACGAATTAACTCAGGAACATCAGGGTTTTTCTTTTGTGGCATGATCGATGACCCTGTGCAGAAGCGGTCAGGAATGTTCACAAACTTGAACTGTGCCGATGTCCACAAAATCATTTCTTCAGACATACGTGACAAGTGCATCATGATTAATGATGCAGCGGCATTAAATTCAATGCCGAAATCACGGTCAGAAACCGCATCCAGTGAATTTTCGCTGACTGCTTCAAAACCTAACAACTCGGCTGTATAAGCACGGTCGATTGGATAGGTTGTGCCTGCAAGCGCTGCTGAACCTAGTGGCATACGGTTAACACGTTTACGGCAGTCGATCAGACGTTCGCTGTCACGTACCAGCATTTCAAACCACGCCATAAGGTGATGACCAAAAGTCACCGGCTGTGCTGTTTGTAAATGGGTGAAGCCTGGCATAATTGTAGCAGTATTTTTGGCAGCTAAACCCAAAATTCCTTTTTGTAGGCGTTCGAGCAGTTTGAGAATGTCGTCAATCTCGTCACGTACATATAAACGGATATCCGTTGCAACCTGGTCATTACGGCTACGACCCGTATGTAGTTTTTTACCTGTGATGCCGATGCGGTTGGTCAGGCGTGATTCGATGTTCATGTGAACATCTTCAAGGTCAATACGCCATTCGAAAGTACCTGCTTCGATTTCCTGACGAATTTCAGTCAAGCCTTGAATAATATCATCACGTTCAGCTTCAGTCAGAACACCGACTTTGGCAAGCATGGTGGCATGTGCAATCGAACCTGCGATATCTTGTTGATAAAAACGTTGGTCAAATTGCACAGATGCAGTAAATTCAGCAACAAAAGCATCAGTAGCTTCGGTAAAGCGACCTCCCCACATACCTGAAGTTTCATTGGTTTGCGGAGTATTAGAGGAATGAGAAGATGTGGTCATGGCGGCTCAGTAAAATAAAAAGCAGTATAACAAAAGCTCAGCAACTTGCCGATGCTCAAGATCATCATTCAGCCCAGAGTAGCGATGTGCTGAACAATCAGTCAGCCTATTTTTTTACGAAAATAGGTCGTTGGCAACACTTAATCGAATTATTTGCAGCCAGCAGTATTTTGGCGGTGGTATTGATGCTGGCTGAAGCAGGGGCTTGGCAAGCCATGAACTGGGGGCATGTCCTGCAATATTTGCTCTACATTTATTGGGTCATTCTGGCTTTTATTGTGGTGATTCAGAAAATACAGCCAAAAATAAACCATTTAAATCATGTTGTTGTATTTACGTTAGCATTTTTCTTGTTACAAGGGATCGTGCTTCTGACCACGATTTTCTTAAATGCATTGCTGTTGATGATGCATTTTGGATGGCGACAGCTTGGTGATTGGCAGCAGTTATTTGATCATGCCGGGTTACATCTCAGCTATGGCGTACTCATGGGGGCATTTTCGCTACGCTATCTGTACATTCGCGATCAGTGGCTTAAGCAGCAACATAGCGAATTGCAGGCGCGAATTCAGGCCATGCAGGCACGGATTCAGCCGCATTTCTTGTTTAATAGCCTCAACAGCGTGGTCAGTTTGATTGCGGTTGATCCCGATAAAGCAGAAGAGATGCTGATTAATCTGTCGCGTTTGTTTCGGGTGAGCTTTCAGGAACTCAAATTGGTGAGCTTGGCAGAAGAACTACAGATTTGCCGGCAATATATTGCGATTGAACAGATTCGCCTACGGGATCGTTTGCAGATGGATTGGCGCTTGCCTGATATTCAGGCACTGCAATATATTCAGATTCCAGTCCTGAGTTTGCAGCCTTTACTTGAAAATAGTATTTTTCATGGTGTTGAAAAAATAAGCAGTCCGTGTAAGATCAGTTTATTGGTAGAGATTCTCGACCGACAAGTTAATATTGTGATTACTAATCCATATTTACAAGAACAACAAGGGCAACGCCAAGGCAATGGCATTGCATTAGAAAATGTTAAACAACGGCTACGTGCCTATTATGGCGATGCTGCCTATATTCAATGTTTTGCAGGGCAGGGCATCTTTACCACAATCTTAACCTATCCGTATCAATAACAAGCGGATGACATACACAGCAAATCGGGGAATATAAAGCGCGTATGGATATTTTAATTTGTGATGATGAGCCGCTCGCTGTTGAACGATTGGTGCGTTTGGTCAGTGATTTGGGGCATCAGGTGGTGGCAACAGCTGAACATGGTGGGCAAGTCTACGATTTGGTTCTAGAGTATGAGCCTGATGTGGTATTGCTCGATATTCAGATGCCCGAAATAGATGGGTTAAGCTGTGCCCGCCAATTGGCGCATCTTGAGATCAAACCCGCCATCATTTTCTGTACAGCGTATGATCAGCATGCTTTGCAGGCTTTTCAGTCGCAGGCACAAGCTTATTTACTCAAACCGATTGCCAAAAATGAATTGTGTGAAGTCCTCGATCAAGTCTGTAAACCCAATCAGGCACAAGTCAGCCAATTTCAGCAATCATCCAGTCAAATATCCAAAAAACAGCGCCAGCACATTACCGCAAAGTCTCATCGGGGGGTTGAACTGATTCCGATTGAGCAGGTGTATTATTTTCTGGCAGATCAGAAATATGTCACCATTCGTCATCAAAAGGGTAGTGTCTTGATTGATGAAACATTAAAAGATCTGGAACTGGAGTTTGCTGACCAGTTTATTCGAATTCATCGCAATGCCTTGGTATCCATCAAATTTTTAGATGGAATTGAAAGTATTTGTTCTGGACAGTATCAGGTGCGGTTACGTGATGTCGCTGAGCGTTTGGTGATTAGCCGACGGCATTTGCCTCAGCTTCGCGAGTCTATACAGCAACTCTAAACAGTTTTTTAGGCTTGGGACTTGCATTTTTATTAGATCAGGTTAAGTTTAGTGCATCATCTCGATGCTCAGGCTTCATCCATTATGAATATTTTGAAAATTGCGACCCGTCAAAGCCCTCTTGCATTATGGCAAGCCGAGCATATAAAAAGTCGTCTTGAGCAGCTTTACCCTCAGTTAACCGTAGAATTGGTGACTTTTGTCACTCAAGGGGACAAAATCCTTGATACACCTTTAGCAAAAATTGGTGGAAAAGGTTTATTTGTCAAAGAGCTAGAAAGTGCCTTGCTCAATGGTCGTGCCGATTTAGCCGTTCATTCCATGAAAGATGTTCCAATGCAACTGCCTGAAGGCTTAACGCTGGCGGTTATTTGCGAGCGTGAAAACCCGTTTGATGCTTTTGTTTCCAATCATTACGCACATTTTGATGAATTGCCACAAGGTGCAGTGGTTGGGACATCTAGTTTGCGCCGTAAGTGTCAGATTTTGCAGCAGCGTCCCGATTTGGTGATTAAAGATTTGCGTGGCAATGTAGGCACTCGCCTTGGAAAACTGGATGAAGGTCAGTACGATGCCATTATTTTAGCCAGCGCAGGATTAAAGCGTTTGGGTCTGGAGCAACGTATTCGTCATCATGTTAGCGCAGACATGAGTTTACCTGCAGTTGGACAAGGTGCTTTAGGTCTGGAATGTCGTGATCAGGATCAGGTAGTTCTGGATTTGATTGCACCTTTGGCACATGCTGAAACTCAATATTGTGTACGTGCTGAACGGGCATTTAATGCGTATTTGGAAGGGGGATGCCAAGTGCCGATTGCAGGTTTTGCCACTTTGCAAGATCAGCAATTACATCTAGAAGGTCGGGTAGGGAGTATCGATGGTGTCGTGTTGTTGAAAGATGAGGTGACAGGTACTGTGGAGCAAGCTGAGCAGTTGGGTGTGCAATTAGCGCAGCAATTGTTGGCTCAAGGTGCAGGTGAATTACTCAAGGCGCTGCACCACTAAAATGCTTCTGCTGAATACTCGCCCAATTGAGCGTGCGCAAGCCCTGACGCAAATTCTACAACAAGACCAGATTGAAGTAGTGGAATTGCCTTTACTGGAATTAAAGGCAATGCCCTATTCCGCAGAGCTTGCAGCACTCTATCAGCAATTGCTGTGCGCTCAGGTGATTGTAGCCGTTAGCCCTACGGCGGTTGATGTGGGGATGCAGTATTTACAGGCAAGCCAAATCGAACTGTCCGCTTTAAATCAGGTGCAGTGGATTGCAGTGGGGCAGGCAACGGCACGCAGTTTGCAGCACTATGGCATTACTGCCAGTGTTCCAGATGTTGAGAACTCCGAAGGTATGTTACAACTTCCTGTGTTGCAGGGCTTGCATCTTCAGCGCGTGGCGTTTTGGCGGGGGCGTGGTGGACGACAGTTCATGATGGATGCCTTACAGCAGCGCGGTGTCAATATTTTGAATTTTGTGCTGTATCAGCGCCAGTGTCCCGCACAGACCACGACACAGTTTCAGCAATTATCCCCACGCTTGCTGACCATGACACAGCCTATCTTTGTTTGTATAAGTAGTGAAGCCAGTTGGTTGAACTGGGTCAAACTATGTCAAAATACCCCTGAAATTTTATCTAAATGTCAGTATCTCACTTTAGGGCAACGCTTAACGCAATTGTTGCTTCAGCAGCACATTCTCGCTGTGCAGCAGCTTGAAAGTTTAGACCCAGAGAGCATACGCAACTTTCTGTTAAAACAAAAAGGCACAGCATGAGAAAGTTATTTGTGGCTTTAAGTCTATTGATTGTCACTTGGATGGTAAAACTCAATTACGATCTGATGCAAAACTCCAAGCAATTACAAGAGCTACAAACGCGGATTTTGCATAGCGAACAAGCCAATGCCAATGCCAATGACCAGTTAGTGGCATTACAACGTCAACTTGCACCCGATACGTCAGAGGCTACTGCTTCAGATGTTGCCAGTAGTGAAAGTGCTGCTGTACATGTGCTTAATCCGATTATTTTGGTAAAACAGCAGTTGCAACTGGTACAGTTTGCTTTACGGCAGCAACAGGACGTTTATGCATTTCAACAATTGCAAAAGCTCAATCAGGAGATTGCAGCTTATGATTTATCACCCGCTCTGCAACAAAGTTTATATCAGGCAATTACTCAAGATTTACAAAATATTCAGCAATATCACGATAACCATCAAAATCAGCTAGATCAGTTACATTTAATATTTCGCCAAATGGATCAGCAATTAAATCAATTATTATTGAGCCAGACCCAACAATATCAGCCTGTGCAGCAAAAGCATTTTTGGAATCGCTGGTTTAAAGTTGAATCAACAGACCAGCCACAAACTGAATTAATGAATCAACGGCTGGTATTAAAAGAAATGCAAATACGTCTGGTACTCGCAAAACAATTGCTTGAATCTGGCCAATATGATGAATATCAGCAAACATTGTTAGATGTAAATCAGTTATTGCGTCAAGCACCGACATTTAATCGCCATGCTTTAAGTGTATTACTTGAAAAAGCCAAGCAGCTGCCTGCTGTGACTATGCCGAAACTCACTGCACTGGCAATATTGAATTAGAGGTCAGGCATGAAACAGATTTTATATTCTTATGCATTTGTGCTGCTGCTTTTAATTGCGCTAGTGAGTATCCTGAGTTATGGGTATGGCGCAGGTTATGTCTATGTTTATTTTCGACATTGGCAAATTCAGAGTAATGTTTGGGCATTATTAATTTCGCTGGTCATACTGAGCCTGATTGGACAGGTATTATGGTTGCTATTTAAACGTTATTTTTCCCGACTTGAACAAAGAAAACAGAAAGTATTTAATTTTGAACATTTGCACCCTTATGAAAAAATGGCGGTATTGTGGTTATTAGATGCCAATCAAGAAAAAAGGGACATGGTTGAAGGGATTTTTAAACAATCTAATTTATTAAATGAAGTGATTCATGCATTTTTCCTCTGGAAGCAGGGTGATGCAAAATCAGCATTAAATATGCTTGAACATAGTCCTGCTATGGCGTTTGAATTGGCAGAATTGCAGCGAATTGAAATTTATTTATCTGAACAAAACCCTAATCATGCATTAACCCATTTGGAATTTTTATCTCAGCATGAATTATCTCCTTGGCTAAAAGACATTCAGCAGGGATATCTGCAGCGTTTAACCTTGCTTTGGGGACAGTTTGCGGTGCAATTTCCGTGGCTGTATGTACAAAGTAGTCAGTTTGGGCAGCTCAATGATCTTGATAAAACCCGTTGGTTGCAGCAGATTTTAATTGCCTTTGATCAGGCCAGCCCAGAAGATTTAAATCATTTACAGCAGCGTTATGAAGAGTTTAAAGAGACGAAGCTGCATGACACAACCCGTGAAAATAAAGTGTTGTGGTTGAAGGTCTTAGCGCGGTTACCAGAGATGAGTCTGGCGCATGAAATGTTGGCTGAAACATTACTGGATGAATTGTTTGATCAGGAAGTTTTTTATTTGTGGTTTGAAAAACAATTGTTAAAACAAACACCTGCATATGAGAAAATTGAACAACAGTTAAATATGTGGGAAGAAAAATACCCAAATATTCCTATATTTAGTTTTGCAAGATGGTTTGTTTATCAGGAAACAGGTCGTTTTTCTGAAGCAGAAAAATTATTAGAATTATATCCAGATAATATATTAATGAGTTATTTAAGAATTAAAAACCAGTTAAAGGATAATGAAGTTCTGGTACAACAGCTTAATTTACTGTTTGAGAGTAATACGAACTTTTTAAAAGTAAATCTATAGCTGAATAATTTTGCAATTCGAATATCAGGATATTTAAAATATGAAACTAGAGGTTTTATGATTTAAAAATAAAAAGCGGTTGATGTTGTAAAAATAAGTTATTTCTTTGGCTTTTCTCTATACTTAATAATCATGATTAGATTAATATATTTGACATGGAAGTTTATTTTAAATAGATTTCAATCTGAATTTGGAGAAAAACTGTGCAAGACATTAGTACTTTATCTGTTGAAGAGTTAAAACGCTTACAACGTGAAGCGGAAGTTTTAATTGCTTCTAAAAAAGAACAGGCAATTCAAGATGCTTATAATCAAGTAATTGAAATTGCTTCAGGTCTTGATTTAACAATTGAGCAACTACTTGAATATGGCGCTCAAAAACGTAAAAGCCCAACGCGTAAAACTGTTGAGCCACGCTACCGTAATAAAAACAACCCAGAAGAAACTTGGACTGGTCGTGGTAAACAACCTCGCTGGTTAGTGACTGAGTTGGAAAAAGGCGCAAGCTTGGAAGACTTCTTGATCTAATCGAGATGAATAAGATGAAAAAAGCTGAATTTATTTTAGATTCAGCTTTTTTTATGTGTGCTGTTGCAGGTTTTATTGTTTGACGACATTCTAACAATTGGGTCACTTTCATGATTGTTTCAACTCTTTTTATATTTGGTTCATAGGTGCAGAAAATAGATCAATAAAAGAAGTGAAGTTTTACAGTTAAATTCACGATGTAGTAGATTTGAGTGGATGAATGCTACATATTTGTGAATAGTATTGTTGAATAAATCATCATGAGTCGTTTGGTATAACGCTGCTATGTTTAATCAGATTAAAATAATCATAAATATTACAATTTTATATCATTAACTTGTCATTTTAGAGAATTATAATCTGGAGTATTTGGTTTAATTTTTAAATATATTTCAACTATTTAAATTCTTTTTTTAGAGTCTTTTTAATTTTTGTTTAATTTTTAATTTATATGATGTATGCGCTTTAAGCAGGTCGATTTTTAAAAAAATCACGAATCCAATACGATTTAAGGTAGCCAGACTATGCCTTCAACCAATCATAATGCTTCAAAACTATCTGTCGGTTCAAAGTTGGCTATTGCATTCGGAGGATGTTTGCTGATAGGCATCATTTGGATCGTGTCATTTCATAAAAATGAACCTGCTGAAGCTAAAAACCCTAGCCCTCCACCTGAAATGTTTAAACATCAAGGGGATGAATATATTGTACCGAATCATTCACCTTTAATCAGCCATCTCAAAGTCATGCCTGTGAGTTCAGGTGGTTCGGCTCAAGTGACCAGCTTCCCTGGCATGGTTGAGGCTAATACGGCAGCATCTGCCAATATTGAGCCTCCACTGACAGGTCGTATCGTTCAACTCAATGTAAAAATTGGCGATCATGTTCACAAAGGGCAAGTGCTTGCGATCATGAGCTCTGGAGATTTAGCCCAAGCGTATGCAGATGTGAGTAAAGCCAAAGATAGTTTGAGTTTAGCCAATGCCAGCTTAAAACGTGCGCGTGAAGTCAATGCGATTGGTGCGAATGCCAATAAAGATTTGGAAGCGGCTCAAAGTACACAAATTCAAGCCAAAGACGAATATGAACGTGCAACGCAACGTTTAAAAACCCTGGCAGGGCATGGCGCAAAACGGTCAGGCTCCGAAGCCTTTTTGCCGATCGTTTCTCCAATCAATGGTGATGTCACGGCTTTAAATGTAGGCCTTGGCTCATTTATCAATGACAATACCAATGCGATTTTGACCATTGCAAATTTTGATCAGATCTGGGTAACTGCAAATATTCCAGAAGCACAGCTGAATCAGGTGCATACAGGGCTAGAGGTAGATGTAACTTTCCCCGCATACCCAAACCAAGTGTTCCATGGGCGTATTGGGAATATCAGTAATGTTTTAGATAGCGACACCCGCCGCACCAAGGCTCGTATTTTATTTGATAACACCAATATGAAATTGAAGCCAAATATGTTTGCAACGGTGCAAATTAAAAATAATAACCAACAGAAAATTACTGTGCCGCAGTCTGCGTTGCTGATGAATAATGAGCAAATCACCGTTTTTGTAGAAATAAAACCACATACCTATGTACGGAAAATTGTGGAATTGGGCAGTGAAAATGATACTGATGTGCAGATTATCTCTGGCTTAAATCCATCAGATCGCGTGATTGTTAGTGGTGGAGTGCTACTCAATGATTAATCGTCTGATTGCCTTATTTTTCCGTCGCCGTCACTTGGTTTGGGCGATTGCCATTATTCTCGCAATTTATGGCATGTACTCATGGAAAGTGATGAAAGTAGAAGCGTATCCAGAACTTGATGATGTCACTGTGCAGGTCACAACACAAGTTCCTGGGCTGTCTGCTGAAGATGTTGAGCAACAAATTACAACACCATTAGAACGTAGTCTATATAGTACGCCAGGCGTCACAACCATTCGTTCTAGTAGTACTTTTGCACTTTCTCTGATTACACTAGTTTTTGACAGTAAAGATGATTACTTTGCTCGTCAACGGGTGATGGAGCGTTTAAGTAGTGTCACCTTACCAGCTGGTGCTCAACCTAGTTTAGGCCCGCTAAGTGGTTCAGGCGGTGAAATTTATCGTTATACCCTCGAATCTGAAAATAAAAATTTGATGCAGCTTTCAGAGATCCAGCGCTGGGTTGTGATGCCTGCATTTAAGCAGGTTGCAGGGGTTGCTGATGTCAATAACTTTGGTGGTTTAACCAAAGAATTCCGTATGGAATTAGACCCTGCAAAAATGCAGCAATATGGCGTGGTTCTTAATGATGTGACCACAGCAATTAACTCCAGCAGTTCAGATGCCGGCGGTGGGCGTATTACCCGAGGTGAACAAAGCTATGTCGTGCGTGGCGTTGGTCAGGTTCATTCCCTTGAAGATTTATCTTCAGTTGTTGTGACGCAAAAAAATGGCATGCCTATTTATTTAAAAGATTTAGGCAAGCTGGTGATTGGGCATCAAGAGCGTGAAGGGATTGTAGGTAAAGACTATAACCCAGACACGCTAGAAGGGATTGTTTTGATGACAAAATATCAAAACCCTTCAACCGTTCTAGATGGTGTACATGCCAAAGTTGATCAACTGAATAAACAACTTGCTCCGCAAGGGGTTAAAATTGTGCCTTATATCGACCGAGATAGCTTGGTCAAACTCACTGTCGATAAAGTGACACATACGGTAATGGAAGGCGTCGGGCTTGTCTTGATTGTTCTGATCTTGTTTTTGGGAAGCCCGCGCAGTGCCATTATTGCGGCGGTTGCCATTCCAGCGGCGTTGGTGACGGTATTTATTCTGATGAATTTTACCAATATGCCTGCCAATTTATTTTCGCTTGGGGCAATCGACTTCGGGATTATTGTCGATGGGGCAATTGTGGTCATGGAGGCCATTTTAAGACGGCGAGAAGAAGAACCAGATGTGGTTTTAGGCGAGCAAGATATCTTGGAAACTTTAAGTTATGTTGGTCGTCCGATTTTCTTTGCAACACTGATTATTATTACTGCCTATTTACCATTATTTGCCTTTGAACGTGCTGAAGGTAAGTTGTTTACACCGATGGCGATTACAGTGAGCTATGCATTACTCGGTGCTTTAGTCTGTGCGATCGCATTGATTCCGGGATTGGCTTACGTCGCTTTGAAAAAGCCCAGAAAGGTTTTTGAAAATAAACCCTTAATCTGGCTTACTGAAAAATATAGAAAGGTTTTAACCACTTTATTATTCCGCCCAGTGATTGTTTATAGCATTACGATTTTGTCTTTAGTGGCTGTGGTCTTACTTGGCGCGCGTACAGGGCGTGAATTCTTGCCTGAGTTGGATGAAGGTGCATTGTGGCTACAAGTGCAGTTGCCAACAGGTATTTCACTAGATAAATCCAGTGAAATGGCCACAAATCTGCGCCGTGTTTTACTCAAGCACCCTGAAGTGTCTTATGCGGTGAGTCAGGTTGGACGCAGTGATGACGGCACAGACCCGTGGACACCCTCGCATATCGAAATGCCAGTTGGGTTGAAACCTTATAGTGAGTGGCCAAATGGCGAAACCAAGGCTCAATTTATTAAAAAGTTGGGGCAAGAATTTAGCCAAATGCCGGGTTACGATATCGGGATTAGCCAGCCGATTATTGATGGCGTAAACGATGCGGTAGGTGGTGCGCACAGCCCATTGGTTTTACGTATTTATGGGCCAGATTTAAAAGAAGGTCGCCGTATTGGTGATCAAGTGGTCGATATTTTAAAAGGAATCCGAGGAACAGCTTCAGCTTCATTATTTCAGGAGCCGCCTATCCCGCAAGTTATGATCAAGGTGAATCGTGAAGCGGCAGCAAGATATGGTATTAGCATTGCCGATATTTCTGCGCTGATCCAAACAGGTGTCGGAAGCACGCCGATTATTCCTGTGTACGTTGATGCCCGCCAATATAACGTGACAGTCAGTTTCCCTAAAAATGCGAAGAATAGCCCTGCCGAATTGGGTGCTTTGCAATTAAACAGCGCAAGTGGTGCAAAAATTCCATTGGCTCAGGTGGCAAATATTTCACTCAAAACAGGTGAAAGCACCATTTCGCATGAGCAGGGCGAACGACAAATTACCGTTCGTATTGATAACCGTGGTCGTGATTTAACATCATATTTGGCTGAGGCGCAGCAAAAAATTAATGCTCAAGTCAAACTCGATCCAAGTAAATATCATATGGAGTGGGCAGGACAGTTCCAAAGCCAAGATCGTGCCGAAAAACGCCTAGGGTTTATTATGATTTTAGTGATCGGCATGATGGGCGCTTTGTTATTTTTCCAGTTTGGACGCTTCCGTCAGGTATTACTGATTTTAGGTGTTGTGCCACTGGCGACTTTAGGGGGGCTTATTGCGCTGAATGTGACGGGGAATACCTTAAATGTCGCGAGTGCAGTCGGCTTTATTGCGTTGTTCGGTGTTTCTGTCCAGAACGGGATCATTATGGTCGCCAATTTCAGGCGTGCGCGCGGGGATGGGCTTGATCTAGATCAAAGTATCATTACCGCAGCAAGTGAACGTTTACGCCCTGTTTTAATGACGGCTACGGTGGCTTCTATTGGGATGCTACCAGCAGCACTGGCAACAGGAGTCGGCACAGATGTACAGCGTAATTTGGCTACAGTTGTGGTCGGTGGTCTCATTGTATCGACTTTATTGACCTTATTTATTGTTCCAGTATTTTATTATGTGATTGAAAGATTTGCTGAAAATAAAAAATGGAATATGCCTGGACGTCGGAGTCATCGTTAATGAAAAACTTGAGACCATATACTTTGTCGGTAAATGTTTTAAGAAAAGGCACATTCTGGAGCGGGATAGGTTTGCTGGCAATCCTATCAGGATGTACGGTTGGCCCCAATTATCAACGGCCCGATGTTCATTTACCTAAGGCGCTCGTTGAGCAACCTAATTTGGCATTATCTCAGGCTCCTTCAACAGCACAGAAATATGTTTTACAAGATATTCCTACAGCATGGTGGCAAGCCTTTCATTCACAAGAACTGAATTTACTGATCGAAAAGTGCCTGAAAAATAATCCTTCTGTGGCAATTGCCCAAGCGAATCTAAATCAGGCTTTGGAAAATGTGAAAATCCAGCAGGCTGCATTTTTCCCTTCCGTATCTGCAAACTTTAACCCAACTAGACAAAGAGTTGCGAAGTCATTGGCTAGCCCCTTAGCTTCGAACAGCTATATCTATAATTTGCATACAGCACAATTAAATGCGTCCTATAGCCTAGATGTATGGGGAGCAAATAAACGTCAGGTTGAAATGCTCAAAGCTGAAGCAGATGCAAGTCGCTACAATGTAGAAGTGACTTATCTCACTTTGATTAGCAATGTTGTCAATGCGGCAATTCAAGAAGCGATTATTCGTGATCAAATTCGAATTACGCAAAATGCAATTCAAAAACAACGTGAATTAACCTCGATTCTGCATAAAGCGAGAGTACTCGGACAGGTGTCAGATGCAGATGTGATGACACAAGAATCGGCGCAATTGGCGGTGGAAGCGACGTTACCTCCTTTACAAAAACAACTGGCAATTCAACGTGATTTAATCAAGGCTTTAGCAGGTGAATACCCGAGTGATCGTTTGGCTGCCGAGTTTAATTTAACTCACTTTAAGTTGCCATATGAACTACCAGCAGCACTACCTTCAAGTTTATTGCAACGCCGTCCCGATATTCGCTTATCTGAAGCCATGTTACATTCTGCGAGCGCCAATATCGGCGTTGCAGTTGCAAATAGATTGCCAAATATTGCCTTAAGTGCGGATTTGGGGTCATCTGCCGATAAAATCTCAAACTTATTTGCATCGGGTTCAAGTTTTTGGGGGCTTGGCGCAAACATAACTGCCCCTATTTTTGATGGTGGTGCATTAAAACATAAAGAAAAACTAGCACGTGCTGCTTATGATGGTGCAGTCGCACAATATAAAAGCACGATTATTGCTGCATTTCAAAATGTTGGTGACGTGATGCAATCGATCCAGTCAGATCAAAATGCCTATGGCACAGCTTTACAGGCTACACAGGCCAGTTCAAAAAGTTTAAATTTGGCACGCAAACAATACCGTTTAGGTGATATTAGTCGTATAGCTTTACTACCACTTGAGCAAAATGATTTACAAATGCAATTGGCATTAGCACAGGCTCAAGGCAATCGCTTACAAGATACGGCTGCATTATTTCAAGCTTTAGGCGGGGGATGGTGGTCAACTCAGCAAAATCAAGAGATAACAAAATAACAACATCTGCGCCATGTAATTAGATATTGTGAAATAAAGAATAAGGAGAATTCAAATGGTGACAATTACACGGCATGAAATCGGTCCACGATTTAGTGAAATGACCATTGCTCATGTAGGTTCAGCAAATTTTATTTATATTTCAGGGCAGGTGGCTGAAAATACAATTTTAGATGTTGAAGGCCAGACCAAGGAAGTTCTGAAATTTATAGATCGCTTGCTTGCACATGCGGGTGCCAGCAAAAAAGATATTGTTTGCGCCCGAATTTATTTAGCTTCTGTGGGGGATTATGCACAAATGAATGCTGTCTGGGAGGATTGGGTGCCAGAAGGCTGCCCACCTGCTCGTGCGGCTTTAGGCGTGAAACTGATTGACTCGGAATATAAAATTGAAATTGAAGTTCAAGCAGTTGCAGAACAACATGTTCTTGAAGATGAAAATTGTTTAACGGGTGCGAGTTTAAAGCATCAATCTGAGCATAAGCGTTAAAAAATGAATGTGATGATGAATCAACAAGCCTGCTTAATAGCAGGTTTTTTTTGAATTTAAATCTTGGTGATTTTATTGGGACGTATTTAAAAATTGAATCACACTTCATATGATGCTGCTGGAAATACAATTCAGATCATGGATATTGTTCAATAAACCATCTAGGCAGGTTCGTGTAATACAGCTCTGTTCAAAGATAAAGTGAATTGAATCATTGGGCTGACAGGGGCAGCATGATCGGCTAAACATGTTATTCTATGTGAAACGAGAAAATGGGAAATCAATATGAGTTGGACACTACAGGCGATTTCTGATGAATTACAGGGTCAGGAAATCGAAGTAAAACAAGATATGCTGGTTGGACGTCATCAAGACTGTGACCTGGTTTTGCAATCTTCGGCGATTTCCCGCCGCCATGCAGCATTGAACGTTCGTGATGATCAATTGTGGTTAACTGATTTAAATTCATCCAATGGCACGTTTGTGAATGATTTGCGTATTGCTCAAGAGACGCTGTTAACGCAAGGTGATATTGTTCAATTTGCGAATTTAAAATTCGCGCTGTTGGCTGAAAATGCAGATTTGGCCATTGATGAAAATCTTGAATTACCTAAAGCAGCGAGCCAAATAGAATTAGACAATCATGCTCAGAAAATGAGTGAGCAGGGTATGCCAAGCTTAACAGAGCGTGCAGCAGAAACGACTGTCAGCCGTGAAGGCATGCCGCAACAGGTTTCTGTACCAAAACCTGCACCAATTCCTGAAGGTATTGACCTTCATGCCAAAGTTGAACCTACTCCAGTGCCGATTGAACCGCCTGCATCTCGTGTTGAACAGGAAGTTGAACAACAGAAAAATGTATCAGTTGGGTTGATGACCATCATTGCGATTATTATTTTGGTTGTTTTGGCATTTGTATTCTTTAAATAAGACGAAGTGGTGAGGTTGCAACACAACCTCATACTTAAAAGGAGAAATCCATGTCATCGGTCAGCCGATTACAGCAGCGAAATGTCATTTTATTTGATTTAGATGGCACCTTAATCGATACCGCAGCAGATATGTTTCGCGCCATGAATCTGACCCTGCAACAGCTTGGCTATTCACTTGTCACTGAAGCGCAAATCCGTGAATGGGTTGGGCAGGGGACGTCCAAGCTCTGTGATCGGGTGCTGATGCATTTACAAGGGCAGATTGACCCTGAGCAACATCGGCAGCTATTGGAAAAATATCTCGAAGTTTATGAACTTGAATTGTGTGTAGAAAGCCAGTTATTTGAAGGGGTGTTGCCTTTTCTACAGTATTGCCAGTCACAGCAGTTAAATATGGCATGTGTGACCAACAAACCTGAGCATCTGGCAAAAATCCTGCTCAATAAACTTGAAGTCGGGAACTTCTTTAGTTTGGTTGTTGGAGGGGATAGTTTGCCGAAACGTAAACCTGACCCGATGCCACTGTTGCATGCTATGGATTTCTTTCAGGTACAACCTGAAAAGACCCTGATGATTGGCGACTCAAGCAATGATGTTGAGGCTGCACGTCGTGCAGGGATTGACTGTGTGGTAATGAGTTATGGCTATAATCATGGTGAAGATATTTCTGCTTGCCAACCGCAGCAAGTGATTGATACTCTCGAAACCTTAATCGTTTAATGTTTGTTTAATAAGTACAGGAATCTTGGAATGAATATGATCACCTTTTTTCGATGGCGTCGCTCATAACCACGCTTAACCGAGTTTTGACTGATCAACCCTATTTTTAAAATAAAAGGCATTCCACAAATGATGACTCCTGAACGCTTTCAACAACTGCAACAACAAGGTTTTAACACCATTCCCGTTTACCGTCGCCGTCTGGCAGATACCGATACGCCGTTGTCGGTGTTTGCTCGCCTGAAACAGCATGCACAAGCTTATTTATTTGAGTCGGTAGAGGGTGGGGAAAACTGGGCGCGTTATTCAATTATTGGATTGGGTGAATCAACGATCTTTTCTTGTAATGAAGGTCAGCTTACGATTCAACAACCTGATGGGCAGATCACTCAACAGTCATGTAGTGACCCATTTCAATATATTCGTGACTTTCAGGCTCAGTTTAAAGTCCCGACACAGCAACAATTACCAGAGCTACCGAGTTTTACAGGTGGTCTAGTAGGTTACTTTGGTTATGATGCTGTGCGTTATATTGAGCCGCGTCTGAACCATATTCCAAATCAAGACCCTGTTGGCTTACCTGATATCTGGATGATGTTGTCAAAAACCGTGATTGTTTTTGATAACTTGAAAGATACCTTATTTATTATTGTGCATGCAGATACACAAGATGCCGATGCTTACCAAAAAGCACAGCAGCAACTTGATGAGATTGAAAAACAGCTCAATACACCAATTAGCCTAGAAGCCAAACCGCATACAGCACCACATTTTGAATCGCTTACAGGTAAAGAGAAGTTTTTACAAACGGTTGAGAAAGTCAAAGAATACATTCGTGCGGGCGATGTGATGCAGGTGGTGCCTGGGCATCGCATGGTGTCAGATTTCGATGGTGAACCTTTGCAAGTGTATCGTGCGCTACGCCATCTCAACCCATCGCCGTATCTATTCTTGGTGCAAGGGCATACCTTAACCGATCACAAACCATTTCATATTGTGGGTTCATCGCCTGAAATTCTTTCCCGTTTAGAAAATGGAATAGCCACTGTGCGCCCACTTGCTGGTACGCGCCCACGTGGTAAAACTAAAGAAGAAGACTTGGCACTGGAAAAAGACCTACTTTCTGATGAAAAAGAAATTGCTGAGCATCTTATGCTGATCGATCTGGGGCGTAATGATGTTGGGCGCGTGTCTAAAATTGGAAAAGTGCAAGTGACTGACCGCATGGTAATCGAACGTTACTCGCACGTAATGCATATTGTTTCGAATGTACAAGGTGAAGTACGGGATGATGTCGATGCTTTGGATGTTTTTAAAGCAACATTCCCGGCGGGAACGCTATCTGGTGCGCCAAAAATCCGTGCAATGGAAATTATTGATGAAGTAGAGCCAGTAAAACGCGGTATTTTTGGTGGTGCAGTCGGATATTTGGGTTGGCATGGTGAAATGGACATGTCGATTGCGATTCGTACCTGTGTTATTCGTGATAATAAAGTCTATGTACAGGCTGGAGCAGGGCTGGTTGCAGACTCAAATCCTGAATCTGAATGGAATGAAACCCAAATAAAAGCTCGCGCAGTGATCAAAGCGGTTGAATTATCATCAAATGGATTGATTTTATGAGTTTTTCGCGGTTTTTTTAAAAAAACCGCTTGCATCATTTCTGAGTTTTGCTAAACTGCACACCGTTCCGATACGAAACGTACGAAACACTAAGAAACGCCGGCATAGCTCAGTTGGTAGAGCAACTGACTTGTAATCAGTAGGTCCACAGTTCGAATCCGTGTGCCGGCACCATTTAAAAGTGTGAAGTTTAGTTGAGTAAGAACAGCACTGAAATAAGTGTGATCTGGTGAGATTCCCGAGCGGTCAAAGGGAACAGACTGTAACTCTGTCGCGAAAGCTTCGAAGGTTCGAATCCTTCTCTCACCACCATATTTAACTTCGAATGAGGTGGTATAAATACCAACACGCGGGAGTAGCTCAGTTGGTAGAGCGGCAGCCTTCCAAGCTGCATGTCGCGAGTTCGACCCTCGTCTCCCGCTCCATCGAAGCTTATCGCTCTTATAGCTCAGTGGTAGAGCACTCCCTTGGTAAGGGAGAGGTCTCGAGTTCAAATCTCGATAAGAGCTCCAGATTACAGTTTAGTAGAAATATCTACAAATTTTTAAAGAAGCAGGCTTATTAGTCTGCTTTTAAAGTATTGGGCGTCTGTTTTTTTTGACTATATGTCGATGTGTTGTGTAGCTTCGGTGTCTTTTGTAGCCTCTTGTAGCTTGCTTTCGACGTAAACGAGGAAGATCATCATGGCTAAAGCCAAGTTTGAACGTAATAAGCCACAC